>CADAKE010000026.1 GCA_902788445.1 uncultured Eubacteriales bacterium
TCATCGGCGGTGAGATCAGCCGAAACAAGCAATCTCGCCATCATGGCGAGTTGCGCCGATTGAGGCTGCGGATCGCACAGGCCCTCGCTCTGGTTAACATGCATCATGCGATAGCTGGATGGAATCTCCCACCATCTTTCCCATCGGAAAGAAGCTGAAATTTCACCTTGTATTCCGCTGGCATTTTCTGTTATAATATCCCTGTGCAATGGAAGGAGGAAGCACTGTGACCAGGCGTTTTTATTTCATTCTTTTCCTGATGCTGCTGACCGTTTCCTGCGTTTCGTCCGCTTTGGGCGAAACGATGTACGTCAGCACCCAGGACGGCGACCCTTTGAACGTTCGGAGCAAGCCGATTATCAGCGTGGACACGCTGCTTGGCTGCATTTCCAACCATTCGGCGGTGGACGTGATTTCCATTGACGAGGACGGATGGGCAAAAATCCGGTATGAAAAGAGCGACGGCAGCGTGATCAACGCTTATGTTTCCTGCCGTTACCTGTCCTATGACAAGGAAGGCTACTACCGCAGCAAGCAGGCCAATGTGCCGACGCCGACAGCGGTGCCCGTGGAGAATACGAACCGGGATGTGTCCATCGACGACCTGAACGCGGAACTGAAAACAGCAAAAAACGTGGCCGTCCCCTTTACCGTGCTGGTTCGTCCCACCCGCGCCAGCGGCCGGGTGAACCTGCGCTGGGCGCCGAATAATAAAGTCCGCGCCATCCTGAGCTATCCCGCCAACAAAAAGCTGACGGTGTTTGGGGAGACGGCCAACTGGTATCAGGTGCGCGACCCGGAGCAGGGCAATACCGGGTTTATCTCCAAAAAGCTGGTCATGGTGGTGCCGGAAAATCTGGAAGAATAGTTTTATGGTATCTGTTCAGCCACAATTCAAAAGAGCACGATCAAAGATAGAAGTTAGGTAAAAACTGATCTATTCAATCATGTTAATTTCTATACGTTTGTTGGAATAAAAACGTGTAGGGGCGGATATCATCCGCCCGTGGAGCAAATCATTACGTTTCGCTGCATTTCCCCACGTTGTAGCAATTCTGCAATGCGGGCGGATAATATCCGCCCCTACAATATTATTGTATAATTTCTATGTGCGATGAATTAATCAGTGGTTACTTAGGAGATAGAAGATAGAAGATTGATAGCGCCGTATACAAAAGAGTAAGCCAAAAGAGCCAAGAAAGCATAGTCACTTCTCTCCTATCTTCTCTCTCCTAACTCCTCTCTGGCATGATGTTCTTCTACGGTAAGCGACTGAACAATTACGTTTCATAATGGAATAAGCAGGAGGCGTCTTTGTCTCCTGTTTTTCTTTCATTTTTCCTTGACACGCTTTTTTTGATCGTCTACAATAAAATGGCAATGAACAGAAGGAGAACATTCCGCAATGAAATGGCTGATCGCTTCCGACATTCACGGTTCCGCGCTGTACTGTGAGGACTTACTGAACGCCTGGCAAAGAGAAAAGGCCGACCGCCTGCTTCTGCTGGGCGACATTCTCTACCATGGCCCGCGCAACGATTTGCCCGCGGAGTACGCGCCCAAGCGGGTGATCGAAATGCTGAACCCGCTGCAAAAGGATATCCTCTGCGTGCGCGGCAACTGCGACACGGAGGTCGATCAGATGATGCTGCAGTTTCCCATCCTGGCGGATTACGCCCTGCTGGCGCTGGGGAAACGCATGGTGTTCGCCACGCACGGCCATGTATACAACAACGCGCATTTGCCGCCGCTGCATCCGGGCGATATTCTGCTGCATGGGCACACCCACGTTCCCGCCTGCGAGGAGTATGGCACGCACGTTTACCTGAACCCCGGCTCCGTGTCCATCCCCAAGGAGCAATCGCCGCGGGGGTACATGACGCTCGAAGGTTCGCTTTTCCGCTGGAAAACGCTGACGGGAGAAACGTACCGGGAATACGCGGTCAGGGACGAATTGTAAAATGCGGAAAATCAGGAAGAGATTCGCATGAATCCCTGTTTTCATCCCGTTCTATGAATGGATTCTATCGAAGGAGGCGACAACAATGATTCGCTTACAGACCATTCTCCGGCGCGTTCTGCCGTTTGTGCTGGCGCTTGCGCTGCTGCTTTCCTGCGTTCCCGCGCAGGCGGAAAAATACAGTGGCTATACCGGCTCCACCCTGCTTCGGAGCCTGACCCATAACTGCCCCAACACCGGCATCATGCTGCCGGAAACCTTCAGCCCCTACCAGACGACCTATCTGCTCACCGTGGCCAGCTGGGTGTCCCGTCCCACGTTTACCCCGGTGGCGATGGACCCGAACGCGGTGATCCTGGTGAACGGCCAGGTGGTGCGCAGCGGCGAAAAAAGCCAGGTCATTCCCATGACCGACAAGCCCCAGGCCGTGACCATCCAGGTCAACAACGGTACGGGCTCCACCGTGTACACGATCTTCCTCCAGCGCCGTCCCAGCGAACGCCGCACCCGCGTTTCCGCGGGCTACATCCAGAACATCTATTTGAAGGGCACCACCTGGCGCATCGACGCCGACCTGGTTTCCGTCAAATACAGCGGCGATGATTATAACAGCGGCAACCTGTCCACCTTCACCAACAACACCGTGGAGCATTACGACTATGAGGTGGACCCCAACTGCATCTTCTATTACGGCGCCAAATCCAACTGCTACCGCGCCAACAACATTTTCACCTTCCTGAACACCTATCTCCAATACGGCAGCCCGCTGTATACCATCGTTTATATTGAGGACAAAATCGTGGCGGTTTTCCCCTATGGGGCGGATTACTGATTTTGCTGTCAAGGCAGGCGGATATCTGATGCCGCCAATGAACCAATCAATAAACATGTCATCCTGAGCGAAGCGAAGGATCTTCTCCGTCACTCCCACATGGAGAGCAAGGGGAGATCCTTCGCTTCGCTCAGGATGACATTGTTGTTATGACATTTTTTGTTTTCTTGTTTTTCTATGTCAATTTAAAAGCCGGTTTACAACCCCTTCTCCCGGTCATACGCCTGCCAAAGCGGGGCGTAAATGCTCACGGCCAGCTCGTGTTCCTGGAGCGTGCGGCTGAAATGCAGTTCACCGGTATTGGGGTCTTTGGAACAGAAGTACAGGTATTCATCCTGCACGTACTGTTCATCGGGATACAGCGCCGCGCGGACGGCCGCAGGGGACGGCGAGCAGATCGGCCCAATCGGCAGACCCTTCACAAGATATGTATTATAGGGCGAATTGACCTGCAAATCGCTGTCCGTCAGCGCCATGCGCTTAACGCCGCTGGCGTACTTGACCGTCACGTCGCTGCCCAGGGTCATGTTCTTTTTCAGCCGGTTGTGGAACACGGCGGACACCTTGGCAAAGTCCGGGTTCTTGGCTTCCTTTTCGATCATGGACGCCATGGTGATCACCTGGTCCATGGTCATGCCCAGCTGCTCCGCCCGTTCGTGGTATTCCTCTGTGAACACCGCTTCCGTCTGGCTCAGCAGTTTGCGGATCACGTCGTCCGCCGTGGCGTTGGTGTAGATTTCGTAGGTGTCCGGCGCGAGATACCCTTCCAGCGCGAACAGCCGGGACGCGGCGTTATTGGAGGCCAGCACGTCCGCGATATAGTAATAAGCGGAAAACGACGCGCCGGACTTGCACAGGTTCAGGAACAAGTCCTCATTTTCGATCACCCGCTGTTCGGTGAGGTACGCGGCAATGTCCCGCACCGTCCAGCCGGGAATGATGGTGATGTTCCGGGTGATAGGGTTGCCGTCGCCAGTGGTGAGCAGTTCCATGATCTGCCGCATGTCCATGCTCCGGTTCACCTTGTATTCCCCGGACTGGATTTTCTGGCCGTAGCCCAGGAAGTCCGCCACGTACTTGAACACTGTCCGGTTATGGATGAGCCCGGCCTCCTCCAGGTTGTTGGCGACCCGGGTAAGGGAGCTTCCGGAGGAAACCACGAACGTGATTTCGCTCGTGTCCTCCGCGTCCACCGGGGCCAGGAAGCTGCGGTTCACCCAGTTCCACGCGCCCATCACCACCCCGGCCACCACGATCACCACGCACAGCGCCAGCAGCAGCGGACGCAGCGCGCTCCACAGCCAGCTGTACCAGAATACGCCGTACTCCCGCTCCCTGCGCAGTTCCTCGGGCGTGTAATCCCGCTCGTCCTGATTTCTTTTCAACGCGATCTCCTTCAATATTACATCCCCGGCATCGGGATTTCCATGCCCGCCGCCCGGGTAAGGGTTTCAAAGATTTCGGCCATCATGCGCTGCAATTTCATTTCCGCCATCAGGAAGCCGGAGGTGCGGCTGTCGGCGAACAGAAGCATGTTCAGGGACTGGAACCGCTGGGTCTCCTCCCCTTCCATGCCTTGGCCGGACAGCATCCGCATTTGCAGGCTGGTTTGCAGCTTGCGGTATTCCTGGATCAGCGCCTTGATGCCCGCGTCCTCGTCGATTTCTTTTTTGAGCTGGATATATTCCCGGTATTCCGGGCTTTCCTGAATGGCCTGGGCCAATACTTTGGCCGCTTCCATCGCCTGCATAGTGTTCCCTCCGATCAAGATAACGATACGGTTTCCCGTTTTCTTCCCGCGCATACCGCGGGACATGGCCATTATAGCAGGTTTTCCCCGGATTGAAAAGAGCAAAAAGGTGTTTACAACTGACCGCAAGATGTGGTATACTGGCATCGTTTCATCCACTGGATGAACCGCTCCGCGCTTTCCCGCGGCAGCGATCAAAGGAGGGAAATCCGTGCCGTTCATTCACACCCGCGTCAACCGTCCCATCTCCCAGGAAGCGGAAAAAGCCATGGCAAAGCAGCTGGGCGACGCCGTGTCCCTGCTGGGCAAAAGCGAAAACTGGCTGATGCTGCAATTTGAAGACAACTGCCGCATGTACTTTAAGGGGGACTGCGCCAAGCCCCTGGCGTTCGTCAGCGTGAAGCTGTACGGCCAGGCCGACAAAGCCGCCTACCAGCGCTTCACCGCCGAGGCGACCCGTATCCTGGGCGACACTTTGTCCGTGCCCGCCGACGGCGTCTACGTGGAATACGAGGAAACGGAGCACTGGGGCTGGCAGGGCAATAACTTTTGATATGAAAAGAGCTGCTTTTGGAGTGGCTCTTTCTTGTTGGAAGAGTTTGCGCAGGGAGAGTTTAAAAGGACGATGCAGGGTACAGCCAGTGTAGTGTAGGGGCGGATAGTATCCGCCCGCATCGCAGGAAATAACGAATGTGTAGAAAAGCCAGTTGGCCCAATGATTTACAAAACCGGGCGGATGATATCCGCCCCTACAGTGAATGGGTATAGCCGCGTAAAATGCCCATCAAGAAAGTGATAAATAATGATCTTGGAGGAAACTGACAGGATGCAAACGGTACTGATCACCGGCGGTTCCCGGGGCATCGGGGAAGCGATGGTGAGGATATTTTCGGAAAAGGGCTGGCGGGCGGCGTTCACCTATTTAAACAGCGAAGAAAAGGCGCTGGCCCTGAGCCGGGATACCGGCGCGCTCGCCCTGCGATGCGACGCGAAAAGCGAAGCGGACACGGCGGCGATGGCGGAGCAAACGCTGAAAGCCCTCGGCCACCTTGACGCGCTGATCTGCAACGCGGGCATTGCCTACACGGGGCTGATTCAGGATATGGCCGTTTCCCAGTGGGACGAGCTGTTCGCGGTGAACGTCCGCGGCCCGTTCCTGGCGACGCGGGCGTTTCTGCCCGGCATGATCTCCCGGCGGAGCGGCAGCATTCTGTACATTTCCTCCATGTGGGGCCAGGTCGGCGCGTCCTGCGAAGCGGCCTACTCCGCCTGCAAGGCCGCGCTGATTGGATTCGGCAAAGCCTTGGCGAAGGAAGCCGGGCCCTCCGGCGTGCGGGTAAACTGTCTCTGTCCCGGCGTGATTCAAACGGACATGCTCCGGGAATACTCGAACGAGGACTTGCGGGCCCTCGCCGACGACACCCCGCTCCTGCGCCTGGGCACGCCGGAGGACGTGGCCCGCGCCGCTTATTTCCTTTCCTCCCCGGAAGCGGCCTTCATCACCGGCCAGACGCTGGGCGTGAACGGTGGATTTGTGATATAAAAATCCGCTTGTTTTTGCCCCGTTTTTCCATCAATCGTGTCAGCTTTCGTCATTTTTTTGCTGTTTTCTACAAAATGTTTCAAATGTTCACCTTTTCTCTTTCCAGAAGCGCAAAAATCATGTATAATAGAACCGTCCACCGTATCAGCGCATATTTTGATAAAGGGGTGCTGCGGCATGAACAGTTTTCTGACAGAATGGGACCTGAAGAGCATTCCCGTGGGGCCGCTGGGAATTATCGCCATGTCGGGCTGCGAGGAAATGGGGAACAAGGTCAACAACTGGCTGAAGAAATGGAACTCCCTCCAGGAAACGCAGGACGAAGAATTCTACACGATGCCCGGGCTCAACCGCGATTCCTTCCTGATCAAGACCTATTGCCCGCGCTTTGGCACCGGCGAAAGCAAGGGTGTCATCAAGGAGAGCGTGCGCGGCTACGACATCTACATCATTATCGACGTATGCGCCTACAACAAAACGTTCAAAATGTATGACATGGAAGTGCCTATGTCCCCCGACGACCACTTCCAGGATTTGAAGCGCGTCATCGCCGCCATCGGCGGCAAGGCGAAGCGCATCAGCGTGATCATGCCCATGCTGTATGAAAGCAGGCAGCATAAACGCTCCTCCCGCGAAAGCCTGGACTGCGCCCTGGCCCTCCAGGAATTGCAGCAGTACGGCGTCACCAACATCATCACCTTTGACGCCCACGACCCGCGCGTGGCCAACTCCGTGCCGCTGATCGGGTTTGAAAACGTGATGCCCACCTACCAGATGATCAAGGCCCTCACCCGCGTGGAAAAGGGCCTGCGCATCGACAAGGACAACATGATGGTCGTCTCCCCCGACGAAGGCGCCATGCAGCGCAACATCTTCTATTCCTCCGTGCTGGGCCTCGACCTGGGCATGTTCTACAAACGCCGGGATTACACCACCGTCGTCAACGGCCGCAACCCCATCGTGGCGCATGAATACCTGGGCGCGTCGGTCGAGGGCAAGGACGTGATCGTGGTGGACGATATGATCGCCTCCGGCGATTCCATGCTCGATCTTTGCCGGGAGTTGAAAAAGCGCAAGGCGAACCGCATTTACGCCATTGCCACCTTCGCTTTCTTCACCAGCGGCATTGAGGAGTTCAACAAAGCCTACAACGAAGGGTTCCTGACTAAAGTCGTCTCCTCCAACCTGACCTACCGCCGCCCCGAAGTCAGCGCCGCGCCGTGGTTCATCGAAGCGGATTTGAGCAAATACATCTCTTACATCATCGCCACCCTGAACCATGACCGCACGCTGTCCAAGCTGCTTAACCCCTATAACCGCATCAAAAACCTGCTGGAACGCTACCAGAACGAGCAGACCGCGGAAGGCATCCGCATGGCATAAAAGGCTTCTATGAATCAGAACAGAGAAAACGAATTATCCGTGGAAACGGAGGAGCCAAAGAAGAACCTGGCGCAGTCCGCCAAGGAGTTTATGACCGGCGTGTTCAATCCCCTGAAAGGGAAGGACTTGAGCCAGCTGGTGGAGGATTTCACCTCCGAAATGACGCTGGTCGCCGAGGGGCTGAGCGAGGATCAGCAAAAGCTGTTCCAGGAAACCGACAAGCTCAGCGCCCAGCAGACCGAGCTGGAGCAGCGCCTGCTGGACGGATTGCACGACGCCGAAGTGGAAAACAAGGATTTGCGCAAAGAAGTGCAGTCCCTGACCGCCCGGCTGGACAAGGCGGAAAAGCTGATTTCTGAAAAGAAGCTGAAAAAGTCCGACGGCATTGCGTCCATCCTTCGCCAGGCCACCTGGCTGGTGGCGATTTTCAGCGCCGCATGGGTGATCGTCACGATCATCAGGGCTTTTACCTGAGCACCAATGAAACCCCGGCAGACGGAATTTGCCGGGGTTTTGCAATAGGTAGTTTCTTCCATTCCGGCAGCTTTATGGCAGCCGTTTGCAAAAGAGCAAAACTGTGCTATAATATCCGTGGAAGTTTGTTATGAGGTATCCGCGTATTCAGCGCTGAACAACATCTGGATCAAGGAGGTGCTTTCCTTGCCTGCTTATGATGAACTGCTGAAGAAATACACGAAACGGAAAAAGGACACGCTGATGGATTCCGTCACGGCGGGGCTTTCCTACGCCGACAACGTGGCGGTGGATTTCGGCCTGCTGGAGGAAAGCGGCCTGATCGACTCGCTGACCATCGCCGCGCCGTTTGCCATCATCGCCGTCACGGAACAGATGAAGGTGATCCTGGGCAAAAAGACCGGCAAGGCCGGATTCGGCGACGCCGTGCAGCGGATGGTGCGCACCGGGGCCGCCATGGGCGTCGGCGCGCTGGCTGGGCTCGCGGGCGGGCCGGTCGCCGCCATTCCCGCGTCCATCGGCACCCGGGCGCTGCTCTCCCAGTACAAGAGCAAAACGCTGCTGGGCCTGCGGGTGCAGGAACGCACAGACCGTCTCCACGCCCTGGTGGTGCAGCGGGAAGAACGCGCCAACGGAAACGAACGCCGTCCGGCGCTGCCCGTGGGAATGGATTATCTGGAAGCAATCTGAGGGATACCGCTCCGCCGCGAAACGCTCGCGGCGGATTTTTTATTTCGGCAGGGTATCCACCGGTTCGCCGCTGCCTGCCGGGCGAAGCGTGTAAGGCGGTTCAGATTCCGGCTTGCTTGTTTCTTGCGTTGCGGTTTGTTCCATCGGTTCTGCCGCTTCGCTTTCAGCTTCTTCTTTCTCTTCCTCTTTTGCTGGCGGAGTTTGAATTTCTTCCAAATCCTTTGCAAGGATTTTCCGCGCTTCCTCCGGTTCGATGATTGCTGGCGCACGCTGTTCCTCCCGCGCTTTTCTTCTCTCTTTTTTCAGCCATTCGGCGGCCCGGAGGTAATTGTCCTCCCCGCCCTGCCACAGGCGCACCCCTCCTTCGGATACCACAAAAAAAGAATGCCCGCTCCGGCCCGTCAGCATGACGTGGCCGTTGCCATCCGCCTGTGTTTCATCACGTTTCTCCGCTCCCTCCCGCGTCAGCGCGTAGAGCGCGCAGGTCTCCCCCGGATTGAATCCCCGCCCGTGAACCGCTGTTTTTCCCGCTGTTTCCTGGCAATGGCCTGACGCGCCCTGCCGTCCGCGCATGATTTCATAAGCAAAGGCCACGCAACCGCCCCCTTTCTTTTCTGATCATCCTATGCTTGCGCTGGGCGATTATTTCCAGTATAATAGTAGATACGCTGTTCACTTTTTTCGCGGGCGGCGCACGGTACGAACCTCAAAGGAGGCGTTTTCTTTGCATATCCTGATTACGAATGACGACGGCATCCATTCCACTGGCATCAAAGCCCTGGCGGACGCGGCCATCCGGCGCGGGCACAAGGTGACTGTCACAGGGCCCAGCAAGCAGTGCAGCGCCAACAGCCAGCACATTACGCTGACCAAGCCGCTGTTGGTGCACGAAATTCCCTGGGAAGGGGCAAGGGCTTATTCCCTGGAAGGCACGCCCACGGACTGTGTCCGCGTCGCGCCGTTCATCGCGGAACAAAAGTTTGATTATTGCCTGTCCGGCATCAACAACGGCGAGAACGCGGGCAGCGCTGTCTATTACAGCGGCACCGTCGCCGCCGCGCGGGAGGCCGCCATGTGCTATATTCCGTCCATGGCGGTGTCCATCATGCCCGGCGCGGACGAAACAATGCGCGAACACCTGGCCGATCTTGCGGTGCGCATGGCCGAACACTTCCGAGAGATTGAACTGCCGCGCTTTGGCTTCATCAATCTGAACGCTCCCGCCATTGCCCCGGAGGAAATCAAGGGCTTAAAGCTGTGCCCCCTCAGCCGGGCGTATTACTTGGACGGCTACGAAAAGCGGGTCAGCCCTCTGGGCCAGACCTATTTCTGGCTCACCGCCGGCGACACCTCCGAGATTCCCATGGAGCAGCCCGAGGAGGGCAGCGATTATTACTGGCTCCGCCGGGGCTATATGACCTGCACCTTCTTAGGAGAATTTACGGACTTTAACCTGGAATGCGGGAACCTGCTGGAAGAATTCAGGGCGTGAAGAAATGAGAGTGCAGAGTGAAGAGTTCAGAGTGCAGATGATATGGTCTATCAGCACAGTTGACTGATAGCAGACAAAATAAATCTGAACTCTGTACTCTGAACTCTGTACTCTATGATCAGGAGTCAGGACGGAACATGGATTCATCAATCATTGTGATTGGCGGCGGCGCGGCGGGGATGCTGGCGGCGCTGTTCGCGGCGCGGAATGGCGCACAGGTGACGCTGCTGGAAAAGAACGAAAAGCTGGGGAAAAAGGTGTACATCACCGGGAAAGGCCGCTGCAACGTGACCAATGCCTGCGAGGACATGCAGGACTTTCTGCGGGAGGTGCCGCGCAATCCCCGGTTTCTGTACAGCGCCCTGGGCTTGTTTGGGCCGTTCGATATGCTGTCGCTCCTTTCTGAACTGGGATGCGAAACGAAAATCGAGCGGGGGCGGCGGGCCTTTCCCGTCTCCGACCACGCCAGCGACGTGAACAAGGCCCTGGAAAAAGGGCTGCGGCAGGCAGGGGTACGCATCGCGTTTCACACGGAGGTGAAGCGCGTCCTGACGGAAGGGAACCGCGTATCCGGCGTATTGCTTTCCGACGGCCGCACGCTGCTGTCCGACAAAGTGATCGTTTGCACCGGCGGGGTCAGCTATCCCTCCACCGGCTCCACGGGCGACGGACTGCGCTGGGCGGAGGGAATGGGCCACAAGGTCATTGCGCCCAAGCCCTCCCTGGTGGGCCTCCGGACAAAGGAAACCTGGCCCTCGGCTTTGCAGGGGCTCACCTTAAAAAATGTTTGCCTAACGGGATATAGTTGTGATAAAATATTGTATTCCGAATTGGGTGAAATGCTCTTCACCCATTTTGGCATATCCGGGCCCTTGGCGCTGACGCTCTCCTCCCACCTGCCGGAGGACGGAACCTGCCGGGCTGCTCTGAATTTAAAGCCCGGCCTGACCCGGGAGCAGCTGGAGCAGCGCCTCACCCGGGAACTGTCCGCCGCCGGGAAAAAGCAATTGTCCACCGTTTTGCAGACGCTTCTGCCCATGCGGTTCGCCGCGCTGTTCCCCTCCCTTTGCGGATTGGATGGGAAAACGCCCTGCAATCAGGTGACGGCGAAAGCCCGTTCCGCCCTGGCCGACGCGCTGCAAGCCCTGCCCCTGACCATCGTGGGCGCCCGGCCCATTGAGGAAGCCATCGTCACCCGGGGCGGCGTGGACGTGAAGGAGATCAGCCCCAGGACGATGGAAAGCAAGCGCGTTTCCGGGCTGTACTTCGCGGGCGAAACCCTGGACGTGGACGCGCACACCGGGGGCTACAACCTGCAAATCGCCTGGGCCACCGGCGCGCTGGCGGGCAAAAGCGCCGCCGAAGCCGAAGGAGGCGTGAAAACATGAACCCCACCCATCTGGCGCTGTGCCTGAATCTAATGCTGATCGGCGCGATCTTCCTGATCTTTGCCGTCATCTTTGCGGTCAAAAAGGAAAAAGCCTGCAAGCTGATCAGCGGGTTCAATTTCTTTACCGAGGCGCAGCAGGCGGAATACGACAAAGCCCGTATCGTCCAGGATTATTTCAAGCTGTTCCGAATCATCGCCGTGCTTCTTTTTATCGGCGCGGCGCTGTGCCTGTGGCTGGGCTGGTGGGCTTACGCGCCCTCTCTCGCCGTGATGCTGTTTCTGCTGTTCCGCGACTTCCATGTGTACGCGGAAAAAGCGTTTGAAAAATATAAGCTCAATCCCTGATTGCGCGACGCTCAAAGGAGATCATCCCCATGCAATACATTGTCCTGGATCTGGAATGGAACCAGCCCATCTCCTACCACTCCCCCGCCTACAAGAGCGTGGGGGGCAAGCTGCTCTTTGAAATGATTCAGATCGGCGCGGTGAAGGTGGATGAAAGCTTCCAGGTCGTCGATTCCTTTTCCCAGCTGATTCAGCCCCAGCATTACGTGCGGCTGCATCCCCGCATTTCCCGCATCACCCACATCACCCAGGACGACCTGGCCGACGCGCTGACGTTCAACGAGGCGGTGGAAGCGTTCGCGAAGTGGTGCGGAGAGGACTATGTGCTGCTCACCTGGGGCTGCGACGATATTTCCGTGCTGAACCAGAACATGACGTTCTTCCAGTGCGAAACCCAGCTTGCCAAGTTCTACGACGCCCAGCGGCTGTTTGGCGAAGTGACCGGCAATTCCAAGGAGCGCAAGGGCTTAAAAGCCGCCATGGAGCAGTTGGAAATCGTGCCGGACGAGGACGCGATGCCCTTCCACAACGCCGTGAACGACGCTTACTACACCGCGCTGGTGTTCGCCAAAATGCCCGATCCCGCCAGGGTGCTGGAATATCCCCAGACGCCGCGGAAATTACAGCATCTGGATCGCGCCAAGCGGGAAGCCACCGCCATCCTGCGCGTGCGCTCCATGAAGGACGCGCTCAAGAGCGCCGCCGCCATGAAGCCGCCCTGCCCCATCTGCGGCAAGCGCATGGAGGTGCCGGAAGGCTATGTGCTCCAGCGCAACGACCAGTACATGGCCCTGGCTGACTGCCCCCAGCACGGGCTGGCCTTCGTGAAGCTGGCGTTTGGAAAGAACGATGAGGGCAAGCGCATCATGACCCGCGCCTCCTCCCTGGCCGACGAGCAAAGCCCCGCCTATGTCCACACCAAGCATTTGCAGTGGGCGCAGAAGGTGGCGACGCAGGAAGAGGCGGGGGATTAGGGAGTAGGGAATAGGGATTAGGGATTAGGAAGTGCGCGGAGAGTGCAGAGTTCAGAGTACAGAGTTCAGATTGAATCGTGTACAATGAGTGAACCTCGGCATTGGTTATCCATATTCATCTGAACTCTGCGCTCTGCACTCTGAACTCTCTCTTCTCTTTTTCCGCCTTTTGTCAATTTGCTCAAACAGCGTCATCCTTAACTCCCTCTTGAAAGGAGCACTCCATGATCATTTCCATGCTGGGAAAGGAGCAAGCCTTTCCCGCCCCAGCCACGGTGCGGGACATTATCGCCGCCATGGCCCCGGAATACAGCGCAACCGCCCTGGGCTGCTTTTGCGGCGGCAAGGCGCTGGAGCTGACGGAGCTCATTGACAGCGATTGCGGCCTGCATCCCATCACCTTCCAAAACGAGGAGGGCCGCCGGATTTATGAGCGCTCCCTCCGTTTTGTGCTGCTGCTGGCGATGAAGCGGGCGCTCCCCGAATCGGACGTGCGCATCGAGCATTCCATCGGCTACGGGTTCTATATGCGCCTGCTGGACAGGGACGCCGACCAGCAGACCGTGGACGCACTGCAAAGTGAAATGGAAAAGATCGTCAAGGAAGACCTGCCTTTTACGCGGGAAACCTGGAGCCGGGAAAGGGCCATCCGGTATTTCCAGGCGATGGGCAAGGAGGACAAGGTAAAGCTCCTGTCCTACCGTCCTTATGATTATTTTCCCATGTATCTGTGCGGCGGCATGGCGGAATACTTTTACGGGGTGATGCTGCCCTCCACCGGCTGCGTTTCCGCGTTCCACCTGCGCCTGTACGGCAGCGGCATCGTGCTGCAAATGCCCTCCCCCGCCGACCCTTCCAAGGCCGCGCCGTTTGTATACCGGCCCAAGATCCTGGAATCCTTCGCCCAGTCCAACCGCTGGTGCGACATTTTAGGCTGCATGAACGCCGCCGACCTGAACGAAATGATCGTGCGCGGGGAGCTGCCGCAGTTCATCCGCGTGAACGAAGCGCTGCACGACCAGTCCATCGGCGAAATCGCCCAGGGCATCGCCAGGCGGAAGGCCAGGGCGGTGTTTGTCGCCGGGCCGTCCTCCAGCGGAAAAACCACCTTCTCCAACCGCCTGTGCATCCATCTGCGGGTGCTGGGCTTAAAGCCGGTGCTAATTTCGCTGGATGATTTTTACCTTGACCGCGACGCGCTGCCGCTGGAACCCGACGGCCAGCCCGACCTGGAAGCCCTCACCGCGCTGGACGTGGATCTGCTGCGAAGCTGCGTGAAGGGCCTTTTGCAGGGCGAAGAGGTGATGATGCCGCGCTTTGATTTTACCCTCAGCAAACGCGCCGAAACGCTGTATCCGCTGAGGCTCGCAAAGGATCAGGTGCTGGTGATGGAGGGCATTCACGGGCTGAACCCCGCGCTGCACGAGAGCTTTGACCCGGCGCTGATTTGCAAGGTGTATATCAGCGAACTGGCCTGCCTGAACCTGGATCACCACAACCGCATCCGCACCACCGACGCGCGGCTGCTTCGCCGCATCGTGCGGGATCACCAGTTCCGCGCGACGCCGCCGGAGGAAACGCTGAACATGTGGAACAGCGTGCGGCGAGGCGAGGAAACGTGGATTTTTCCCTACCAGGAGCAGGCGGATTTCGTGTTTAATTCCGCGCTGCATTACGAGCTTTGCGTGCTCAAGCGCTACGCCTACGAGCTGCTCAAGGAAATCCCGCCGGAAAACCCGGTCTACCTGAGTTCCCGGCGGCTGCTCAAAATCCTTCATTATATTCTGCCCGCCACGGAAGAAGCCATGCGCGATATCCCGCCGTTGTCGCTGCTCAGGGAATTTATTGGCGGATGCACCTTGTACTAAAAAAAGAGTACAGAGTTCAGAGTACAGAGTTCAGAGATTATTGAAAATACTGGTGTGATTGTTTACAAAATAAATCTGCACTCTGCACTCCGAACTCTGCACTCTGTACTCTTTTTCTCTCCGCTCCTCATTGAAAAAACGACAAAAACTCCCTTTGATAAATCATCGCCTCCCTGCGCACAATAGCCGCGAGGAGGCGATTTGCTATGAAAAAAATCATTTTGCTCTTGCTGCTGACCGTCGCGGCGGCGGCACTGCTCACCGGCTGTGCCAGCAACGCGGACACCCTGCCGTCCCCCACGCCGGGAACCGGAAACGGCAACGGCCTGATCCAGCCGCTGATTCCCGACATGAACAGCAATAACGGCAGCGCGACCGGCAATCCCGGCATGGCGACCGGCACGCCCATGGGCACCGCGGAACCCCTGAACAACGGAAACACGCCCACCGCGGAGGACGCGAAGCAGGCTTCCCAGGCCATGAAAGAAGCCGTCATGAAGCTCAGCGAAGTGGACGAAGCCTGGGTGGTGCCGATGAATGATACCGCTTTGGTCGGCGTAAAGTTCGACAGCCAGTACCAGGGCGGCGTGGACGACCGGATGAAAAAGATGGTGCTCACCCGCGTGCAGAGCGTGGACAAGGCGGTCACGAAGGTGGCCGTGACGGACAACGCCGCGCTGGTGACCGGCATCCAGGCGCTGGCGGAAACGCTGAAAGGCGCGTCCGCCCTGGACGACGTGAACGCCAAGGCGGAGGATATGATCAAGCAGTTGACGGTGTATTCGGAATGATGGAGGATGCCGCCCGCGCACGAAAATGGATGCTCTGGGCAGCGCCCGCAATGGCGCTTTCCGGGCTTTCCCGGCGCGCGGGCGGCGCGGCGGCGGCGCTGGGGCTGTGGATGGCGCTGGGGCTGCTGCTCTCCGGCGGGCAGAACAGAATCAAGCTGTATCCCAAGCAGCGGCGGATGCGCGTTCACCGGCTGCTCTTGGGGTACGCTTTTTGCGTTTTCTGTTTGGCCGCGTTTGAAGCAGGAGGCCGCTTACTGTCCGCAAACAGCCTCTCCCCTTCGTCTCGTTTTCTTCTGTCGGCGGGCGGCATCGGCTTCAGCCTGCCCCTCGGCGCAATGCTTTTGAAACGCCCGGTGAAAAAGCGAATCTCCCTTGCGCTGTCTTTGCTGTTCTTCGCCTGCTCGGCGTTTCTTTTCCTCATTCCCGGATAATAACGAGCCGCCAGTCAATTCGTAAAAAAGAAAACCGCAAAGCGTTCTTTGCTTTGCGGTAAGGATTTATGGCTGCGCGGCAGCAACGCCGTCCGCGCGGACAAATTCGAGGCGCAGGCTTTCGCCCGTCCATTGAAGGAACAGGGCCTTCATCTGCTCGCAGGCGCTTTCCCACGCCTGGTCGAGATGGGAGGCGTCGTCCAGATACGCCTGTCGGCACGCGGCCTGCTGTTCGTTCAGAAGCGCCTGGTATCTCTCCTGGTTGTTCAGGCCCCAGAAATCCCGTGTCTCCGGTTTATCGGTCACTTCGAAACGGTCGTAGAGCATTTCCGCGTCCGGCACCGCGACCACCAGCCGGGTCTCCTCCGGCGTGAGCGTGACGTTTTCCAACTTTACGCCCAGCCCGATTTCATAAGTATAAGGCACCGTGACATGGCTCACGCTGCCGATCAGCTTCGCCTTGATGTCGCCGTCCAGGACGCCGGTATCGGTGTACCGCACCGTAATCAGTTCCCCCACCTTTTCCATTTCATGGGAGATCTGCGTGGCGGTTTTCTCGTAGTCGATCCGGAAAATCACCTGGTTCAGCCAGCTGGTGATATACGGAGAAAAATAGCTTGCCAGCACAATGGCCAGCGCCAGCGCCACCACCAGGCCGATCTTCCTGGGCAGCCAGGTCAGGGCTCGCCTGCCCGCTCCGCCTTTCCGGCGCTGATTCGTTTCCTCCCGATCATATTGTTCCCGCATGTTCTCACATCCATTCTTCCGCCAGAACCAACAAATAAATGATGCCGCGCACCAGGCTGTACGCCAGCGTGATATATCCAACCGCCATCACAAACAGATTCCACACCCGCCTGGGGCCCCATTTCCGCCTGCGGCGGCGCACCGGAGGATGGTTTTCGGGTTTTTGCATGTGCCAAACCTCCTTTCCGCTCCATCACCAAAACCATTTTTCAGCTGATTTGTTCCAGCGCTCCGCGGCACAGACCGCCGCTTTTTTACGCTACTTTTTCATTATACAACAATTTTGTCATTATTTCTACATCTTTTTGAAATATTTATAGTTTCTTCATTTCTTCACAGTTTCCATTCACATAATACGGAACCAATGAGGGTTACGCTGGGGGCTCCGCGCCCCCAGACCTGCGCCAGGGTGGTAACCGTCCGCAGCCTCAATCGGCGCAAGTCCGCTTCATGCGGACATTGCTTGTTTCGGGCGGGAATCTCATCGGCGGTGAGGTCAGCCGAAACAAGCAATCTCGCCATCATGGCGAGTTGCGCCGATTGAGGCTGCGGATCGCACAGGCCCTCGCCCTGGTTAACAAACATCATGCGATAGCTGAATGGCAACACTTCACAATATCAAAACGATGACCGCACAGAGACAGGCAAAGAGCGGCGAAGAGGGAAAGGCGCAGATCATCAAAAATACAAGAGAAAAACGGAAGGAAAGGAAAATAATGTAAAATATGTATTGACTTCCATAATATGGCATGATATGATAATTATGGTCAAATTCGGTGCTGCCTTACGCCGCATCGAAGGAGAAGGACGGACCCCCTCTCTGTCCTTCTCCCCACTTTTTTATTGCGCAAACAGTTGGCAAAGATGGGAAAAATATGCTATAATCTTTTTAGAAAGTAATTGTTCAGTTGTACCTTGATAGGGCACTTTAAATCGCCAAGATAGGAGTTGGGAGAGAGAAGATAGGAGATGATTTGTTATCTTTAATTTTTTGAATACCGGAGAGGGCCAAAAGGCTTCCCCTTGAGGGGAAGCTGTCAGGCGCGGAACCGAGTTGGACAAACGAGACGAAGTAAATTCGCGCCTGACTGCGGCCGAAGGCGTAGCGAAGCGTTCTGAGGTGAGCAAATCACCTCATCCGACCTGCGCGAAGCTGTTTGATTCCTCCGATGAAGTTGGTTCCGCGCAGGCCACCTTCCCCTCAAGGGGTAGGCTTTTGGAACGGCAACCTTCCTGAGGACAATATTTATCTCCTATCTTCTAACTCCTATCTTGATGATTTAAAGCATCCTTTCATAGACGACTGACAGATACTTAAGAAAAAAGGGGGTTTGTTGTTCATGTGGTATAATCCGCCGGACGGCCAGCGCCGCGATGGCTTTCATATGGGCAATTGCACGGATGCGTACAATTTCCTGGGCGCGCATCCCGTGGAAGAAAACGGGGAGCTGAAATGGCATTTCTCCGTCTGGGCGCCGAACGCACGGCGCGTTTCCCTGGTGGGCGAATTCTGCGACTGGAACCGGGAAGCGTATCCCATGGAAAAGCAGTATGACGGCATTTGGGAGCTGCGGCTGCCGGCCGCGCTGTTTCATCCCGAGCGCGACCCGGAGCGCTACAATTATCCCGAAGCCGCCGAGCGCCTGCGCACTTACAAATATGACGTTCTTTGCGCCGACGGCGAATGGCACATGCGGGCCGATCCTTACGGTTTTGAAATGGAACTGCGGCCCAACAACGGCAGCAAACTGCGCAATCTTTCGGACTACGCCTGGAATGACCAAGCCTGGATGGAAACCCGCGGCAGGGAACCCGCCTACCGCAAGCCCATGAACATTTATGAAATGCACCTGGGCACCTGGCGGCGCGGCGAAAACAACCGCGTGCTCAACTACGCGGAAATCGCCGATCAACTGGTTCCCTACCTCCAGGACATGGGCTACACCCACGTGGAGTTCATGCCGGTGATGGAGCATCCCTTCGACGGCTCCTGGGGCTACCAGGTGACGGGCTACTACGCGCCCACCTCCCGGTATGGCACGCCGGATCAGTTCCGGTATTTGATCGACCGGCTGCACCAGGCGGGCATCGCCGTGATCCTGGACTGGGTGCCCGCCCACTTCCCCAAGGACGAAGTGGGCCTGCGCCGGTTCGACGGCACGCCCTGCTACGAGCACGCCGATTCCCGCCGGGCGGAAATGCCGCAGTGGGGCACGCTGCTGTTTGATTACGCCCGGGGCGAGGTGAGCAGTTTCCTTTTGTCCAACGCCATTTTCTGGCTCAGGGAATACCACGCGGACGGCCTGCGCTGCGACGCGGTCAGCTGTATGCTGTACCTGGACTTCGGCAAGGAGCCGGGGCAGTGGCTGCCGAACGATGAGGGCGGCAGGGAAAACAAAGATGCCATCCGCTTCCTGCGGAACTTCAATGAAGCGGTGTACCGCGAATGCCCCGGCGCGATCACGGTCGCCGAGGAATCCACCGCCTTCCCCGCCGTCACTCATCCGGTGTATGACGGGGGCCTGGGCTTTGGGTTCAAGTGGAACATGGGCTGGATGAACGATATTCTGTCCTACATCGCCCTCGACCCCATCTACCGCCAGTACCATCACGACAAGATCACCTTCTCGATGATGTACGCCTTCAGCGAAAACTATGTTCTGCCCTTCTCCCACGACGAAGTGGTGCACGGCAAGCATTCCATGGCCGACAAGCAGCCCGGCGACCTGTGGCAGAAATTCGCGGGCCTGCGCGCGCTGTACGGCTATTACATGGCGCACCCCGGCAAGAAGCTGCTGTTCATGGGCGGAGAGTTCGGCCAGTTCATCGAGTGGCGCGACACGGAGCAGCTGGAATGGTTCCTGCTGAATTACGAACGCCATCCCGAATTGCAGCGGTTCGTGAAAGCGCTCAACCACCTTTACCGCGATGAGCCCGCGCTGCACAAGATCGACGACAGCTGGGACGGCTTCAAGTGGCTCAACGTGAACGACAATCAGCGCAGCGCGGTCGCCCTGATGCGCTCGGACGGTGAAGGCAGTCATATCGTGAGCGTGACAAATTTCACGCCCCAGCCGTATATGAACTACCGCGTCGGCCTGCCCTTCGACTGCGAACTGACCGAAATCCTCAATTCCGACAGAGCGGAATTTGGCGGCAGCAACCTGTACAACGGCGTCCCCCTCCGCGCTGAGTCCATCCCCCAGGAGGAGCATCCCTTCTCCTGTGAAATCGCCCTGCCGCCGCTGGCGACGGTGTTCTTTCGGGCGCAAAGAGTTGGGGATTCCAGCCTTTAGTTCTAAGTTCCAAGTTCTAAGTTCCAAGTTCCAAGTTCCAAGTTCCAAGTTATAAGTTCTGAGTTCCAAGCTAAATCATTCCAAGCTGTCAACAAAAATGCTTAGAACTTAGAACTTGAAACTTAGAACTTAAAATAAAGGAAACACCGCGCAATACAATAACGAAAAAGAAGAAAGGAGCGGTGAGGAAAAGAAGGGGATAAAAATCCTTGCAAATGGAGCCAAGGGAACCTGAATCAAGCCGCAAGCCCGAAACGGGAATCGGCAAGAAAGAGGTTCGCCAGGGTGAACACCATATGCAGTTGGGCGGACACTTTTTTGATTCCACGATACCGTATCTTGCGACATTTGAAAAGGTTTTTAACAACGCCAAAGACATGTTCGACCTTACAGCGAACGGAAGATTTCAGATGTTCAGCTTTTCTGGCTTTACGTTGACCACTTTTACTGAGTTTCTTCAAAGAGGAAGGACGGCGCATGATTTTGTATTTGATCTTTTTTCCCTGCTTGTTGCGAGTCTTTGCCCCGGGACGTTTTTCGGCGCCGACATAACCGCTGTCGGCATAGACTTCTTCTTCATTCCCGTGAAGTAATTGGTCTGTCATGGCTACATCGGAAACATTGGCAGCCGTTGGTTCCATGGTATGCGTAAGCCCCGTGTCCGAATCCACCCCGATATGCGCTTTGTATCCGAAGTGCCATGTATTGCCCTTCTTGGTCTGGTGCGCTTCCGGGTCCCGTTCCTTTTTCTCGTTTTTCGTGGACGACGGCGCGGAAATGATCGTCGAATCCACGATCGTTCCCTTCCGCAGGATCAGTCCCTCCGATTCCAGAATCCGAACAACGTCTTCAAACAGCTTCTTCTGCAATCCATGATCAGTCAGGATATTCCTGAATCGCCCGATGGTATCTCCATCCGGTACCTGATTGCTCGAATCCACTCCGCAAAATTCCGAAAACGCTCGGCTGTCTATCACTTCGTACCGAACTGCCATGTCTGCAAGCGTGTACAGACTCTGTACCACGTACACTCGAAGCATTCTCTCCAATGGATAGGGTTTGTTGCCGCGCTCTCCTTTATAATAGTACGGCTCTACGATCTCTTTCCATTCTGCCCACGGGATGATTTGCTCCATCCTCCACAACAATTCCTTCTTCGGTGTTTTCGCCTGCTTCAGTTCATCACTGATCTCCGACATTGTCATCTGCTTATTCATGTCTCTATTCTACCATATTTCTTGCTGCTTGTATACTGTGCGGTATTTCCTAAAACTTAGAGCTCAAAGAAGATGGACAAATTGGTCTTTGATTATCCATTGAATGAGTTTTATAAATCATATAAAATAAGATAGGATAAATAAATCTGTACAGGCAAAACGTACAGAAGAAAATATCACATAAGGAGGACTCGTTTCGTATGCTTCGCAAAAAACGCTGTGTGGCCATGCTGCTGGCCGGAGGCCAAGGCAGCCGGTTGGGTATCCTGACGAAACA
>CADAKE010000027.1:0-4484 GCA_902788445.1 uncultured Eubacteriales bacterium
AGCCCGGCATGGGCTCCCTTGACAGCTTCAAACGCAAGCGCAGGAAAAGCAAAATCAAGCTGTACCGCCACAGCTTCCTCCGCCGGTTCGGCAAGATCATCGCCGCCGTGCTGATCGTGGCGGCGCTGGGCTTTTTGTTCTACGATAAGCTGTACCGCCCGTACCGCGACAAGCAGGCGGCTGAGTCCTTAAGAGCAAATACGATCATCACACCCTCCATCCTGAACGAAATGCCGGCGCATATTATCAAAATTCCCGGCGAGGAAGGGCAGATTTACTGGATCACGGAGCTCAAATCCTCCTATCCGGTGGTAGGCGGCTACGCGACCATCGAGGTGGCGGACTATAAATGGTATGAGCATATGCAGAACATCACGGAGGAAACCGTCCTGGCCACGGTATCCCCCTATCTGCGTACGAGCGCGGGAGAACAAAAGCAAATGCAGCAGATCACGTTCCTGGTGGACGTGCCTGAATCCACGCTGGAGCTGGTCTCCCCCTCCTCGCCCACCGCCACCACCTTCCGCCAGCTGTATGAAATCCAGTTCCGCGTGGCGCGGAACAGCACCGTCACCATCAACGGCGAGGATTTTTCCGACCTGGTAAACAACACCGACGGCCTGATCACCTTCAACGCCGAAGTGCAGCCCACCGGCGACAACCTGTTCGTCATCACCACCCGCGCCCAGTATTGCCGGGAAAAGACGGAAACGATCAACATTTACCGTCCCCGCCAGCAGATACGTCTGGATCTGGCTGCCGATATCGCCACCCGTTATTCCCCCAACCGCGTCGAGGATGAAAAAACGGGCGAGCTGTACGAGCCCCACATGAAAATCAGCGGCAACACGCTGACCTGGGCCACGATCGAGGTGGAAACGCCTTACCTGAACCTGGACACCACCGAGCTGGCGACCAAGGGCACGTTTTCCTTTGAGGCGGTCTTTGAAAAAATCGGCTACAACACCATCCGCATCAAGGCGTCCGCCCCGGGCTACGAACCCAGCACCGTGGAGCACGAGGTCTACTATATCCCCATTGCCGATATTTACACCCGTAAGGCGTGGAGCATGAAGGATCAGTACACCGACTACCTGAACAATTCCGACCGGCGCATTGCCAGCACGCAGATTTATCAGGTGGACGCGGTTTGCAAGGAGATCCTCTCCCCCAATCCGCAGATGGCCGTATTTGAATTGACCGACGGGTCGAGCCGCATCGTAACGATGACCAATTACACCTACGACAATTGGAAAGTCGGCTCGACCTACCGCCTGTTCGGTGACGCTTACGGCGTATACAACGGCGGGCCGTGGCTGAACGGACGGTACAGCTATATCCAGAAAGAAAAGGAACAGACCGAAACTCCGTGACGGCGCTGCGTTGGCGGACAGCGCATTGCCTTTTGTCGTTTTTTGCAAAAAGCATACCATTTTGTTGAAAACATTGTCCCGGACGCCTTGACAACCGCACCGCTTCCGCATATAATAATAACCGTAAGGTTGCTCCTGAGGTGTTCGCCAGTTTTCTGTTTTTACCCACATTTCTTTAAACGGAACCTGGGCCAGGAGGCCAGATGTCATGCCCCCGTGCTTCGCACGCCAGGGGACGGCAGAAAGCTTCCGCCGGGCACCGGCCTGCTTAACATAGCCTGCTTAACATAGCGGGTGAAAAAATAGAGGACAGCGGCATCTTGGGGCTTCCGCACCGAAAAGAAAGGGACTGCGTTTAAGCGGTCTTTTTCTTTTTGCTCTTGATTATTTCCGTCCGAACAGGTATCATGGAACCGGGAGGATGAGGTATGGAACAGAAACGGATTCTGCTCACCGTCAGCTACGACGGGACGGCCTATGTGGGCTGGCAGTACCAGGACAACGGGCCCAGCATTCAGGACGAACTGGAGAAGGCATTGCAAAAAGCCCTGGGGACGTTTGTCCGGGTCACGGGGGCCAGCCGCACAGACGCGGGCGTGCATGCCCTGGGCCAGCGGGCGCATTTTGACACCTGCTCCTCCATCCCGCCGGAAAAGTATCCGTTCGTGCTGAACCGGTATCTGCCGCCGGACATCCGGGTGACGGAGGGACGGCAGGTGCCGGAGAATTTCCATGCCCGGTTTCAGGCGGTGGGGAAGCTGTACACCTACCGCATTCACAACGCGCCCCACGCCAGCGCCATCCTGCGGAACTGCACCGCCCATATACCCGTATGGCTGGACGCGGAAGCCATGCGCCGGTGCGCTTTGCCGCTCATCGGAACCCACGACTTTATCGCTTTCGCTGCCGCGGGCGGCCAGGCGAAAACCTCCGTGCGCACCATCGACTTTTTTGATATTCAGCGGCAGGATACGGAAATCACCCTGCGGGTGCATGGCAATGGTTTTCTGTATAACATGGTGCGCATCATCGCGGGTACCCTCATCGACGTGGGCCACGGCAGGCTGCCGGAGGACTGCATCGCCCGGGCGCTGGAAAGCAGGAACCGGCTCGATCTGGGCGTTACCGCCCCGGCCTGCGGGCTGGAGCTGACGCGGGTGGAATACGATTTTGACGGGAGGCAGGACGATGCTTGAAGACATCCTATTGCAGCACTTTGACAGGTATCCGAAGATGGAACCCCAGGACGCGGTGAAGCTGGTTTATCAGCATGCGTTCGGGCCGGGGCATCTGATCCGCGACGAAAAGAAAGCGTTTGCTTTTTTACAGCAGGAGCTGGCGGGCGCGGGGGAGCCGCTGCCGGGGGAGGCGCTGTATGAATCTATCGGCAACGGTCTGTGCCGCCTGAACCTGCGGCCCTGCAAGGCGAAGGGCATCCCGGCGGAGGCCATTCTCCGGCTGTTTCTGGAAACGGCGAACGGCACGGAGGGCGACAAAAAGAAATTCATCTCCGGCATTCATGCCCTTCAAAAGCTGGCGGAGGAGGATGAAACGCCCTTTGAACCCGTGCTGCTGGACATTTTTCTGGCGAAGTATCCCAAGTCCCGTCCCGCCGTACACCACTCCGACGCCTACCGCCTGGCCTATCAGCCCTGCTACCGGGTGGTGAGCCAGAAGCGGCTGAAGGACTACTTGAAAGCGATGCGGGAAACGCAGGAATGATTGTGCTTTTGTTTTTTAAGAAAATCTTAAATTTTGGCCGTTTATGACAAATTGATTGCATTTGTGCCGGACATTTGTTATAATATACGCAGATGACGCGAGAGCGTATCGAATTTATATTTGGGAGGCAAGATCCATGAAAAAGTTTCTGGCTCTTTTCCTGGCGTTGGCTCTGTGCCTGAGCGTGTTCAGCGCCCTGGCCGAAGCTGTCAAACCCGATGACATCGAAGACAACATGACTTCTGCGGACGGCAAATATGAAATCGCGTTCGTCACCGACGTGGGCGACCTGAAAGATAAGTCCTTCAACGAAGGCACCTGGAACGGCGTGAAGCTGTACGCCCATGACAACGGCATGAGCTACAAGTATTACAAGCCCGCCAACGATTCCGCCGCCACTGACGACGACCGTTACGACGCCATGAAGGCCGCTGCCGAAGCGGGCGCCAAGGCCATCGTCTGCGCCGGCTTCATGCAGGGCACCGCGCTGGAAAAGGCCGCGAAAGAATATCCCGATGTGAAGTTCATCTTCATCGACGGCTGGGCCATGGGCCTGGACAATGAAGTGGGCGTTGTGTATAAGACAATGAAGTGGGCGTTGTGTACAAGGAAGAACAGTGCGGCTACCTGGCCGGCTACGCTGTCGTGATGGACGGCTTTGAAAAGCTGGGCTTCTCCGGCGGCGGCGGCGGCACCAATCCTGCCTGCTGCCGTTACGGCTACGGCTTCATCCAGGGCGCGAACGACGCGGCCGCGAAGCTGGGCAAGAACGTTGAAATCAAATTCAGCTGGGCTTACGGCGCTTCCTTCTCCGCCTCCGCCGAACTGCAGACCCTGATCTCCGGCTGGTACGAAACCGGCACCGAAATCGTGTTCGCCTGCGGCGGCCCCATGTTTGACTCCATCACCGCCGCCGCCTCCGCCAACGACGCGTTCGTCATCGGCGTGGACTCCGACCAGTCCTTCCTGTCTGACACCGTCGTCATCTCCGCCCTCAAGGGCGTGAAGGAAGGCGCTTATCAGACCCTGGCCAAGGCCTTCGACGGCACCTGGGAACCTGGCGTGATCACCCTGGGCGCTGCTGAAAACGCCGTGGGCCTGCCCATGGAAACCTCCAAGCTGGAAAGCTTCACCGCCGCGGATTATGACGCCATGCTGGCGGACATCGTGTCCGGCGCTCTGGCGATCGACAATGAAGCCGCGGAAGGCGATCCCAACGTGAAGGGCCCCTGGACCAACGTGACTGTGGATTACATCCAGTAATCTCGCCTGAAATGCGCAGGGAGGGCTTTTCGCCCTTCCTGCTTTTCTTGTAAAGCACGGAATCAAGGCAAAAGAAAGGGGATGAGCGATCTTGGATCACGAAAACGATTATGTGATCGAGATGCT
>CADAKE010000027.1:4549-36320 GCA_902788445.1 uncultured Eubacteriales bacterium
GGAAAGCCCGTCAAGATCAATAACCCCAACGACGCCACCGCCCTCCACATCGGCATGGTGCACCAGCACTTTAAGCTGATCGAGGTGTTCACCGTGCTGGACAACATCATCCTGGGCGCGGAGGATACCAAGCTGGGCTTCGTGCAGCGCAAAGCCGCGCGGAAAAAGGTGGAGGAACTCTCCAAGCGCTACGGCCTGAACGTTGACCTGGACGCCAAGGTGGAAAACATCACGGTGGGAATGCAGCAGCGCGTGGAAATCCTCAAGATGCTGTACCGGGACAACGAGATCCTGATCTTCGACGAACCCACCGCCGTGCTGACGCCCCAGGAAATCGTGGAACTGATGCAGATCATGAAAGGGCTGGCGAAGGAAGGCAAGTCCATTCTGTTCATTTCCCACAAGCTGAACGAGATCATGGAGGTGTCCGACCGGGTCAGCGTGCTCCGGAAGGGCAAGTATATCGGCACGGTGAACACCCAGGACACCACGGCCGCGGAACTGAGCCGCATGATGGTGGGTCACGACGTGCAGCTGGTGGTGGACAAAGCGCCCGCCCAGCCAGGCGAAACCGTGCTGAAGGTGACGGACCTCCACGTGGCTTCCAGGCTGTATAAGCATGACGCGGTGAAGGGCGTCAGCTTCGAGGTGCGCAAGGGCGAAATCGTCTGCATCGCGGGCATCGACGGCAACGGCCAGTCCGAATTGGTGTTCGGCCTGTCCGGCCTGGAAAAATGCTCCGGCGGCAAGATTGAGATTAATGGCGTGGACATTACCCACGCGCCCATCCGCAAACGAAGCGAGGCGGGCATCAGCCATATCCCTGAGGACCGGCACAAGCACGGCCTGGTGCTGGACTTTACGCTGGAGCAGAACTTCGTGCTGCAAACGTTTGAGCAGCCCCGGTTCCAGCACATGGGCTTTATCAAGTTCGGCGATATCCGCAAGTATTCCGAACGCCTGATTGAGGAATACGACGTGCGCTCCGGCCAGGGCTCCATTACCATGGCGCGTTCCATGTCCGGCGGCAACCAGCAGAAGGCCATCATCGCCCGCGAAATCGACCGCGACCTGCCGCTGCTCCTGGCGGTGCAGCCGACGCGCGGCCTGGACGTGGGCGCGATTGAGAATATCCACCGCCAGATCGTGGCCCAGCGGGACGAGGGGAAAGCCGTGCTGCTGGTGAGCCTGGAGCTGGACGAAGTGATGAACCTGTCCGACCGCATCCTGGTCATGTACGAGGGCGAAATCGTGGGCGAACTCGATCCCAAGCAAACCACGGTGGAGGAACTGGGCCTGTACATGGCGGGCGCGAAACGCCAGGATCGGAAGAAGGAGGCGTCGGCATGAAGAAAGAATCGTTTTTTGATAAGGCGGGCACCCGCAGCGTGCTGGCTTCCCTGGTGGCGATCCTGGTGGGTATGCTGGCGGGCAGCGTCATCATCCTGATCGTGGGCCTGACCAATTCTTCCCTGGGCATCAAAGGCGCGTGGGAGGGCATCCGCCTGGTGGTCGCCGGTCTGTTCGCCACGGGGCGCGACGCCGCGGGCGGCCTGACCTTCGGCTTTAACTCCGCTTCCTTCGGCAACATGCTGTTCCGCGCCGTGCCGCTGATCATGACGGGCCTTTCCGTGGCGCTGGGCAACAAGGCGGGCCTGTTCAACATCGGCGCGCCGGGCCAATATCTGGCCGGTACGGCGGCAAGCCTGTTCGTTTCCCTGTCCGTGCCCACGAGCGTGGTGCCCGCCTGGCTGGTGTGGCTGATGGCGCTGCTGGCGGGCATGATGGCGGGCGCGTGCTGGGGCGCGATTCCCGGCCTGCTCAAAGCCTACCTCAACATCAACGAGGTGCTGGCCTGCATCATGACCAACTGGATCGCCGCCAACGCGGTCACCTGGGTCTTTGACGTGAGCAACCTGAAAAACGTGCTGGAGGGCACCAAGTCTGGCTACATCTACAAGACTTCTACGGTCCTGAACGATGTGGTGATCGACGGCGTGCGCTCCACGGTCGGAGCGAACATTCCCGAGGGCGCGCAGGTCGTCGCCACCCGCGGCGGGGTCGCCACGGCGAAGATGGGCCTGGACAGCATTTTCTCCGGCAGCCAGGTCAACGGCGGCATCCTGGTCGCCATCCTGATCGCCATCGTGATTTATATCATCCTCTCCCGCACCACCCTGGGCTATCAGCTGAAAGCCTGCGGCGCGAACCGCTACGCCGCCCGCTATGCCGGTATCCAGGATAAGCGCAACATCGTGCTCACGATGGCGCTGGCGGGCGCGCTGGCAGCGGCCGGCGGCGCGCTGTACTATCTGTCGGGCAACACGGAATTCTTCTGGAATACCTACCAGTCCCTGCCCGCCGAGGGCTTCAACGGCATCCCCGTGGCCCTGCTGGCGATCAACAATCCCCTGGGCGTGGTGTTCTCCGCCGTCTTTATGTCCATGCTGCAGATCTGCGGCCAGAAGCTGACGGAACTGACAGCCTACAACGAATACATCACCAACGTCATCATCGCCGTGATCGTGTATCTGTCCGCGTTCATGCTGGTGATCAAAATGTGGATCGGCAAGCTGCGCAAAGGAAAGGCGGTGGACAAGTAATGCCGTTTTTGATTCGTCAGACTTTGGTCTATGCCGTGCCGCTGATGCTGGTCGCCCTGGCGGGCGTGTTCGCGGAACGCAGCGGCATCATCAACCTGGCCCTCGAGGGCATCATGATTTTCGGCGCGTTCATGGGCGTGCTGTTCGTGCGCACGGTGCAGGAATGGGGCTGGTTCCAGCCCGCCTATGACGCGGGAAACATCCTGGGCTTGCAGGGCTTCTGCTTCCTGGCCATGCTCTTTGCCGCGGCGATGGGCGCGCTGTTCAGCCTGCTGCTGGCCTTCGCCGCCATCAATTTGAAGGCTGACCAGACCATCGGCGGCACCGCGCTGAACCTGCTGGCTCCCGCCGTGGTGCTGTTCTTCATCCGCATCATCGCCAACCAGAACACCCTGAACATGTACAAGGGCGACGCGGCGAGCTGGTTCATGCTGAAAAAATCCATGTTCGGCTATGGCCGCAAGGAAGAAATGAACTTCCTGGGCTCCACTTTCGTGGATAAAGTGTACGTGGCGACGTACATCTGCATCCTGGTATTCATCGTCATGTCCATCATCCTGTACAAGACGCGCTTTGGGATGCGGCTGCGCTCCTGCGGTGAGAACCCCCAGGCGTCGGCGTCCCTGGGCATCAACGTGGTGAAGATGCGCTACGCGGGCACCGTGATCTCCGGCGCGCTGGCGGGCATGGGCGGCTTTGTCTATGTGCTCACCACGGCCAACTGTTCCGCCAACGGCGACGTGGCGGGCTTCGGCTTCCTGGCCCTGGCGGTGATGATCTTCGGCAACTGGAAGCCGCTGAATATCTGCCTGGCTGCGCTGCTGTTCGGCCTGTTCAAATGCGTCGCCGCGTCCTATTCCACGCTGGATATTAACGGCGATGGCGTGTACCTGCTCAAGAATCTCAACATCAACACCAACATCTACCGGATGCTGCCCTACGTGATTACCCTGATCGTGCTGGCGTTCACCTCCAAGAGCTCCCGCGCGCCCAAGGCGGAGGGCATTCCCTACGATCCGGGTAAGCGTTAAAGGCACAAGAAAAGCGGGGCGAAGCTGCTTCGTCCCGCTTTAGATGGTTTTGGAGGAACTGGGCGGTGGGTTGCTGTAAGGACATTTTAAGTTACGAAAGGGAATAGGGATTAGGGAATAGGGATTAGGGTACCGGCCAGCTTTGTCATCCCGAGCGGAGCCGAGCCAGAGGCGAGGCGGAGTCGAGGGACCTGGACCTGAAAGCAGGGTATAAAGTTGCTTGTTTGAATACGTTTCTCTCAGGTCCCTCGACTACGGTTCGCGTCCCGCTCACCTCCGCTCGGGATGACACCCTGGTTCTCCTAATCCCTGATCCCTATTCCCTAATCCCTCGTTCCTGATTTAAAATGCCCATAAACTCACACTTGACCGAACAATTAACGCTTTGGAAGGAAAGGGGGCGGGAAAGATCGGCGGCCTGGCGTTGGAAATGCGGCATATCTCCAAGCGGTTCAGCGATTCGACGGGTATCGCTGATTTTTCCCTGTGCCTTGAAAAAGGAAAAATCCACGGCTTAGCTGGCGGGAGGCAGGCTGGAAAAACGCTGCTGGCCCGGATGCTGGGCGGGCTGTGCCTGCCGGACAGCGGCAGTATTCTGATCGACGGGGAAAAAGTGAACCTGCGGAATCCCCGGGACGCGGCGGCCTGGGGCATTGGCAACGCGGGCGAAGAATCTCCGTATATCATTGGCCTGAGCCTGATCGAGCATCTGCTGCTCGGTGCTGAATTCGCCCCTTGCGGCAGGATGAACCAGCGAACCGCCCGGAAACTGGCGGAGGAACTGTGTGAGCAATACGGCATTCCGCTGGATGTTTCCCTGCGGGCGGAAGAACTGTCCCGCGCGGATTGGCTGTGGGCGGAGATCCTGCGGATGCTTTTGCAGGAAAAGGATATCCTGGTGCTGGACGCGCCGGACGAAATCTTTACGCCACAGGAAATGGACGGGCTCGCCGCCGTGCTGCGGAAGGCCTGCCGGGAGGGAAGCGCGGCGCTCATCCTGTCCCGGTCAATGGAAACGCTGAATGCTTGCTGTGATGAAGTCACAGTTCTGCCCGATGCTTCCCCAGTCGATTCCACCCAAACGCCCGTCAAAAAAGAAATCGCCCCGGGCGGCATCGTGCTGGAAGCGCGGCGCTTCACGGTGCGGGATATGGAGAGCGAAGCCGACCCGGCCGCGGGGATTTCCTTTGAAGTGCGGGCGGGCGAAATCCTCTGTCTGCTGGGGCGGCCCGACCACGGCTGGGATCAGGTGGGCGCGGCGCTGATGGGCACAGGGTCAAACGTGAGCGGCCTCGTCCGGCTGCTGGGCAAGGAAATCACCCATGCCTCCGCGCGGAAACGGCTGGCCATGGGCATGGCGTACCTGCCCAAGGACTGGACAAGGCTCGGCATGATCGAAGGCTTTACCCTGGAAGAAAACCTGGCGCTGGAACGCTATCGGGAGTTCCGGGAGGGCGGATGGATTCATCGGAGGCTGAGGCGAAACGAAGCAAGGAAGATGCTGGCGGAAAGCGGGCTGACGGATACGGCGGCTTTGAAGGACTTTCCGGGCGATTTGGAGGACGAGGAACTTTTCCGCCTCCTGCTGGCGCGGGCGCTTGACCGGAAGCCCGTCCTGCTGATCGCGGAGGAACCGATCCGGCGTGCCTCCGCCGAAACGGCGGCGTTCATCCGGGAAACGCTGTTTGCCCACCGGGCGAATCACCGCGCGGCGCTGGTGCTGACCAGTCAGCCGGAGGAAGCCATGGAACTGGCCGACCGCATTCTGGTGCTGCATGACGGCGAGATCATGGGCGAATTTGACCCGGCTTACACAATGACGAGGGAACTGGGCTGGTATATGAGCGGACAATGGCGGCAGCAGCGGTACGGCGGCAGCGCCATAGAGGGAGAGGACGCATGAAAAAGCGCGCGGGTCAAAGAAGCGGGCGGCGCATCCTGCGCTCCCTCACTGTGTTCGCGGCAAGCGCCGCGTTATGCGCCGCGCTGTTTCTGATCGTGAATCCAAGGGAGAGCGGAGACGGGCTGCAGGCGCTGTTCCTTTCGGGCTTTTCCACCCAGGCGGGCTTGCGGAAAACGCTGCTTTTCTGGCCGCTGCTCCTGCTTTCGGCGCTGTCCTTTGGCACAGCCTGGAAAGCGGGGTTCGTGAATCTTGGACTGCCGGGCCAGTTTATCGTGGGCGCGGCGCTGGCGCTGGCCGGGGCGCTGCTGTTCGCGCTTCCCTGGTGGGTGTGCCTGCTTGCGGCGGCGGTGACCGGCGCGGCGTGGAGCCTGCTCAGCGGCATCCTGAAAACCCGGTTCCGGGTGAGCGAAGTCCTGTCCGGCGTGATGCTGAACTTCCTGGCGCTGTACCTGGCGCAATGGCTGTGGGAGGACGCGCTGAGCGGCCGGGGGGAAGGCGGCGCTTCTTCCGCTATGCCCGGTTTGCTGATTTCGGAAGGCGTTTCTGTGCCCGCGGGCTTGTTCCTGGCGCTGGGGCTGTGCGCCGCGGCGTGGGCAGCCGAGCGGTTTTCCGTGTTCGGCTATGAAGTGAAGGCGGGCGGCTCCAATCCCGAGGCCGCAGCGCGCGCGGGAATGCCGGTTCAGAGGAACGCCACGATCACGCTTGCCCTGACCGGCGCGTTTGCCGGGCTGGCGGGCGGGATGTGCGTGCTGTCCGGGCTCACGGAAACGACGCTCGCGGTGGTATCCGGCCGGATGGGCTTCACCGGCATGGCGGTTTCGCTCCTGTGCTTTGGGCATCCGCTGGGCATGATCCCTGCGGCGTTTCTTGCGGCAGGCTTATGGACGGGCGGCGAGGCGCTGCCCTCCGCCTTTCCCGGCGAAGCGGCGGATTTGCTGGCCGCGCTGACGCTGCTCGGCGCTTCGGTTCTGCACGGAAAACGGAAATAGAGATAGAAGAATTGTATCTATTCAGTCGTACTTCACAAGAAAATGATCAATCAGATAGGAGTTAGGAGATAGAAGATTGATATAGACCATTGCAAAAACGCAAGGCGAAGCAGCCAATAAAAACATGGTCATTCTTTCATCTTCTATCTCCTCTCTCCTCTCTCCTCTCTGGCATGAGGTTCTTCTACGGTAGGCGACTGAACAATTACAAAGAATCATCATATTTTTATGGGAGGGAACAAGCTGTGCTGTTGGATCATCTGCTGAATTTGCTGGAAGAAAAAAAATTGGTGCTGCCGGAGGATCGGGCGTACACGCAAAACCTGCTGCTGGACGCGCTGCGTCTGGACGCGCCCGCGGAGGGGGAACTCCACGGGGAGGATATCCCCGACTGCCTGGCGGAACTGACGGCCTGGGCCGCGGCGCACGGCGTGATTCATGACACCGCCGACGAAAAAGACCGGCTGAACGCGCGGCTGTCCGGCACGTTCACGCCGCATCCCGCCGACGTGCGCCGGGAGTTTTATGATCTTCTGAATAAGGCTGGCCCGGAAGCGGCGGTCAAATGGTTCTATCAGCTGTGCCGGGACATTGACTACATCCGCGTCAAGCACATCGCCCAGAATATCAAGTACACCGCGCCGTCCCCCTGCGGCGAACTGGAAATCACCATTAACCTGAGCAAGCCGGAAAAAGACCCCCGCGACATCGCGGCGGCAAGGAACGCGCCGAAATCCGGGTATCCGCTCTGTATGCTCTGCAAGGAGAATCCCGGCTACGCCGGGCATCCCGGGTTCCCCGCGCGGCAGAACCACCGCATCATCCCGCTCAATCTGGCGGGGGAGGAATGGTACTTGCAGTATTCGCCTTACCTCTATTTTGAGGAGCACTGCATTGTGCTGGACAGCGTGCACGAGCCCATGAGGCTGACCAGCAAGAGCTTCGACCGCCTGTTTGAGTTCGTGGATAAGTTCCCCTTCTACTTCATCGGCGCGAACGCCGACCTGCCCATCGTGGGCGGCTCCATCCTGACCCACGACCATTACCAGGGCGGGCGGCACCTGTTCCCCATGGACAAAGCGCCCATCAAATGGACGTTCGACAGCCCGGTTGAATCCGGCGTGGTGGACTGGCCCATGACCTGCCTGCGGTTTATCAGCGAGGATCAGGAGGAACTGAAGAGAATCGCCATGCGGGTGCTGGAAGCCTGGCGGCAGTACAGCGACGAAAAGCTGGGTATCTTCGCCCAGACCGACGCGCCGCACAACACCGTCACGCCCACGCTGCGCAAGCTTCCCGACGGGCGGTACCAGATGCACCTGGTGCTGCGCAACAACCGCACCAGCGAGGAACATCCCCTGGGCATCTACCATCCACACGCGCCGCTGCATCACATCAAGAAAGAGAACATCGGCCTGATCGAGGTGATGGGCCTGTTCATCCTGCCGGGCAGGCTCAAGACGGAACTGGCCGCGCTGGAACCCTACCTGATGGGCACCGGCGAAATCCCGGCGGGCAGCAGCCACGAAGCCTGGGTGAAGGAAATCGCCGCGAAGCAGGGCAGGAACATGACGCAGGCCCAGGCCGAAGAAGCGCTCCACGCCGCCGTGGCCGACACCTGCTACCAGGTGCTGTGCGATTCCGGCGTGTATAAGCAGGACGAAGCCGGGCAGGCGGGATTGAAGCGGTTCCTGGATACTGTGTTTTGATCGGCGGATTTTGGCGCTGAAAGTTTCCTTTACAATACAACCGCAAAAAACAGCAATCCCCCACCGGAACTGTCCGATGGGGGATTGCTGTTTACCAGAAAAGGAAACGCTTCTTCGCCTTTGGCTGGCCCGGCAGCGGGTCAATGTCCAGCATGTGGTAGCCTACCGCGTTGAACACGGTGGTGTCGCCGTACTGAATCTGGCGGGGCAGGTTATGCCCGTAGCTTTGGTGCACGTGGCCGTGGATGAAGTACCGGGGATGGTACTTGTCCATCAGCGGCAGGAAGCATTCAAAGCCGCGGTGGGCGTTGTCGTCCGCGTCGCCGTAGCCGCGGGGCGGGGCGTGGGCGATGATGATGTCCACGCCGCCCGCCTTGCGGATTTTTCTGTCCACGCGCTGGATGCGTTTTTGCATTTCCTTTTCGGTGTACTGGAAGGGGCCGGGGTTGTAGCGGATGCACCCGCCGAGGCCCAGCACCCTTATGCCGTGCAGGCTGACGACCTCATCCTCGATGCAGTCGCAGCCCTCGGGAGGGAAATCGACATAGCCCTTATCGTGGTTGCCATGAATATAGTAGAGCGGTTTTCCGCCCATGGTGACCAGAAATTCCAGGTATTCCTGCTTCAAATCGCCGCAGGACAGGATGCAGTCCACCCCCGCCAGCTTGCCCGGCTGGTAGTAGTCCCACAAAAACTTGCTTTCTTCATCGGCAACCAACAGGATTTTCATAGGGCCGTCTCTTCCTCCGTCTTGGGCGGGATGGTATCCCGGTAAATGCCCAGCAGCCGCACCAGGTTCTGGGAGCGGGGCATAAGTTCATCGAATGTGGGAATCGCGCCTTCAACATTTTCGTTCAGCCAGTTGATTTTCATCAGTTCTTCCGGCGTGAAGGGGCAGACGCCGTCGCTGATCACAGCGCCGGACTGATCCCGGATGGGGCAGAGGAAGGGGTCGAGTTTCTCGTCCAGGATCTCGTTTTTCAGGATGCTGCCCAATTGCTTGACGCCGTCCGGCAGGCTTTCGTCAATGTCAATGTTCACCACGCCGCTGCTCAGGCCCCACCAGTCGTTGATGGCGTGCTTGCTGTCGCGCAGCGCATCGATGCCGCCGCTTTGCAGGGAGCGGATCGTCTTTTCGTAATAGCTGCCCCAGTTCCAGCGGGGGGAGGCCAGGGGCTGGAGCGTGTGCTCCGGGGTGACCATGTAGGTGCCCAGGTCCCAGGAGAGGTAGCTGTTGCTGCCGTCCTCGTCGCGGTTGGAAATGACGGACACGCCCGCGTCCTTGAGCTCCAGGATGGGATTGCCGGGCAGGCAGCTCCATTTGAGGAGGATCTTCGCCCGGGGGTTGGTCAGCCGCACGCCCAGGGCGAAAGCGTTGATGCTGGCGGTGACGCCCATGATGGGATAGTTGGCCACGTAGCCGATGCGGTCGTCGTGGCACATGGCCCCGGCAATCGCGCCGGTGATGAACTTGCCCTCGTAGATGCGGCTGTAATAGCTGCGCACGCCCGCGTAGGGCATGGACAGGGAACAGTTGAAGATGGCGATGTTCCTGTGCTTCGCGGCCAAACGCCGGCATTCGTCCATCAGCATGGGCGAGGTGGCGAAAATCACGTTGGCCCCCTGCCGCACGGCTGTTTCCATGGTTTCGTCGGCTTTGCCGTCGGCGCAGAGGAACGAGGAAACCTTCACGCTCTGGCCCATCTTCTCTTCCAGGTATTTCTGCCCATGCCAATGGGCCGCCGCCCAGGCGCTCTTTTCCGGGTCGAAATCATAGATGAACGCGGCGTGGAGCTTGGGCGAACCCAGGATGCGGGACAAGAGGCCCTTTTCTTTTTCCTCGGGTTCCGTCGCCACGGAAATGGGGTCGCCCTCGGCGGAAAGCCGGATGTCCGCCCAGACGGAGGCGAGGCTTGCCTTCAATTCGTCCTCCGTCATTTTTTTGATGTCCTGGAAAGCATGCACCTCCAGGTACACCAGCAGCGCGTCGCCCGCGGTGATGGACAGCTTTTCCGTGTTCAGCTGGTCAAACACGACGCCGAATTTTTTCATGTCGCTGTTAAAGCCCCTGCGCTCGTCCTCCGTCCACACATGATCCGGCTCAAAGCCCAGCGCGGCTTGCAGCTTCGCGCAGCTGCCCTTGTGCGTGAACGTGACCTGGTAGGTTTTGCTGACCTTGAAAAAGTCCATGAATTCGTAATACAATTGGATTTCCGGGTCGTCCGACAGGGGCGGAACGATGCGCGTCACCTGGCCGGGAATGCTGGGGGAGTTGTAGCTCTTGAGCACGCTGACCCGCTTGTTCCCTTCCTGCACATAAAACTTGCCCAGGTATTCCAGGCAGGTGATGGGGTCGGTGATGCCGGTTTCGCCCAGGTGCGCTTCGCATAGGTTGATCCACTTGTTTCCGAACTCGGTGTTTTCATCCAGCAGCGGCATGAAGTTTCCAGCGAACGCGCTCTTGCGTCCGCCCGTCCAGGTGCCCACGATGCGGTCCATGGGAATGTCCACCAGGCCGATTTTCACCGTGTTGCCGCTCACGTTTTCGTCGATCAGTTCATTCAAAACCAGGGGATAAGGATTCTCCCCCTTCGCCACGCAGGCGTTATAATATTTTCTTCCCATCCGCAGGGCCGTTGCAAACTGCTGGATGGCTTCGGTTCTGTCGCTCATAGTGCCTCCTTTTTCCGCGGATGCTCAGTTTGTTCTCTCCGCGCCGGCTCATTATAATCGACCGGGGCGGGAAAAGCAATGCGCTGTCCGCGCTGAAAAACGCCGTTTTGCACAGGGGTCAGCGCGCCAAATCCAAATGCTCAAAGAAATTGTTCTTTGCCTCGTCCGGGCCGACGGCGGTATAGTACAGGCCGAACAGGCGGTTGTTGTAGGTTTTCGCCTCGCGGGTCATGCTGTACGCCCGCTGCTGGGAGCGGTGCTTGTCGAACGCTTCCTGGGCCAGGAACATGGGGGAGATGGGGCTGTCCGGCGACAGCGGCTCGTCCCAGTCGATTTCCACCTTGTTTTCTCCGTACAGGTGCAGATACACCTTCTTCACTTCCCAGGCGCCGTATTCCGCCACGGATTCCGGGTCGTAGCTCTCGTCTTTCGCCAGCGGGATGGCGTCGGCCACCAGCCGCGCGGTCAGCTTATGCTGGGTGTGGCCGTATTCGCCCTCCAAGTCCTGGGTGACGATCACTTCGGGCTTGTACCTGCGGATGAGGCGCACGACCTCCATTTGCGGGTCGACGCCGTTCTGGCTCCAGGTTTTGCGGGCGATGTTGATGCTGTTCACCTTCTGGTCGCGCCAGTTCATGTAGATGGGGTGCGTGCGCAGGCCCGCCGTCCAGAGCCCGTCCATGGCCTCGGTGTAGCGGCTGCGCCCGCCGTTGGTCATGTACACGACGCCCACGTCCAGCCCCTTGGCGCAGGCGTAGGGGATCGTGCCGCCCAGGAACAGGAATTCGTCGTCCTGGTGCGCGGAAATCACCATCAAATCCAGCTTGTCCGGCACTGGCTGCCACTGCTGCACGGCGTTGTCCGGATACCGGCTGTCGTACACACACAGCGTGCGCACCCAGTTTTCCTTTCCTTCGATGGACAGGCGCACGGACGCGGCGTCTTTCGGGAACGCCACGGCGTCCACATAAAACCCGGTGGTCTTTGTTTCCTGGCCGATGGGCTGCTTGTCCGCGTCGAAATACTCCACGGTGAAGGAATCCACCGGCTTGCGCCATTCGATGGTCATGAGCGCGGCGGAGCCGTCCTTGGGCAGGGTGATGGTCATGGTGGGTTTGGCGGCGGAGGGCGTCCAGCTGCGGCCGGTGCCGTCCTTTTTGTTGCTCCCGGCGGAAAAAACGCAGTCGGCGTTGATGTTCCGCACGGGCTTGAACGCGCCGCACACATACACCGGCGCTTCAAACAGGTTCAGCATGTCGCCGTCCGACGCGCCGGAAATGATCAGCGTTTTCCGGCCCGCGGTCATGGAAGAAAAAGCGATGTTTTTGCATACGTCGCGGATATCCAATTGGGCTTTCGGTTCCGGCACGGGCAGCGCCAACACCTGCTCCACGCGCTGAAGCCGTTCGTCCCACAGGAAAAAGAACACCGTGTCCAGCGGCGATTCGGTTTCCACCGTTCCGCGCACGGGCATGGATTTGGCCTTGGATACGGAAGTATACAGGTAGGTGTCCAGCGCCAGGTCGGTGACCACTTTGCCGTTCCGCCGCTCCTGGCTTTCCGCGCCTTTGAGCCGCAGCTTGGATTTCGCGGCGTAGCCGTCCACGCCGTCAAAGGCGACGCGGTAAAAGCGGCCTTCCGCGCCGATCACCCGCGCGGTGGTTCCCTTCCTCAGTGTGCCGACGCGCTCGGTTTTATCCGTGTCGCTGTAGACCGCCAGCGACGATTCTCCCGAAAGCAGCGTGGCCACCGCATCCATGGACGGGGGACAGGTGGATTCCATCGCCAGCGCGGAAAAAAACGGCAGCATCATCAGAACAGCAAGAAGCAACGCGCGGGATAAACGGGATGCGGATTTGAGCATGGAGGGCCTCCTTCGCCGGATGGGGATGTACGGAAAACGCAAAGCCGCGTCAAATGATTTCCAAACATAGGAATTATAACATAATCCGCCTGAAAATACCATAGCCGATCGGAAGATTGACAGAGCAATCGCTTACGAAATAATGTGAGACCTGGAAAAAAACCATGTAATTGTAGGGGCGGATATTATCCGCCCGCATCCTGTAAATCATTCATTCATTTATGCCAATTTGGTGTCGATGATTTTGCCCGGTAAGGCGGGCGGATGATATCCGCCCCTACATTTGTTCTCTAAATTGAAACAGATTTGTAACTTAATTGCAATAAGCGATTGCCCTGGAGACGATCAGGGCACTTTAAGTCAGAAGCGAGGGAATAGGAAATAGGGATTAGGGAATAGGGAGTAGGGAGTAGGGAATAGACGCGTGTGGGGTGTCATGATCACGTTCTCCATTGTGAACTGACTCATCGAATAACGAACAATATTTCTAACCCCTATTCCCTAATCCCTGATCCCTATTCCCTTTATTCTCTTCCAATTTAACAAAAATTTTCCAAATAAATTTTCTCAAAACGCTATACAACCGGCAAAACCTGTGTTATAATACCTGCGAAGACCAAGCCAATTCGATCTCGCAGTTATTCCTCCCGGTTTCATTCATCGTCAGCAGACGGATGCGCAGAGCCCAGGAAAACTTAACGGAACGTATCACGCGGTTTGGCGATAATAATCAGGAGGTTTCAAACCATGTACCAGGACAAGACCCTCACCTGCCGTGAATGCGGCAACGAATTCGTGTTCACCGCTTCCGAGCAGGCTTTCTACGCCGAAAAGGGCTTCCAGAATGAGCCCGGCCGCTGCCCCGCCTGCCGCGCTGCCCGCCGTCAGAACGGCGGCAACCGCACCGAGCGCCAGATGTACGAAGTGATCTGCGATGGCTGCGGCTGCACCACCCAGGTTCCCTTCCAGCCCCGCGGCGACCGGCCCGTGTACTGCCGCGAGTGCTTCGCCAAGAATCGTCCCCAGTACTAATAAAAACCAAGCAAAGACGCTCAGGCTTCGGCCCGGGCGTTTTTTTCTGTGCCGGAAAACGGATAGCGGCGCGCTCTTTGGCAGAGAATAAACCCAAAGAAGATCAAACGCGGAGGAAGTTCACCATGCAGATTCGCACCGACCTGGCCATGGAAAGCAGGGCCTTTGCAAATGGCTTATCCGGAATCGCCACCCATACCCGCAAACGCGGAGCCATTGAAGAAACGCATGTGCGTATCGAAACGGAGGAAGCGGCCCAGGCGCTGGACAAGGCGCGGGGAACATACATCACCCTATCCCATCCCTGCCTCGCGTGGTGCCCGCCGGAGGAGCGAAAAGAAATGGCGCGGGCAATCTGCGAAGCGCTGAAAGCCCTGCTGCCGTCGGCGGGGGATTTGCTGGTGGTGGGCCTGGGCAACCGTTCCATGACGGCGGACGCGCTGGGCAGCCGCGTGCTGGAGGACGTGCTGGTCACGCGGCATTTGAAGGACTTGCCGGAGGAAGCCCTGCAAGGACGGCTTCGCGGCGTTTGCGCCGCCGCGCCCGGCGTGCTGGGCGTGACGGGGCTGGAAACGGCGGAGGTGGTGCAGGGCATTGTGGAGCATGTGCATCCGGCGGCCGTCATCGCCATTGACGCCCTGGCGGCCAGGGAGAGCACCAGGATCTGCACCACCGTCCAGATCACCGACACCGGCATCCGGCCCGGCAGCGGCGTAGGCAACCACCGGGCGGGACTGACGAAAGAAACGCTCGGCGTGCCGGTCGTCGCCATCGGCGTGCCGATGGTGGTGTACGCTTCGGTCATCGCGCGGGACGCGCTGTCGCTTTTGCTTCATGACATCGGCATGGACGAAGCAGAGCATGACCAGGCCATGGATACGCTCATGAACAAGCTGGCTCAAAAGGGAATAGGCGAACTGGTGGTCACGCCGCGGGAGGTGGACGAGCTGGTGGGCAAGGTGGGCCGCATTATCGCGGACGGGCTGAACCTGGCGTTCCAGCCGCGGCTATCTGAGGAAGAAATCCAGTTTCTTTCGCATGACGGGCCGTGAGCGCGCATATCCTGTTCTGAGGTGAACGGGATGAACAGGGGAAGATTCTGTCTGCGTTTTCTGGCGGTTCTTTGCGGCGCGTTTTTCCTGGCCGGATTGGCGGCGCAAAAAGGAAGGAGCGAACCCACGGAAGCGGTGCCGGATTTCAAAATGGAAGTGGTGTCCGTGTCCGTCACGCGGCAGCGGCAGAAGCGGGTGTTCCTGTATCACACCCACACCTGTGAAGCGTATGAAATGGACCCCGGGAACCGCTACCGGCAGACGGAAAAATGGCGCACCCTCGATCCGCAGTACAACGTCGTGCGGGTGGGTGAGGAACTGAAAACACTGCTGCAAAGCGCCGGGGTGTTCGTGACCCACGACACCACGGATTACGAATCGCCGCGCCTTTCCTCCGCTTACGCCCGTTCTTTGGAGGGGCTGCGTGCGGCGGCGGACGCGGGCTATGATTTATATATCGACCTGCACCGGGATTCCTATTCCAAGGGCAACGGGCCGAATACCGTGGCCGTGGACGGCGTGGACACCGCGCGCCTGCTGATCCTGATCGGGCAGGGCACGGGCAGCAGCCTGGACGAAAAGCCGGACTGGGAAGCCAACCAGCGGGCGGCGCAGATGATTTCCGACGCACTGAACGAACGCGCGGACGGGCTGTGCCGCGGCGTGTCGCTGAAATCCGGGCGGTACAACCAGCAGGCGGCCACGCCCAGTATGCTGATCGAGGTGGGGAACAACCAAAATATCCTGCCTGAAGCGCTGGCCGCGGCGGAACCTCTGGCCCGCGCCGTCTGCCGGTATCTGGACGCGCTGTGAAGGATTTGCGCGGCGCGGCCTTTTGTGCTATACTGTCATTGTTCCGGGATGGATTCGTCCCGTAATACGGCGGAGGGGACGGGAGCAAGCAGCCTTATGAGCGAGAACAAAAGAGGGTTTTCCACCGCGCCGATCGGCATGTTCGACAGCGGCGTGGGCGGCGTCAGCGTGCTGCGGGAAGCGGTGCGGATGCTGCCGAATGAACGGTTCATTTTTTACGGCGATACGAAAAACGCGCCTTACGGCACCAAGCCGAGGGAAACCGTTTTGGCGCTTTCCAGGAATGTGGTGAAGGAACTGCTCTCCCTTGGCGTGAAGGCCATCGTGATCGCCTGCAACACCGCCACCAGCGCGGCGGCTGCCGACCTGCGGGCGGAGTATCCGGAGCTTCCGATCATCGCCATGGAGCCCGCGCTCAAGCCCGCTTCGCTGCTGCGGCATGACGGCATCGTGCTTTCCCTGGCCACGCCCGGCACCATCGCGGGGGAAAAGTACGCGCACCTCTACGCGCTTTATGGGGCAGGCGTCGTCTCCCTGCCCTGTCCGGGCTTGATGGAATTTGTGGAGCGGGGCGAACTGTCAGGGCCGGAACTGCACACTTACCTTGAAAATCTTTTCGCGCCTTACGAAGCAAGCAAGGTTGAGGCGGTCGTGCTCGGCTGCACGCATTATTCTTTTTTAAAACGGAGCATCGCCGCTTTCTTTCCCGGCGTTCCCCTGCTGGACGGCAACGAGGGCACCGTGCGGCAGCTTCACAGGCGTCTGGAAGCCTTGGGCCTCCTGGCCCCAGACACCGCGAAGGGCGGCGTGGAACTGCTTTCCTCCGGCGGCGGCCAGCCCATCGCGCGGATGCAGGCCCTGCTGAACGCCGTACTGTAATTACCGCCGCACACATTCTGCCAAATTCCTGGTTCACGAATGAACAGGGCAATCGCTTACGAAATCAGCACGCTGTAAAACCACGGAAAAATGTAGGGGCGGATACCATCCGCCCGCTCTGTCGGTCAAACGTCATACTTCCGGATGATATCCGCCCCTACACAATGTGGTTTTGCTTCTTGATTACGTAATGATTTCTTCATAAAAAAGCAATAAGCGATGGCCTTGACGAATGAAAAGATTGTGTTGATTTTTTGTCAAAAACAAGGTACAATGAAGATGTAAGATGAAACCAAGGAGGAGAGAGCCGGGATGGAACAGAATTACGTGTTCATGACCGACAGTGACAGCGATCTACTTTATTCGATAGCCGATGAAAAGCATATTCCCGTGGTGCGTATGCCTTACACGCTGGATGGAAAGGAATACCTGGACGACAATGGCCGCGCGGGCGTGGAGAAGGATTTCTTCCGCCGGATGCGGGAGGGCGCCAGCACGAACACGTCGTTGCTGCCCACGGAGACGTATCTGGAGTATTTTGAGCCCATCCTGAAAGAAAAGGATCTTCTTTTCGTGGCTTTCTCTTCCCAGATGAGCGCGACGATCAACAATATCTACGAGGCCCGGGAACAGCTTTTGCAAAAGTATCCCGACCGGAAGTTCACCGTGGTGGACACGCTGAGCATTTCCGGCCCGATGACGGTGCTCCTCCTTGGCGCGCACGCGCTGTATGAGCAGGGCAAGTCCATGGACGAAGTGGAAAAATGGCTGCTGGACAACCGGATGCGCTCCCACGCCTGGCTGACGGTGGGCGATCTGAAATACCTGGCCCGCTCCGGCCGCATTTCCTCCACCAGCGCGCTCTTTGGCTCCGTGCTGGATATCAAGCCCATCATCTGCATGGGCAAGGGCGGCAAGCTGGACCCCGTGGAAAAGGTGCAGGGCAGGAAAAAGGCCCTGCGCGCCATCGTGGAGCACACCGCGGAATACATCGAGCATCCCGAGGAGCAGACCGTGATCATCCTCCAGGGCGACGTGGAGGAGGACGCGGTCAAGCTGGAAGAATTGCTTCGCCAGCGCCTGCCACAAATCAAGGAAATCCGCACGCAGATCATCGGCCCGGTCATCGGCGCGCACTGCGGCCCCGGCACCCTGGCCTGCTGCTTCATGGGCAAGGAACGGAAAATTTGACGCCGTTTGCATTCGCCCCTTCTTTCGCGCTGAGAGAAGGGGTTTTTTTGTATACACAGGGCAATCGCTTATTGCAATTAAGTTACAAATCTGTTTCAATTTAGAGAACAAATGTAGGGGCGGATATCATCCGCCCGTATTGTCGGGCAAAATCATCGACACCAAATTGGCATAAATGAATGATTTACAGGATGCGGGCGGATGATATCCGCCCCTACAATTACATGGTTTTTATTTCCAGGTCTCACATTATTCCGTAAGCGATTGCCCTGTTTGTATACATTTTCTGCATTGACAAATATGTCGCGACTGGTTAGAATAAAATAGAATCAGGTTTGTTTTCTCAGAGAGGAAAGAAAAATGGCAGAAAACAAAAATGCGGAGCAAAAGCCGCTCCGGCCGCGTTACCCCGAGGGGGACGATCCGCCGGTCATTCGACGGTTTACCAGCGACCGGGCGGCCTACCCGGACCAGGTGTATCAGGAAAACGCAAGGCCGCAGGCAGCCGCGCCCAGGCAGGCGCGGGCTTCCTGGCCGCAGGGCGGAGCGCCAAGAAAATCGCGCCATACGGCGCTGTGGGCGCTGGCCGCGCTGCTCGCCTTTGCGGCCATCTGCCTGATGGGGTTTTTTGTTACGTCCGTTTACCAGGCGTATCCCCAGTTTCGCCAGAAGGCGGCCATGCTCGCGCGGGATACGTTCGGCCAGGGGATTTGGATTGATCAGACGCATATTGGCGGCATGACGCGCCAGGAGGCGGAAACCGCCCTGAACGCCCAGGCCAGCCAGACCGATTCCTCCCTTTGGATTCGGCTGCACGTGGATGGGCAGGTCTGGACGATCACGCCCAACGAAGTGCCGCTCCGGCGAAATCTGTCGGCTGTGCTGGACACGGCCTACGCCATTGGCCGCCAGGGCTCCAGGGAAACCATCGGAACCTCCACGACGCCCTTTGACTATCGGTACGCGCACCTCCAGCACACCGCCTCCAACCCGGTCAGGCTGTACACTTCCGTGACGTATGACCCGGAAAATGTGTGGACGTTCGTGCGCCAGGTGGAGCAGCGCGTGAACCGCACCGCGCAGGACGCGCAGGTGTCCACCTTTGATTTTTCATCGCGGACGTTCACGTTTACAGATGAGCGCCTGGGCGCGAAGCTGGACGCGGAGGCCCTGTACCGTCAAATCACGGACGCCTTGAACCGCCACGATTACACCGCGACCATCACCGCGTCCACCAATCCCGTCACGCCGCAGGTGACGAAGGTGGAACTGATGAACACCTTCACCCGCGTTTCCGCCTTCACCACCCGCATGACGAGCGACCAGAACCGGAACGCCAACCTGCGCCTCGCCGCAAAGGCCATCAACGGCATCGCGGTCATGCCGGGGGAGACGTTCTCCTTCAACCAGGCCACCGGCCAGCGCACGCGGGAGAAAGGCTACCAGACCGCCGCGGCCATCGCGGGCGGCACGACCATCGAGGAGGTGGGCGGCGGCGTGTGCCAGGTGTCCAGCACCTTGTTTAACGCCGCGGCCCTGGCCAACCTGACCATCGTGGAGCGCTCGCCCCACGCCTGGCCCAGCAGCTACGTGGACGCGGGGCGGGACGCCACGGTCAACTGGCCTGACCTCGACTTCAAATTCCGCAACGACAAAACCACGCCGGTCTTTATCGTGGCCTACTGCCAGGACAGCGACTGCGTGGTGGAAATCTACGGCGCGTCCCTTGGCCCGGGCGTGGAGATTGCGCTGGCGACGAACGTTTTGTCCGTCACTTCGCCGCCGGACGAAGCGCTGTATGTCAATAATCCCACGCTGCCGCACGGCGCCACCCAGGAAAAAATCAAGGCGCGAACCGGCTACGACGTGGAAACTTACCAGGTGTTCCGCCAGAACGGAAGGGAAACCAAGCGGCAATTGCTGTGCGTATCGCATTATCCGATGGCCCAGCAGGTGCTGGAATACAACTGAGAAAAGGAGCGCGTACCGCTGTGCTGAAAGGCGATCTGAAAAAGCAGGCGATTATCGACACCGCCGAAAAGCTGTTCTTTGAAAAGGGCTACATGAAAACGACCATCCAGGATTTCCTGGAAGCGCTGGATTGCAGCAAGGGCAGCTTCTATCATCACTTTGATTCCAAGCTCCAGGTGCTGATGGAACTGTGCCGCCAGAAGGCGTCGGCGGGATTTGTGAAATATCAGCTGCAGCGCGACGGCAAGCCGCTGGACAGGCTGAACACCCTGATATACTGCGCCATGCCCTTCCGGGCGGGCGAGGAAAAAACGCTGGCCCTCCTGATTCCCCTCACCGGAATGACCGACGGAAAGCTGGTGCTGGACGCGATTCTGGACGCGCAGAAAGAAGAGTTCTTTCCGGAAATGTGCAGTCTGCTGGAAGAATTGAGGGAAAGGGGACAGGTCTATTATACCCTGCCCATGCTGCCGGAAATCCTGTGGGACGCCTATTCCGCCGTTTACCGCCGGCTCATGGAGGAGGCCATTTCCATCCAGCAGGGCGGGGCGACCGGGAAAACGGTGCAATTGATCGAGGCGGAGCGTTTCCTGTGGGAGCGGCTGCTCGACGCGCCGTTTGGCTCCGTGGAGCTCATCCGCGCCGACGAAGCGCTGACCACCATCAGCCACGCCATTTCCAGGCTCAAGCGGATGGAGAACGCGCAGGAGGGGCGAGGGGCTGATTGAAAGGGGGCTTTAGGGTATTGAAGGGAGTAGGGAATAGGGAATAGGGAATAGGGAGTAGGGTGCGGGCGTGGGCAATCGCTTCTTGCAATATTGAGACAAAATAGTTACGAAGCCAAGAACAATTGAGATCATTGTAGGGGCGGATATCATCCGCCCGAAAGAAACGGATGGCAGCAATCAGCATTTTCATGGCTTATATGATATTGGTTAGCGCGGGCGGATCATATCCGCCCCTACATGCCAGGGATTTCTTGCAGCATACAATCTGTAAGCGATTGCCCTGGACTGTACCCTACTCCCTATTCCCTATTCCCTCGTACCTGACTTAGCGCCCCCTTTCCCTTCCGCACAGCAAAAAACCGCCGGTTTTCCGGCGGCAAAAGGATTTGTTCCCTTTAAGACCTGAATGAATTATTCCTGGGCAGGCGCGCCAACGGGGCAGGTTTCAGCGCAGACGCCGCATTCGATGCACTTGTCGGCATCAATGACGTACTTGCCGTCGCCTTCAGAGATCGCTTCCTGGGGACATTCCGCAGCGCAGGCACCGCAAGCGATGCATTCATCAGAAATTTTGTAAGCCATAATATAGCACCTCCAAATATGATCGTGTGTCTCACGTCATGATTATGATACCATCATTACAGATAGATTGCAAGGGCAGGAGCATAGATTTAGGAACTTTACACAACAAATACATAAACAAATTGTAAAGAATAATCGTTAGTTATTGCTTACTTTTGGTGAAAAACGCGCAAAGCATAGAAAAAATGGCAAAATAATATCCCAAAATTGACTGAAAACCGCCCGCGAACTGGGGCGGTTTTCTGGATGGGCGGGGCATTTTACAGCAAATCCGGGTTCTCCAGACGGTTCATTTCGTCGATTTGGGGCTTGCGGAGCAAAGTAGTACATTTTGAACAAGGGGTCAGCTTGGCAAAAGGCTCGTCCTCCAGTTCGCCGTAGGTGAAAGGCGTCAGGGGCAGGTAGCGGTCCTTCACGCTGGGGCAATACTGGTTTTCGTGATAATACTTTCCGCCGACCGGATTGTAATACAGCTCGTAATCGTCCGCGACGGGATAGGGACGGATGCGGCCGGTGTCGTCCCAGATGAGCACTTTGGTGTTCTTGGTGATGTGATCCCAGAGCCATTTGATGTTCTGCCCGTTTTCGTTCGCGGCCTTCTGCACGCGGATGCAGCCGTGGCTGGCCTTGCGGCCCAGGAACTTGAGGGTGGAGGAATAATCGCGGCGGGAAGGCTCGGTATCGTTATTGCCGATATAGGGCACCTCGTGGATGGCGCAGCCGCCGTTGATGCGCATCCCGTAGGCGCACCACAGGTTCCCGGCGGGGAAGCCGCCCATTTTGCTGATCATCACAAATTCGCCGGAGGGCGTTTCGTTCCAGGACTGGGTGGCGTTGTTGAGGCCGGTGGAAACGAGCAGGGTGCCGATGCACTTGCCGTCGGAAAAGATATACATGGTCTGGTTCAGCTTGTCGATCAGCAGGGCGTAGTCCGTCTTGGGCGTAACGGTTTTGAGCAGGGAGGTTTTCACATAGCCCTGGATCAGGTCGTCCGTCACGCCAAAGCCCCGGCGGCTGGCGCAGTCCGGGCCGTAGGAGGAATTGTAGGCTTCCACCAGCGTCCAGCCGTTGTCCAGCGTTTCCAGCACGTGCACGCCCTGGGAGGCGTAGGTGATTTCGCCCACCACGTTGTCCTTTGATTGGGAAGCGTCGGGCGTTTTCCGCAGCCGGTACACCAGCGTCTGGTTCCCGTCGATCACGGTCATGGGCTGCATCATGATCTCCCAGAGCTTCGCCTCGTCCATCTCGCCGATGGGATACGTCCAGTAATTGTTTTCGCCTGCCTTGGGCGCGTTCGCGGTGGGCAGGATGACGCGGGCAGGCATTTTCTGGGCGGAGGCGACGGTCTGCACGAGCGTGAGCAGGATCTGCCGCGCGGTGCTGGAAACGCCCTCGCCGTTGATGAGCGTAAATTGCAGGGTATATTCCCCGGCGGGCAGGAGGGTTTCTCCCAGCGCGCAGTCCCAGGAAAGCTGGTTTTCCCCCGCCTGAACCTGCGCTTCAAACGCGTCCTGCCATGCGCCTTCCGCGTCCCTGACGCGAAGAAGCAGGGCACCCGCTTCGTTGGTTTCAACCGTGAAGGCCCAGCTTCCGCCGCATTCCGCGCTGTCCGGCGCGTGCACATTTAAAATGCGCGGGCTGGGCTGGCCGATCGTGACAGGCGCGGAGATTTCGCCGCCGGACATGCTGATCGCCAGGCTGTAGCCGCCCGCCGCCACGGGATGGCCCTCCGCGTCCGTTCCGTCCCAGGTCAGGTGGTTGACGCCTTCCGAAACGGAGAGGGCGTCGCGGATCACAAAAAGAGTTTCCCCGTCGCTGTTCGTCAGGGAAAAAACGGCGTTTCCGGAAACGGGGGAAGAAAAGCTGACGCGCTCCATTTTGCCGGGATAAATGACGCCGGGCAGAATGGTGAAGGACAGTTCCTCGGCGGGCGCTGAAAGCGGAAGCAGCAGAAGCAGCGCAAACATAAAAAGGAAAAAACGCTTGCGAATCATCGGTAAAAACTCCTTGGTTTCTAAAAAACAGGCCGCCGCCCTTCGCGGCAGACGTGTAACAATATTGAAACATTTTCTATTCTGTCATTTTTCCCAGGGGATGTCAAGCGCAAATTATTACAATAATGTAAATCTTTCTTTGTGGGTTTTGCCTTTTGGCGCAAGCGCTGGTATAATGGAAAAGACGGAGGGCGGCCCGGCCGCTCTTTCAGGATTCAAAAGCCGCTCGAGGGGTAGGGATCATGATGAAAAAATGGGCGTTTCTTTTCGCGCTGCTCCTGCTGGCCTGCGCGCTGGCCTGCGGAACAGCCGAAAACAGGAAGAACCTGATTTCTCCTGAAAACCTGCATACGCTGGTGGACGACAGCTTCTTTGTCAACATCATCGACCTGAGGAGCAAAGAAAAATACGACGCGGGCCATATCCCGCAGGCCGTCAGCTTCCCTTTGCGGGAACTGAAATCCATGATCCAGGAGATCATCAACGACGGCTTTTCCGTCATGACCTCCCAGATCATCGTGTACGGCGAAACGGAGCAGGAGGGGATTGACGGCGCGGAGATCCTCGTCAGCTTCGGGTTTACCAACGTGTGGCGGCTGGAGAGCATGGACATGTGGGGCGGCGCGCTGATTTCCACCGAGGATGAAATGCGGCCGCTGAAAAACCTGGATACGATCGACCTGTACGGCGCCCAAATGGACGAAAGCATTCTTTCGGGGCATAAGCTGACGGTTATCAACGTGTGGGCGACCTATTATTCGGCCTGCGCGGACGAGATCGCCGCCCTGGGCAGGATTGCCCGGGAAATGGAGCCGCAGGGCGTGCAGGTCATTGGCCTGCTCAGCGACGCCGTCGGCGCGACGTTTGAGCCGGACCCCGAGGTGCTCCGCGCCGCGCGGGAGATCCTGGAGAATGCCCAGGCGGACTACGTCAATCTCGTTCCCTCCAAGGAGCTGTATATCAAAATCATCGGGCAGATCACGGCCATCCCCACCTCTTTTATTGTGGATGAAACCGGGATGCTGGTCGGGCGCGGCTATCCCGGCGCGTACTCCTACGACGAATGGAAAACGAACATCCAGGAGATTCTGCATCAAATGAAATAACCCGCGTCAGGGAAGGCTTCGGCGGAAAATCCGTCCGAAGTCCTTCTGCTTTCTATAGCTGGTCGGGGCTATCGCTTATCGCAATTAAGATACAAAACCATGTCAATTTCGAGAACAAATGTAGGGGCGGATATTATCCGCCCGCCTTACCGGGCAAAATAAACAACTCCGAATTGGCATAACATGAATGATTTTCCAGGTTTCGGGCGGATGATATCCGCCCCTACAATGGCAAGATTGTTAATTCCTCGTCTCATCTTGTTTCGTAAGCGTTCACCCCGCAAAGCAGGTTCATTTCGCTTGACAATTGTACCAAATCAGTATAAAATTTGAGGGAAAGCGGGCTGTCAAATTGCTGCTTAAAATGGAGATTTTTGTAGACCGAACGCAGCGTCAATGGACGCATCGCCCGCCCCCTGGAGCTTGACCGGCTTTCAGCCGTTTCCGCCCTTGCGCGGATTGAGGAGTGTACCGCGCGCGTAAGACAGGAAGGAGACAGAAGCGATGCTGACGATTGAAAAACTGAAGGAATATGGCGCCGACGTGGACAGCGGCCTGGCCCGGTGCATGGGAATGCAGGATTTTTATCTGCGGCTTGTCAATATGGAATTGGACGATAAGAATTTTCAGGCGCTCAAGGAAGCTATGGAAAAGCGGGACGCCAAGGCCGCGTTCGAGGCGCTCCACGCTTTGAAGGGCGCTGTCGGCAACCTTTCCCTGACGCCGCTGTTCGCCCCCATCAACGAAATGACCGAGCTGCTCCGCGGCGCGGACACGATGCCCGGCGCGGACGGCCTGTATGCCCAAATTCAGCAGGAGCTGGGCCGTTTAAAGGCAATGGCGGAATAAGCGCGGCAATCGTTTCAGCAGGCATCCGCACGAAACAGTAAATTGGGGGAGAGGAGAAACGGATGCAGAATTCCGTACAGATCAGATTACTGGGCGATTTTGATATTCTGGTGGATGGCGAGCGGCAGAACAACCTGGCCGCCAAGAGCCGCAAGGGCGTCAGCCTGATGGAATACCTGATTCTCCAGCGGGGGCGGGCGGTCCCTGTTCAGCGCCTCATCCGGGAGCTTTGGAGCGGCAGCCGCTATGACAGCCCGGAAAGCGCGCTGAAAACCATGGTGAGCCGTTTCCGCGCGCTGCTCAACACCATTTCTCCGGGCCTGGGCGGCTGCATCGTGTCTGAGCAGGGCGCGTACCGGTGGATCAACAAAAAGGCTGTGCGCGTGGACGTGCTGGATATGCTCCGGCTGCTGGAAAGCGTTCATGCGGATTCCACCCGCGACGAGCGGATCAGCTGCTACCGCCAGGTGTTGGAGCTCTACCAGGGCGATTTATACCAGACCGGCGATATCTGCAACGGCGCGATGCAGGTCAGCTGGCTCCACCGCGAGTTCCTTCACGCCATGTACGCCTGGATCGAGCTGCTCAAGGAGACGGAGGATTATGATCAAATCTGCCGCGTCTGCCGCCGGGCCATCCAGGTGGACGAGCTGGACGAACAGCTGCATATCGAATTGATCCGCGCGATGGTGCAGATGAATTACACGCCGGATGCGATCAATGAATTGAAGCGCGCGTCGCATACCGGGATGCTGATTCCGGAAACGGGGGCGGCGCCCGATCTGCGGGAGGATTACCAGCGCTTGATGACCGCGGGGGACCTGGTGAGCCAGAAGCTGGACATGATCCGCGAGGAATTGATGAACCAGAACGCGCAGGAAGCGGGGCCGTTTTTCTGCGAGTACGACGCTTTCAAGGAGTTTTTCAGCATCCAGCGGCGCAACATGGAACGCCTGGGCACCACGTTCTTTCTGGGAATCATCATGATCGGCGGCCCGGACGACCCGATCAGCTCCGTCGCCCGGGAAAGTGCGATGGCGGCGCTTTGCGAAATCGTCAGGAACAACCTGCGCAAGGGCGACATCGTGACCCGCGCGGCCCCGGCCCTGCTGGCCATGCTGCTGCCCACCGTCAATTACAGCACGGGCGCGATGGTAATGGAACGGATCGAAAACCTTTTCTACGAGGAATATCCCAATAAGTCAATTGTTCTCAGCTCCCGCATCACCCCCCTGGGGGGAAGCATCGCGGGAGAACAGTAAACGGAGCGGCGTATGCTTGAACAAGGAAGAAGGTGAAGCGGGATGAGACGAAGACTCCTGACGGCTTTGCTGATTGCCCTCACGGTTTCCGGAATCATCCTGGCGTGGGGCACGGCATTCGGCGAGGCCAAATGGCCGATGACCTCCGGCAACGGCGAGAAAACCAACAGCAAGCTGAAAGTGGATATTGGGAATTCAAGCGAAGGGTATTTTCTGGCGGCGGTTACGTCAAGTAACAAGCACGGCCTGAAGCTCCGCGTCGAAAAAGGCAGCGACACGCTGACATACGACCTGAACAGCAACGGCAAATACGAAGTGTTCCCCTTCCAGCTGGGCAGCGGATCGTATACCATCTCCCTGTGGGAAAACGTGTCGGGCAAAAAGTATTCCGCCGCGGGCAAGATCAGCGTGAACGTCAAGCTGAAAAGCGAAAGCATCCCGTTCCTGTATCCCAATCAGTACGTGCATTATTCCCGAAAGGACGAGGCCGTTAGCGTGGCGGATGAGATCTGCGGCGGGAAAGAGGGCAAGGAAGCTTATCTTGCCATCAAGAAATATATCACGGAAAATTACCGCTACGATTATGTGAAGGCCGCGACGATCAAGCCCAGCATCATGCCGGACATTCAAACCTGCTACGCCAAAAAGACCGGCGTCTGCCAGGATCTGTCGGCACTCATGGTCTGTATGCTGCGCGTGGAGGGCGTTCCGGCGCGGCTGGTGATTGGCTATGCGGACAAGATTTACCACGCCTGGGTGGTGGCGGAGGTGGACGGCAAGAAGGTGCTGTTCGATCCAACGGCTGCCGTGAACCACAGCAAAAACGCATCCAACTATTCCGTAGAGCGGTATTATTGACAGGGGGCATGTAGGATGAGCAAGAAAAATCAAACCGGACTTTCTTCCGCTGAACTGAGCAATTTTTGCGGCCAGGTGGCGTTGATCCTGGAAGCCGGCCTGCCGCTGTACGACGGCATGGAAACCCTCGCCGGGGCGGATAAGGACAGCGAGAACGCCGATATTTATGAATCCGCCAGCAAGGGCGTAACGGAAAAAGGTTCTCTGTACGACGCGCTGAAGGACGACGAGCGCTGGCCCAAATACCTGGTGGAAATGGTGGGCATCGGCGAGCGCTCCGGCCAGCTGGACCGCGTGATGCGCGGGCTGGAGGATTATTACGCGCGTGAAGAGCGCATCCGTTCCTCCATCGTGGGCGCGGTGACGTATCCCATGGTGCTGGGCGTGATGCTGATCGTGATCGTGCTGATCCTGCTGTGGAAGGTGCTGCCGGTGTTCCGCCGGGTGCTGGCTTCCATGGGCGTGGGCATGACGGAGTCCGGCAGTATGCTGATGCGGCTCGGCGTGTCGGTGGGCTGGATCATCCTGGCGCTGGTCGCGCTGGTGGTGGTGCTGGTCATTGCCGGCGTGGTGCTGATGCGCACGAAGCACCGGGACAAGGTGATGGCCCTGGTGCAAAAGCTGTTTCCCTCCATCAACAAGGTGAATAAGCAGCTTTCCGCCTCCCGCGTGGCCAGCGTGCTGTCCATGATGCTCTCCGGCGGCTTCCCCATGGACGAGGCCCTGGAAATGACGGCGCACGTGCTGACCGACCGTGAGGCCGCCGCGAAGGTGGAGCAGATCCGCAAGTCCCTCGACGAGGGCAGCAGCTTTTCCGAAGCCGTGACCAACGCCCAGCTTTTCCACGACCTGCATAACCGCATGGTCACCATGGGCAGCGCCACGGGCCGGGAGGATCAGGTGCTCGCCAAGCTGGCCGACCTGTACGAAGAGCAGGTGGAGGACGGCATCACCCGCCTGGTCGCCATCATCGAGCCCACGCTGGTCGCCATGCTTTCGATCGTGATCGGCGCCGTGCTGCTCTCCGTCATGCTGCCGATGGCCGGCATCCTGTCCAGCCTGTAACTTTTGCGGTCATATTTTCAGACAGGACCATAAAGGGGATAGCCTATGAACCGAAAGGATATCATCAAAATCCTGGCCATCGCGGCGGTGCTTGTGCTGGCCGTGCTGCTGGTGAACCGGATCGACACGGCGCACGGAACCGCCGAAACGGAAATCGTCCGGGACGCGGTGAAGAACGCCGCCATCACCTGCTACGCGGTGGAGGGCGCGTATCCCGACGACGTTGAATATCTTCGGGAAAACTACCGCCTGGCGTATGACGCGGAGCGGTATCTGGTCACATATGACGCCTTCGCGTCCAATATGATTCCCGATATCTTTGTGATCGAGCGGAGCACGGAGAAGGGAGGGGAAGAGCTGTGAATTTAAAAAAGCCGCCTTCCCATGCCATTTCCGGGGTCTTCGTGTTTCTGGTGCTGGGCATCTTCGCGGTGTTTTCCACGGTGATGGTGCTGCTGGGCGCGCGCGCCTACAAAGGCACCGCCGACCGCGCGGGCGAGCATAACGCCTACCGGATCGGCATGGCCTACGTCCGCAGCATGGTGCGCGGCAGCGACCAGGATCAAAGCGTCAGCGTGGAAACGGAGGACGGGATACCCGTGATCGCCCTGCGCAACGTGTACGACGGGGAAACCTACGTGACCCGCCTGTACGTCTACGACGGGATGCTGCGGGAATGGTTCACGGAAGAAGGGGAAGAATTCGTGCCGGAATTCGGCGAAAGCGTCTGCGCCATGGATGAAATGAACGCGGCCATCACCGGGCAGCTGTTACAGGTGAGCCTGCGGGCGGAGGATACCTGGACGGCTGTCGATATTGCGCTGCGTTCTGAGGTGATGAAATGAGATCGGGTAGTCGCAGCAATGCGCTGCTGGTAGAGCTTTTGATCGTGGTCATGTTCTTTATGCTCTCGTCCACCGTGCTGCTGGAGCTGTACGCCACGTCCAGGAACCAGAGCGTGCGCGCCGGGGCGCTGATGGTCGCGCTCAACGAAGCCCAAAACGTGGCGGATCGGTTGTACACGTCGGACGACGCGGAAGCGGCGCTCGCGGAAATGGGCTTTGAAAAGCAGGGCGGGGAATGGATGAAGAACGGCGAAATCTGCGAGATCCGGGTTTCCGCTTCCTCCGAAGCCACGGACGGAGGCACGCTTCTGCGCCATGAGGTGCGCGCCGTGCAGGGCGATGAAACCTACTTCACGCTTCCTGTCGCAAAGTATCAGGAGGTGCAGCCGTGAAAAAGAAGAGCAGTATCAGCTTTGGCCCCGGCGCGGCCTCCTTGCTGCTGATTTTCGTGGTGCTGGCGATGAGCGTGCTGGGGATGCTGTCGCTGATGAACAGCCGCAACGACGTGCGCCTGAGCGAGCGAAGCGTGGCGGTGATGGAAGCGGTGTACGCCCTGAACGCCAAGGCGGAGGAAAGCCGCGCCAGGGCGGACAGCGTCCTTTATGCGCTGTCCGGGCAGGAAACCGACACGGATGCGTATCTGGCCAAAGCGGGCGAGGCACTGGCGGATCAGATGAAGATGGACGGGAATGTGCTCTCCTGGAATGAAACGGACGGGTTCCGCACCATCCATTGTCAGCTGGAAGTTCAGCCGCTTGGCAGCGCGGAAAGAACGCGCTGGCTTCGACATGCCCTGATCGCGCAAACCTCGGAAGCGTCCTTCGACGAAGAGACGAGAGAGATCGACTTTGTCTGGGACGACTATGAATGGGATGTATATGACGACGATTCATTGCTGATGGAAGAAGAGTGGATAATTGATGATTGATTTGCTGACGAAAGCCGTCCAGATGGGCGGCGCGGATATTTTTGTCATTCCCGGCGCGGCCGTGTCCGTGAAGGTGAACAACTCGCTGGTCAAGCTGACGGATAAAATCATGCTGCCCGCGGATACGGAAAAGCTGGTGCAGCAGATGTACGACATCGCGCACAGGGATATCAAGCACCTGGATCAGGCGGGGGACGAGGACTTTTCCTTCGCCATCAAGGATGTGAGCCGCTTCCGCTGCAACGCCTACAAGCAGCGCGGCACGCTGGCGGCCATCTGCCGTATCGTGAATTTTGAGCTGCCTGATCCCAAGGATATGCACATCCCGGATATCGTCATGTCCCTGGCCGAAATGCGCAGCGGCATGATCCTGGTCACCGGCCCGGCGGGCAGCGGCAAAAGCACCACGCTGGCCTGCATCGTGAATGAAATCAATCTGCGGCGCGAGGGCCATATCGTCACCATCGAGGACCCCATCGAATATCTGCACCGCCACCATAAATCGCTGGTCAGCCAGCGCGAGGTGCCCAACGACGCGGCAACCTTCAGCCGCGCACTCCGCGCCGCCCTGCGCCAGGCGCCGGACGTGATCATGCTCGGCGAAATGCGCGACCTGGACACCATCCGCACCGCCATCACCGCCGCTGAAACGGGCCACTTGCTTTTGTCCTCCCTGCATACCATCGGCGCGGCCAAAACCGTCGATCGTATCATCGACACCTTCCCGGCCGAGCAGCAGACCCAGATCCGCGTGCAGCTGTCCATGGTGCTCAAAGCCGTCGTGTCCCAGCGCCTGATTCCCACAGTAGACGGCAAGCGCATCCCCGTTTTTGAAGTCATGACGGTGAACCCGGCCATCCAGAACATGATCCGCGACGGCCGCACCCACCAGATCGACAACGTGATCTACGGCGGCAGCGACAAAACCATGCTGTCCATGGACAATGAGCTGGCCCGCCTGGTGCGCGAAAAACGCATCACACGCGATATCGCGCTTATTTACGCCTCCAACCCGGACACGCTTTCCAAGCGGATTTGAGGCTGGTATACTGTATCGCGCCTAAAAATTGAATGCTGAACAGAAACTGCGAGATCTTTCGCTGGCGCTGCGCAAACGCTCCGGTGGCTCAGAATGACAGAATACTACACCCTGTTATCCTGAGCATCAAAGGGCGTTAGCGGAGTGATAAGCGAAGGATCTCCTTCTTTTAATATTTGGTTTTTTGAAAAGAAAGAGTATGAGTCCTCAATAAAAAAATGCCGACTTCCCACTTGCGGCGATGTCGTCAATTTAAGAAATACGATAGTATATTTGAACAATTCTGAGGGAACCAGCCAAAAGCCTTCCACTGGCAGGCAATGTCGTCAACTTCAGGCAAAACGCTTTCTGACATCGACCAAGTAACATATCTATCAACCAACTACAATTGTCATTCTGAGCGCATCCGGCGCGTTCGCTTGCGCTCGCCGAAGGCGAGTAGAATCTCCTTGCTGGATGATATGTTGCTTGGCATAATGCGTTACTATGAGATCCTACCCGCCCTTCGGGACGGGCGCAAGCGAACGCATCCGGATGCGCTCAGGATGACATTGTTAGTTGACTTGTATAAAGTCTCTTAATCAATATTGTTCGTCTTAAGTTGCCGACTTCCCACTTTGGGGAGGTCGGCATTTTGGTACACAAAAAACCCGGCAGGACGAATCCTGCCGGGGTGAGCTTCTGAGCGCAGAAGCCTTTCATGAACCTTTGATTATTCCACCATGCGAACCACGGCGCCAGCGCCAACGGTGTGGCCGCCTTCGCGGATAGCGAAGCGCAGACCGGCTTCGATGGCGATGGGGGT
>CADAKE010000028.1 GCA_902788445.1 uncultured Eubacteriales bacterium
TCCAAAGCCATCCTGGCGGTGATCGCCCTGTGGGCGGCGGTGGGACATTGGAACAGCTACTTCAACGCCATGATCTACCTGCGCACCCCGGATAAATACCCCCTGCAGCTGGTGATGCGCAACATCCTGATCAACAACGAAATGGCCGCCACCGCCATGACGGGCTCCGCCGCGGCCGACCTGAACCGCAAGGCGAACCTGATCAAGTACGGCGCCATCGTCGTCTCCTCCCTGCCCATCATGACCATGTATCCCTTCGTGCAGAAGTATTTCAACCAGGGCGTCATGATCGGGGCGCTGAAGGGGTAAGAGGGACGAGGGAAAAGGGAATAGGGAACAGGCATTAGGCATTAGGAAAATTAGTGTTTATCATTCTTATGCCTTGACCTGATTGTCCCTCGTAATTCCCAATCCCTATTCCCTATTCCCTACTCCCTTCCCCCTACTCCCTACTCCCTAAACCCGGTTCCAAGGCGAGCATCGCCTGAACATAAATTAAAGGAGGAAATCATCATGAAGAAACTGCTCTCTCTGGCTCTCGTCCTGTGCATGTTGCTGGGCGTCAGCGCCGCCGCGTTTGCGGAAGACGTCCCCACCTTCACCGTGGCCATCAACCGCTGGACGGAGGTTTGGGGCACTGACTTTACCGAAACCGCTTTCCTGAAGGAAATCGGCGAAAAGACCGGCGTGAACATCGAATGGCAGCCCTACTGGAACGGCTCCTGGGCCGACCAGAAATCCCTGATGCTGGCCAGCGGCCTGAGCGCGCTGCCGGACGCCTTCTTTGGTTCCATCTCCCTGACGGATGCCGACATCGTGCCCAACCAGGATTACTTCGTGGAACTGACCGACCTGATTCCCCAGTACATGCCCAACCTGACCGCCATCTTTGAAAAAGATCCTTCCATGAAAGCGCTGTGCACCGACGCCGAGGGCAAGATCTGGAGCCTGCCCAAGAAGCTGCCCATGCGCCCCATCACCGCCAATGAACTGTACATCAACAAGGTGTGGCTGGAAGAACTGAATCTGCCCCTGCCCACCACCTACACCGAACTGGCCGATACCCTGGTGGCGTTCTCCAAGTCCGGCGAAGGCCGCTACGGCTTCATTGCCGCTTCTTCCCTGAGCTTTGACCTGAACAACCTGCTGCTGCCCTTCGGCGTGCAGACCAGCCGCGCGGGCAACTTCATGGGCATCAACGCCGAGGGCCAGCCCTACTTCGTGCCCATGGCCGAAAACTACAAGGAAGCTGTCAAGTGGGCCCGTGAGCTGTATGTGAACGGCGCGCTTGATCCCGAATATTTCACCCAGACCTCCGACATGGTGCGCGCCAAGGTGCAGGATACCGACGCCGGTTCCCGCACGGGCATCGTGTTCGCCTGGACGGCGGACTCCGAACTGCTGGGCAACGCCAAGGATTACGTGGTGCTGGAAGCCGTGGCCGGCCCCGACGGCAACCGCTATGTGGAATCCGACCCCACCTTCCTGAACTACGGCAAGAATGAATTCGTCATTACCAAGAATTGCTCCGACCCCGGCAAGCTGCTCGCCTGGGCTGACCAGTTCTACACCGACGAAGCCTCCCTCCAGACCTACTACGGCTCCATCGGCGACGGCAAGATCGCCAAGAACGACGACGGCACCTACGAAGTGCTGCTGCCCGCTGAGGATTCCGGCATCAACCTGGACACCTCCTGCTGGACCTTCTCCTTCCGCGACCACGGCCCCAAGTACATGAACGAGGAATTTGAAGCCAACGTCATCCTGCCCACCACCGAAGGCGACGGCATCAAGCTGGCCGACGACGCCGTGAACGCCGCCTACGCCCGCGACACCTTCCCGGTGGTCGCTTACACCGCCCAGGAACTGGACGACATGGCTTTCCTGAGCCCCGACATCACCAGCTACTGCAACCAGCAGTACGCGCACTGGGTCACCGAGGGCGGCGTGGAGGAAGAATGGGACGCCTACATCGCCAAGCTGAACCAGATGAGCGTGCAGGATCTGATCCAGATCCATCTGGACGCCTACGCCCGTTACATCGGCGAATGACGCAGGAAATGGTTTGAGTTCTAAGCAAGAAGTTCTAAGTTCAAAGCTGAAAGCTTGGCTGAAAACATTCCTGTTTGCACAAAAAGTAATCACAAAAATAGCTTAGAACTTGGAACTTAGAACTTAGAACTCTTTCGGGAACGATTGAACGAAACAGGAAATTAAAGTATTCTGTCGAATCTAAAAAACCAACAATGGGGGCTGCTGCTATCTCAGGCGGCAGCCCCTTTCAAAAGGGGTGTTCATCCATGAAAGCAAGCGAACTTTGGCACATTCGTCCTTTGGCCCAGGAGCAGGCGGTGCTGCGCGGAGAGCAATACCGCGTCACCGTGCTGACCAACCGGCTGCTGCGCCTGGAATATGAGCAGAACGGCAGCTTCCGCGATACGGCGACCCAGATGGCCCTGTGCCGGGATTTCCCTGTGCCCGCCTTTACCGTGACGGAAACCGAATCGCTTCTGACCGTGGAAACGGACGCCCTGCTTTTGCGGTATGACAAGCGGCCTTTCTCCTATACCGGGCTCACCGTCACGCTGAAAGGCACGTATGCCGTGTACGGCAGCGTGTGGCATTACGGCGAGGAAAACCGCACGCTCGGCGGCACGGCCCGGACGCTGGACGAATCCAACGGTCCCATTCCCCTGGAGGACGGATTGATCTCCGTCCATGGCTACGCGGCGCTGGACGACAGCCATTCCATGGGGATGGATGAGGACGGACGGCTGCTTCCCGCCCGGCTCCACGGCATTGACCTGTATCTGTTTGCCTACGGCCACGATTACAAGGGCTGCATCCGGGATTACCTGCTCCTGTCCGGCGCGGTGCCGCCGGTGCCCCGGTTCGCGCTGGGCAACTGGTGGAGCCGCTTTTACCCCTACACCCAGGAAAGCTACCAGGCGCTGATGGAGAAATTCCGGGAGGAAGGAATTCCCCTGTCCGTGTCCGTGCTGGACATGAACTGGCATGTGACGGACATTGATTCCAAGTACGGCACCGGCTGGACGGGCTACACCTGGGACAGGGAAAAGTTTCCCGCCCCGGAAAAGCTGCTTGCCTGGCTGCATGAGCATGGCCTCAAGGCGACGCTGAACGACCACCCGGCGGACGGCGTGCGGGCGTGCGAGGAGATGCACCCGCGGATGGCGCGGGCCATGGGCGACGATCCGGCATCGGAAAAGCCCTATCCTTATGACGCGGCGGATGAACAATACCAAAAAGCCTTTGAACAGGCGGTACTGAATCCCCTGGAAGACCAGGGCGTGGATTTCTGGTGGATTGACTGGCAGCAGAAGGGCGGCTCCAGCGACCCGGGCATGGACCCGCTGTTCTGCCTGAACCATACCCGTTTTCTTCACGCCATCGAAAAGGGCCTGCCCGCGCTGATTCTTTCCCGCTACGGCGGGCCAGGCAGCCACCGCTACCCCCTGGGCTTTTCCGGCGACACCTGCGCCACCTGGGCGTCCCTCCAGTTCCAGCCCTACTTCACCGCCACTGCCGCCAATATCGCCTATCCCTGGTGGAGCCACGATATCGGCGGGCATATGCATGGGGTCACCGACCCGGAAATGACGGTGCGCTGGGTGCAGTTCGGCGTGTTCTCGCCCATTCTGCGGCTGCATTCCTCCAATAATCCCTTCATGGAGAAGGAGCCCTGGAAGTATCCGGCGGAGAAAGCGGCGGTGATGAAGCGTTTCCTGCGCCTGCGGCATCAGCTGGTGCCCTGGCTGTACACCCAGAACATCAAATGCAGCGGGCAGGGAGAGATGCTGCTGCGGCCCATGTATTACGATGTGCCGGATGACTGGGCGGCTTACGGCGCGAAAAACCAATACCTGCTCGGTGACTGCCTGACCGTCAGCCCGGTCACCCAGCCCATGGACAGGGAAGCGCAGAAAGGCGCGGCGGAGTTGTTCCTGCCCGCCGGGCAATGGACGGATTTCTTCACCGGCTGGCGCTATCAGGGCGGACGCAAGCTGAACATGTACCGTTCCTTGGATACAATGCCCGTATTGGTCAAGGCGGGCGGCATCCTGCCCATGGATGCCGGGGACGTGCCCGAAAACGGCGCGCCGCTGCCGGAAACCATTCTGTGGCGGGTGTTTCCCGGAGCGGACGGGGAAGCCGAGCTGATCGAGGACAATGGGAAAATGCCTGCCGACCCGGCTTACAGCCGCGTCGTGACCACTCTTCGGATGCGCTGTGAAGATGGGCTGACGATTGAAATACTACCTCCGCAGGGAGAAACTTCTCTGCTGCCCGCCCATCGGCAATACAGAATCGAAATCAACGGCATTGCAAATCAGGAGCCGGATGGAAGCACCTGCGATTATTCTGTTCAATACGACGAAAGCCGCCGCGCGCTGACGCTGGCATTATCTGAGGAAGCGGTAAACGGCGCGAAGCTGCAATGGCGCGGGAGCATGGACGCCCCGGCATTGGATTGGAAGGAACAACTGCGGAAGCTGCTCCTGCCCGCGCAGATTGACTTTGACCTGAAAGACCGCGTGATGGATGCGGCCCGCAGGAACAATGCCCCTGCCTGCTTCCTGGCCCAGGCGCACCTGCTTCCGCTGCCAAACGCGCTCCGCGGAGCCATTTTGGAGCTGCTTTCCGCCTATTAATACTGTTTTAAAAATGAAACAGTATAAGTTCTAAGATATTTCGTCCTGCATCTTGTAAACGGCAAACATATGTACCAATGATAAGAAACGAATGGCTTAGAACTTCGAACTTGGAACTTAGAACTTTGCTCCTTCTGAATACGACTGGCCAGTTACAAGAAAAAAATCATGCTTGCCCATTTAGGCGTTTGGAGGGGGAAGTCCCGCGACGCCATCCGGCTCCACATGGCATGGCAGGCAGATGACACGGACGCCCGCCTCCTTTGCCTCCTTTAGCGCCGTTCCGAATGCCGGATGGGTCGCCACATTTGGCCGGACTTCCTTCACGCCGTCCATCTGAATCACAAAGGCCAGCATAGCGCGGTACCCTTCTTTTGACGCTCGCGCCAGCTCGTGGAGATGCTTCACGCCGCGCTCCGTCGGCGCGTCCGGAAAATACCCGATGCCGTCTATCTCCAATGTGCAGCCTTTGACCTCCATCAGGTATCGCCGCCCCTGACGTTCCATGAAAAAATCAATCCGGGAATCTCCGTACCTGTATTCCGGGATCACCCGGTCAAATCCCTGCGTCTCCAGCCATTCCCGCGCAACCTTGTTCGGCGCCTGACTGTCAATATTGATAAGCAGACCGTTTCCCTTTTGTACCGCGACCAGATCGTATACCGTCTTTCTGCCAGGCGAACCGGGGGCTGTCACCCAAACTTCCGCGCCGGGGATCAGCAGTTCCCGACATCTCCCAGTGTTGTTCACATGGACGGTTTCCTCATGACCGTCTATGCTGACATTTGCCGCAAAACGATTCGGCCGGCTGATGAATACAGCTTTGTGGATGTTGTCGTATTTCATAGAAAAATCTTCTTTTCATGTAAGTAGTCAGTTGTGTTCAGCAGGAGCAAAGTTTCAAGTTCAAAGTTCAAAGTTCTAAGTTCTAAGCTATTTGTTTATTGTAATTGGCACATACCTTTACCATTTACACGATGTTGACCGGAATTTCTTGGAACTGAGAGCTTAGAGATCTCCTCACCGCGGCTGAAATTCCCATGCCGCAAGAAGCGCCACGATAAAGGAAAGCCATTTATAATGTATTATCCGGTCGAATTTCAGCGGCTTTCACAATAAGCATTATACCAGATTTCACCTGTCATATCAACGGGCAGAGTCTTGTCCGCTCTGCATTTTCATGACGGTTGCTTCCTATCGTTATTTCGTGCAGAACTGGTAAAGCTGTTTGGCCGTTTCGGTTTTTCCTTCCGGAGTGAAACCGTGGCCTTCGCCGGGCATGATGACGAAGGCGCATTGCGCGTGCCACGCCGCGATTTCCTGCACCGCTTCCATGGACACCAGCGCGTCCGCGTCGCCGTGGAGGATCAGGATGCTGCCGGGGTAAGCGTCCAGCGCCTGGTTGATGTCAATGTCCATCACGTCGGTATAGAACTGCTTGCCGATGGCCACGCCGCTGAACCGGGGCCGTGCGGGAATATCATCCTCGGAGGCATACTGCTGCCGTGTAGTTTCCGGTACAGTCAGCGCAGGATAGATCAGGAAAACACCCGCCACTTCCTCCGGGAATTCCGCTGCGGTCAGCACGGTCACCAGCCCGCCCAGGCTTTCCCCGGCCAGATACAGGCGGCTGGGATCGCAGAAGGCTTCCCGCTGAATCAAATGCATCACTTCGGTCAGGTCCGCCTTTTCAGTCAGCGCGGACATTTCCGTAGTTTTACCGGAGCTGCGTTTCAGGGTGTTGCCGCCGCGGAAATCAAAGGCATAGCAGGCAAAGCCGCTGTTCGCCAGGATTTTCGCCACGTGCGCCCAGGAGCCTTCGCTGCCGTTAAAGCCATGGCTGAAAATGATCGTGGGGAACGGACCGTCTCCCTCCGGCAGATACAGCACGCCATAGACCTTCCGGCCTTCCAGCTCCAGGGGATATTCCGCCGCGGTAAAGCCAAAGGGCTGCTCTGAGAAATACAGCGTATCTTCCGCAAAGGCGGTGAGCGAAGCAGCGACCAGGACCAGAGCAAGGAGCACACAGAAAACTTGTTTCATTGAAATTCCTCCTATCTTGATTTGAACGTATCAGAAACAGGAAAAAATTTCAAGACATACATCGTAGGAGCAGTTTTTTTCATCGTAATCCATCATGCGGCATCTCTTCTCCATTCCTGTTTTTTTCTAAATAACCCCAAAACGCAAAAAGCGCCGGGAAACATCTCCATGCTTTGCCGCCTGATCGCCAAAACATGCAAGCAAACAGAAGCAGAAAGCATGGAAAAGCCAAAAAGAACTGACTGTCCAGTCGTGGCCGGTAAAGGGCAGAAATGAATCAATTTTGCAAAATAGAACGGACTTGGATGTCATTCTGAGCATCTCGAAGCAGTGCGTTCGCTTCGCGAGCCTCAGAGCCTGCCCTGTGCGAGGTCGAAGGGATGACAGCGTCGCTTTCACGCTTTAAAGTGTCTCGACTGAACAGTTGCAAAAAGAGATTAAAAAAAAGCTTGATTTTTGAAATGATCTGTGCTATAATAATTAAGCTGTTTGAGAGAGCAGCGACAAGCGCCCTTAGCTCAGCTGGATAGAGTGTTTGACTACGAATCAAAAGGTCGTGGGTTCGAATCCCCCAGGGCGCGCCAAGAAAACCCTTGCAGATCAACGATCTGCAAGGGTTTTCTCTTACCTCTCTATCTTCATATTTGGTAGCCAATGGCACCGTTTGGCGGGATTTGGGTAGTCATTTTGGTAGTCAGATCGGTAGTCAGATTTTTGTACGCCCCAGCCCGAACACGGTCTTTCCTGAATGGAAAGCGCTCGCGGATATTCCACCACGCCGTAAACCTCCAGGCCCGCATCCTTGCAGTAAGGTTTGCTGTTCCAGCGCTCGAAGCGGGTGTACCCGGCAGGGAGCCGGCCTGCGATCATGTGGGGCGCCTGAATATAGTACCGATAAACAAGGTCTTGCTTTTTTGCCGCGCCTGCTTTTCAAGCTCTGCGCAAAATTCTTCATAACTCGGATAGCCCATGGCCTTCATTCAGATAGGTCGCCAGTACGGCGTTCAGCAGCAGCACTCCGGCAGGACCCAAGAGATAGCCCAGCCACTTCTCGGCTTTGGTTACCGTGCCGCTTTTCACGCGGCTGTTGAAAATGGGGGCGGACAGCTTTTCCATGGAAAAAACTCCTTTCCTGCGGCGGAACGGTGTGGGATGATCTGATTATAACAAAAAAGTGGGAACATGTATTGCAGATTTGTCGCAAATCATTTATAATTTGTCTTAAGCGGAGGGAACGGAAATGGAAAAAGAGGATATGGTTTATCTCTGTACCATGGTGGGGAACCTGTCCGGCATTCCGGTTCGGCTGTACGAAGGGGAACAGATGACTTTTTTCCACAACCTGGTCACCCTGCCGAAAGACCCGATCGCGCTGGCGCAAAAGGAAACCCTTTCCATCACCGATCATGTGGGCTTTTATGTGACGCCGCGTTTCTTTTATTACGGCGTGGTGGTCAGCGGGAATATCCGCCTGGTGGTCGGCCCCAGCAGGCAAACCCCCGCCCAGAATCAGGAATTAAAGGACATGGCCTTTGAACTGGATGTCCGCCCGGATGATGTGCCGGAATTTCTCGCCGCCATGAAGCAGATCATCCGCCTGCCGTTGGAAAGCATGATGCAGATGATGTGCGCCATTAATTTCATGGTGAACGGGGAAAAACTGAACCTGAACGATGTGGTCAGCGGCATTGAAAAAACCTTTACTTTAGAGGAAACCCGGGCGGAACAGCGCATGGCCGAAATGGAAAACGCTTCGGAAGCGCTGCACAATTCTTTGGCCGTGGAACAGACGCTCATGAACATCATCCGCAAGGGCGACGTGGCCGCGCTGGAAGCTTTTGTGCAGGATGCGCCTGCCGTGCGCCCCGGCGTGATGGCGCGGGAACAATTGCAGCAGGCGAAGAATACCTTCATCGTCGCCACCGCCGAAGCCTGCCGGGCGGCCATTCGCGGCGGCATGGACGTGGAGGACGCGCTTACCAGCAGCGACGCCTATATCCAGCAGTGCGAAATGATGACCGACATTCACCGGATCACCCGTCTCCACTATGATATGGCGCTTTATTACACAAGACAGGTGGAACGGGTCCGCCTTGGACACGATACCTCCGATCTGGTGCGCGCTGTGGCAAACTATGTGCAGCGTCATCTGTCCGAAGCCATCACCACCGATCAAATCGCGGAGCATTGTTTCCTGAGCCGTCAGCACCTGTCCCGCCGTTTCACCCAGGAAGCGGGCGTACCCCTGGCCGCTTTTGTCCGCAACGAAAAAATAGAGGAGGCCAAACGTCTCCTCCGCTATACGGAAAAAACCGTGTCCGCCATCGGCTTGTATTTAGGCTTTTCCAGTCAAGGCCATTTTGCCCGCGTGTTCAAGGAAATCGTCGGGATCACGCCGGGGGAATACCGGGAGAAAAATCGGGAATAAATCATACATCCAATTCAGTAACAATTACCGATCTGCAAGAGTTTTCTCTTTCCTCTCTGCCTTCATATTTGGCAGCCAATGGCGCCGTTTGGTGGTATATGGGCAGTCTTTTGCCTCTCCCCCACGCGCGGAAAATCAGGGCAATCGCTTACAGATTGTATGCTGCAAGAAATCCCAGGTATGTAGGGGCGGATATCATCCGCCCGCGCTAAGCAATGTCATGCAAGCCATGACGGGCGGATACTATCCGCCCCTACATTGATCGCACCTGTTCTCGACTTCGTAACCATTTTGTCACAGAATTGCAATAAGCGATTGCTCTGCGCGGAAATTTTGGACCACTTGTAAGTTGCGCCGTTTTATGGTAAGATAATATGTCTTTCTATGAGCCTTTCAGAAGGAGGGAAAGCATGGTTCACATTTATCTGGATGCCATGGGCGGCGACAACGCGCCGCAATGCACGATCGAAGGGGCCATCGAAGCCCTGCGGGCGGACAAGGATCTGAAAATCACCCTGGGCGGCCCGAAGGATGAGATCGAAAAAAAACTGAAGGACTGCGGCGACGTGCGCGCCCGCATCGAAATCGACGACTGCCCGGAGATCATCACCAACCACGACGCGCCGGTGATGGCGATTCGCACGAAAAAGCAGAGCGCCCAGGTGAAGGGGATGCTGCTGGTGCGCGAGGGCGGGGCGGATGGGTTCGTGTCCGCCGGCTCCACCGGTGCCACCCTGGCGGGCGGCATGTTCCGGCTTGGCCGCATTGAGGGCGTGGAGCGGCCCGCGCTGGCGCCGCTGCTGCCCAACGGCAAGGGCTTCTTCTGCCTGATCGACTGCGGGGCGAACGTGGACTGCCTGCCCGCTTACCTGCCCCAGTTCGGCGTGATGGGCGCGGCGTACCTGAAAGCCGTGCGCGGCGTGGAGAATCCCCGGGTCGGGCTGGTGAATATCGGGGCCGAAAGCGAAAAGGGCAACGCCCTGGCGAAAGCCGCCTATCCCCTGATGGAGAAAGCGCCCTTCAACTTTGTCGGCAACGTGGAGGGCCGCGACATTACCGCCGACGTGGCGGACGTGGTGGTGTGCGACGGGTTCTCCGGCAACCTGATCTTAAAGTTCATGGAGGGCGTGGCGGGCACCCTGCTTGGGATGATCAAGAAGGAAATCAAGGCGGATTTCCGCAGCACGCTGGGCGGCCTGATGGCCAAGCCCGCGTTCCGGCGCGTCAAGAAAGCCATGGACTACACCGAAGTTGGCGGCGCGCCGCTGCTGGGCGTCAAGGGCGTGGTGGTCAAGGCCCACGGCTCCAGCAACGCACACGCCATCGCCTGCGCCATTCGCCAGGCCGTCATCATGGTAAACAAAAACCTGGTGGCGTCCATTGAACAGGAGATTTCAAAGCAACTCAGCGAGTAATGAGTTCAAAGTTCCAAGTTCTAAGTTCTAAGCGGAAGATGGTCTGCAAAACATCCCGTCGCTCTTGTCGGACATGAAAACTTAGAAATTAGAACTTGGAACTTAGAACTAACAATAACTTCATTGACAACAGGAGGAAACGAAAATGGTATTCGACACCGTAGCCGGCATGATCGCTAAGCAGCTCAAGATGGACGTGAAGGACATTACCCCCGACAAGCGCCTGGTGGAAGATCTGAAGGCCGACAGCGCCAACGTGATGGTGATGATCATGGATCTGGAAGACACCTTCAACATCACCGTGGACGACACCGCCATCAACACCCTGCGCACCGTGGGCGACGTGGTGAAGTACATCGAAGCGCACCAGTGAATCAAAGTTAGAAGTGAGGAGATAGGAGATAGGAGTTTAAAGCGTCCATCATTTCCGTTCGTCTGATCATCCAGCGTAAAGCGGAAATCATAATTTAACTCCTATCTCCTCTCTCCTATCTCCTAACTGAACAAATTCCATTACCCATATAAGTTAAAGAAGGAAATACATCATGTCCGACTTAACGGCCCTCCAACGGGCGATTGGCTATCCGTTCAAAAACATCGCGCTGCTCAAGCAGGCGCTCACCCATCCATCGCTGGGGCACGAGCATAACCAGCGGCTGGAGTTTTTGGGCGACGCCGTTTTGGAACTGTGCGTGAGCGAAAAGATTTACGCCAACCACCCGGAGATGCATGAGGGGGCCATGACGCGCCTGCGCCAGAAGCTGGTGCGGGAAGAAAAGCTGGCGGAAGCGGCGCGTTCCGTTTCCCTGGGCGAAGCGCTGAAAATGGATCGCAGCTGCGAAATCAGCGGCGGGCGCACGAACCCGTCCGTGCTGTGCGACACGTTTGAGGCCGTGCTGGCCGCCGTGTACCTGGACGGCGGGCTGGACGCAGCGCGGGGCATGGTGCGCCGCCTGATCGGGGACTGCACCGAAACGGACGAAGCCGACGCCAAGAGCGCCTTGCAGGAATACCTGCAAAGCAAAGGCCGTCCTGGCCCCGTCTACGCCACGCTGGGCGAGGAAGGCCCGCCGCACGATCGGGTGTTCACCGCCGCCGCGCTCCTGGAGGGGAAGGAAATCGCCCGCGGCCGGGGTACCAGCAAAAAGCGCGCCGAGCAGGAGGCCGCCGCTGCCGCGCTGAACATCATCAAACGTTCGGGGGAATCAGGGACAGATGCGCCTTAAAAAACTGGAAATTCACGGCTTTAAATCTTTTGCCGACCGAACGGAGATCGTGTTCAACCAGGGCATCACCGGCATCGTGGGGCCCAACGGCTCGGGGAAAAGCAACATCGGCGACGCCGTGCGCTGGGTGCTGGGCGAGCAGAGCGCCCGGGTGCTGCGCGGCGCGAAAATGGAGGACGTCATCTTCAACGGCACCGCCAAGCGCAAGCAGGCTTCCTACTGCGAAGTGAGCCTCACGTTTGAAAATGAGGACGGCGCCCTGAAATCGAATTACGCCGAAGTGATGGTCACCCGCCGGGTCTACCGCAACGGGGACAGCGATTATTTCCTCAATAAAACCGCCTGCCGCCTGAAAGATATTCTGGAACTGTTCCGGGATACGGGCATCGGACGCGAGGGCTATTCCCTGATCGGCCAGGGCCGCATCGACGAGATCCTGTCCGTCAAGAGCGAGGACCGCCGCCAGGTGTTTGAGGAAGCCGCGGGCGTGATGACCTACCGTTTCCGCAAGGAGGAAGCGGAAAGGAAGCTGGCCCGCACCCGGGAAAACCTGGGCCGGGTCAACGATATTCTGGAGGAACTGGCCTCCCGCGTGGAGCCGCTGGAAAAGCAGGCCGCCGTCGCCAAGGAATACCTGGAACTGGCGGAGCGGTTAAAGGATTTGGAAATCAACATTTTCCTCATCCGCCACGACAAGGTAAAAGACCGCATCGCCAACCTGGATAAGACCATCGAGGGCTTAAAGGACGTGCTGCTCCACCATGAAGCCCGGCTGAACGAAAACGCCGCCGAGCGGGAAAAGCTGGAGGAAGCCATCGCTTTGCTGGAGGAGGAATTAGCATCCGCCCGGCAGGAGCATCTCTCCGCCAACGACGCGCTGCATGAAATGCAGTCCGCCCGGGAGCGGACAGCCCAGCAGATCGAAGCTATCCAGGACAATTTGCAGCGCATCGCCGGGGAACAGGACAGCGCCGTTCAGAAGCAGAAGGAACTGAAAGCCCTTTTTGAACAGGGTGAGCAGGACGCCCAGCAGAGCGGCGAAGCGCTCACCCAGGCGCAGCAGGACTTGAACCGCGAGCAGGAAAAGCTGGACGCCTACCTGGATGACGCGCAGCAGAAGGAAGCCACCCTTGACCGCCACAAGGCGGACATCCTGGCCGCCATGAACCGCCTGTCCGACGCCAAGAACCAGCAGGCCCGGCAGCAGGCCATCTGCGCCCAGATGAAGGAGCGCCTGGCCGAAATCGAGCAGGCGCGCTCCGCGCCGCCGAGAAACAGGCGGCGGAAGTGGAAGAGGGGCTGGCCGCGCTCAAAGAGGACGCGGTGCAGAGCGAGGCGAACCTTCGCGCCCTGACCCTGGAAACCCAGGAAACGGCGGAAAAGGCGCAAAACCTGAACGCCAAATACCAGGGCGACGTGAGCCGCCTGCGCCTGCTGGACGAAATGAGCCGGGAGATGGAGGGGTACAATCAGTCCGTCCGCAAGGCCCTGGCCTACGCCCAAGGGGACGCTTCCGTCCGAGGCGTGGTGGCCCGGCTCATGCAGGTGCCCAAGGAACTGGAAACCGCCATCGACATGGTGCTGGGCGGGGCGCTGCAGAACATCGTCACCGAGGACGAGGAAGCGGCCAAGCGCATCATCGACTATCTGCGCAACAACCGCCTGGGCCGCGCCACCTTCCTGCCCATGACCAGCGTGAAAGGCCGCGTGCTGAATCAGGAGGAACGCCGCCTGCTTTCCATGCCGGGGTGCCTCGGCGTGGCGAGCGAACTGATTTCCTTCGCGCCGGAGTACCGGGGCATCATGGAAAACCTGCTGGGCCGCACGGTGATCGCTGAGGATTTGGACAGCGGCATTCCCATCATGCGCGCGGGCCGTCACGCTTTCCGGCTGGTGACGCTCTCCGGCGACGTGATGCACTCCGGCGGCTCCATGACCGGCGGCACGGCACAGAAAAGCAGCGTGAGCCTGCTGGGCCGCGAGCGCGAAATCAAAGAACTGCGGCAGACCCTGGAAGGCGAAAAGCAAACGCTGCAAGCCCTCCGGGAAAAGCTGACCGGAATGCAGGAGCGGCGCGAGGAACTCAAGCGCCTGCGCAACGAAGCCATGGAGCGGGTGCACCAGGAAGAAATCGCCGTGGCCCGGGAGCAGGAGCGCGTGTTCAACGCCAAGGCGGAGTTGACCGCCGCCTCCCAGCAATTGGAGCGCACCCGCGACGCCCGCCAGCAATTGACCGAGAGCATCGCGGAAATCGAGCGGGATTTGGCTTTCGTGCAGAACGTGGCCCAGAGCGAAACCCTCGACCGGGAGGCCATGGATCAGAAAACGGAGGCCCTGCAAAAAGCCCTGTACGACGCCCGCGAAAAGGCCGACGCCCAGCGCGACCTGGTCACGAAAATGCGGCTGCAATACGCCGATTTGTACCACGCCCTGGACACCCTGCAACGAGACAAGCAGCGCCGGGACATGGAATTTGCCCAGTTGGAAAAGACCCTGGAGCAATTGTCCACCGATCAGGAGTGCCGGGAAATCCAACTGCAAAAGGCCCAGGAACTGCTGCAAGAGCAGGAGGCCATCTGCCGCCAGCGGGAAGCGCTGGTCGCGGAGGCTTTGGAAAAGGTCAATGCCCTCGAAGCCCAGCGCCAGGAGAAAACCGCCGGGCAGCGGGAATGCGTGCGCCTGAGCGAAGAAATCCACAAGGCATACGACGACGACAGCCTCAAGCTGCACCGCACCGAGCTCAGCCGCGACCGGGCGGAAAACGAGCTCAAGGTGATGACCGACCACATCTTCAACACCTACGATCTCACCTACGCCATGGCGGAGGAACTGCGCTGCGAAGGGCCCTTCGACCTGTCCGCCAGCGACAAGGAGGCCGCCGTGCTCCGCGCCCGCATCCGGGATATGGGCCATGTGAACGTGGGGGCCATCGAGGAATACGCCGCCACCAAGGAGCGGTTCGACGACCTGACCGCCCAGCAGCAAGATCTGACAAAGGCCGAGGAGGATTTGCAGACCCTCATCGCCCGCCTGCTCAGCCAGATGGAAAAGCAGTTCGTATCCGAATTTGAAAAGCTGGGCGAGTATTTCAAGGAGACCTTCGCCCGGCTGTTCGGTGGGGGATATGCGGAACTCAAGCTGACCGACCCCGACGACGCGCTGAACTGCGGCATCGAGATCATCGCCCAGCCGCCGGGAAAGAAGCTGCAATTGCTGAGCCTGCTCTCCGGCGGTGAACGCGCTCTGACCGCCATCGCCATTCTGTTCGCCATGCTGAAACTCAAGCCCACGCCTTTTTGCATCCTGGACGAAATCGAGGCGGCGCTGGACGAGGCGAACATCGGCTATTTCGCCGATTACCTGTCCGAGTACGCCAAGACCACCCAGTTCGTGGTGGTCACCCACCGCAAGGGCACCATGGAGCGCTGCGACGCGCTCTACGGCGTCGCCATGCAGGAGCGGGGCGTGAGCGGGATGGTGTCGGTCAATTTGCAGGACTATGAATAATACCTGATTCATTCTGACAGGGGGGATACGCGTGTGTGACCAGGCAGAGGCCATGAATATTTTGGGCGAGGTGTACCGTTCCGTGTCGCCCATTCTGCCCATACAGGACGCTTATCTGTATGGTTCCTACGCGAGAGGGGATTACCGTCCTTCCTCCGATGTGGACATTATGCTTGTTTCTCCCCTCTCCGAGGAGGAAATCCGCCGCCGCCGCCGTCAGGTATCCAATATCGTGGGGGAACTGTGCCTGAATCATGACGTGCTGATTTCGGTGGCTGTGCGCTCCAGGGAGCAGTTTCTCCCCAAAACGCTGCCCTATTATCGCAATGTGGTTGCTGAGGGCATCCGTTTTCATGCCCCTGAGAGGCAGGGCGAAAAATCGTGACGCATCAGGAGAAAACCGATCTGTCCCGCGTGCGCCTGGAAAGAGCCTTTGAGTGTCTGAGCACGGCGCGGGAGAATTGCAGGCTGGGAGATTACCGGGCCGCCGCCAACCGCGCGTATTACGCGGTGTTTCACGCCATCCGCGCCGTGCTGGCGATGGATGAAATCGACATGAGCAAGCACAGCGCGGTCATTTCCGAATTCAGAAGGCGGTATTTGAAAACGGACATCCTGGATCGGCGCTTTTCCGGCCTGATTACGGACGCCTTTGAGATCAGGAATGAGTCGGATTATGACGATTTCTATATCATCGTCAGAGCGGACGTGGAACAGGAAATGGACGATACACAGACATTTCTGGAGACAGTTCGTGGATATCTGGCGCGTGTTTACAACAGCGTGAATGAATGAAGGAGGCAGGAACCATGGGTTTCTTTCAACGCTTAAAGGAGGGCCTGTTCAAGACCCGCACCGGGCTGACCGACAAGGTGGACGAGCTGGTCAAGAATACCCGCGTGGTGGACGACGACTTTTACGATGAACTGACGGACATCCTTATCCTGGCCGACGTGGGCGTGGCCGCGACCACGGATATCATGGACAAGCTGCGGAATCGGGTGGACGAAAAGAAGATCAAGGACGCCGATCAGGCCAAGGAAATCTTCAAGCAGATTCTGGTGGAGGAAATGAACATTCCCCGGCCCAACCTGCGCTGGCCCATGGTGATGTTCGTGGTGGGCGTGAACGGCGTGGGAAAGACCACCACCATCGGCAAACTGGCCCTGCGCTTCCAGGAGATCGGCCGCAGCGTGATGCTGGCCGCCGCGGACACCTTCCGCGCCGCCGCCGACGAGCAATTGGCGGTTTGGGCCGAGCGGGCCAAGGTGCCCATCATTCGCGGCCAGGAGGGCGGCGACCCCGCCTCCGTGGTCTATGACGCGGTGCAGAGCGCCAAGGCAAGAAAGACCGACCTCTTGATCGTGGACACCGCGGGCCGCCTCCACAACAAAAAGAACCTGATGGACGAGCTTTCCAAAATGCGCCGCATCATCGACCGGGAGTATCCCGAAGCGGAAATGCGCTGTATGCTGGTATTGGACGCCACCACCGGCCAGAATGGCATCCAGCAGGCCAAGCAGTTCAAGGAAGCCGCCGAGATCAACGGCATCGTGCTCACCAAGCTGGACGGCACCGCCAAGGGCGGCGTGGCCATCGCCATCCGCAAGGAGCTGAATATTCCCGTGTGGTACATCGGCGTGGGCGAGGGCATCGACGATTTGCAGGCCTTCGACGCGAAGGAGTTTGTGAACGCTTTGTTTTGATAAGAGTTCAGAGTACAGAGTGCAGAGTACAGATGAATCATGCTGTTTCATGACTGGACCTGTCATTTTACATTTTCTGTTTCATCTATATTCTCTGTACTCTGCACTCTGAACTCTGCACTCTCTTCCCTGAACTCTCTTTATGCGAGGTTCTATCCATGAAGTTCCTCCGTCTCTTCTCCCGCAAACCAACCTTTTCCGATGATACATTAGAATTGGTATTGTCCAACGAGGACGTCAGCGACCCGGAATACGGCATCGACGACGGCTACACCTTCAACCTGTACCGGACGGGCACGCGGGATTATGTGGGCTATGTGAGCCTGCGCCTGGGCGAAAGCCCGGGGCTGTACTACCTGGGCCACATCGGCTACCGCATCGAGGAAAAGCACCGGGGCCACGGGTACGCGGCAAGGGCGTGTTATCTGATGCTGCCGCTGCTGAAACGGCTGCATCTGGGCAGCGTGGTGATCACCAACAACGTGGAAAACACCGCCTCCCGCAAAACCTGCGAAAAACTGGGCTGCGAATTGGAGCGCATTGCCGACGTACCGCCCGAATACCGCACTCTCTGCGCCGGGGCACGGCAGAAATGCCGCTATATCTGGCGCATTGATTCCTGATAAGCTGCATAAAATAACAAAGCTAATGAAAAGAGTACAGAGTGCAGAGTACAGAGTGCAGAGATTTTTGCTGTTCCATGATGGACGCACGCTGTATCCGGTATATCCTCTGAACTCTGCACTCTGAACTCTGTACTCTCAGCCACAGAAAGGAGCCGTCCCATGGAACTGACCGCGAAGAGCGTTCGCGTCCACTATGAGCAGATGGGCGAAGCCGGAAAAAACGTGCTGCTGCTCCACGGCTGGGGCTGCTCCACAAAGCATTTTGAAGTGATCGCCCGGGACTTGGCAAAGGACTACCGGGTGACGGTGATCGACTTTCCCGCCCACGGGGAATCAGGCAGACCGCCGGAGCCCTGGGGCGTGCCGGAGTTCGCGGCGTGCACGAAAGACCTGATCGAGCAGCTCGGCATCGCTCCCTGCGATATCATCGCCCATTCCTTCGGCGGGCGCGTGGCGCTGTGGCTGGCGGCGAAGGAGCCGCAATTGGTGAACCGCCTGGTGCTCACCGGCGGCGCGGGCCTGCGGAAAGAACCGACGCCCGAGCAGAAAAAGCGCAGCGAGGAATACAAAAAGAAAAAGGAAGTCCTGCTGAATCTCACCAAGCTGCCGTTGGTTGGCGGCATGGCGCGGAAAAGCCTGAAAGCCTTGCAGGAAAAGTACGGCTCCCCCGATTACAAAGCCCTGGACGACGAAATGAAAAAGACCTTCGTGAAGGTCATCAACCAGGATTTGACGCCCCTCCTGCCGGACATCCAGGCCTCCACCCTGCTCATCTGGGGCGAAAAGGACACCGAAACCCCCCTCTGGATGGGCCAGAAAATGGAGCAGGATATTCCCGACGCGGGCCTGGTGATCTTTGAAAACGACGATCATTTCGCCTATTTGCACCAGTGGCAAAGGTTCGTGACGGTGGTACGGGCGTTTTTGACATAATGCTTTACCTGCAACTGATGATAAAGTATTCCTTAGTAACAGTTTAGGCACGATACTTTAAAGTGTAAAAGTAACACTGTCATCCTGAGCGCATCCGGACGCGAAGGATCTCATAGCAACTTACTCTGCCAAGCAACGTTGAACCCATCAAGGAGATCCTACCCGCCTGCGGTGCGCGCAAGCGAACGCGTCCGGATACGCTCAGGATGACAGCCGGGATGGCTGATATTCCAAGCAATACAACACGATTGTTGGCTTGTTGCCGCAATATGCATTCAGGTGTAACCATAATAAAGGAGCGTAGGTATGGAAATTTTTAGAAACCTGCTGCTTTACTGTATTCTATGCCTTGGAATAGGAGCGGGTAACCTGCTGGCAATCCGGCGGCTTACGCATTATTTTCAATTGGAAAGCTATCAGTTTCATGGTTATTTTCAGACTATTCGCCGCCAATGGAAACGGGCTGTTCTTCCTTACCTGCTTCTCGGTTTAATTTTCTTTGCTATCTTTATTATCTGGTCCCTGATCGGCAGCTTGTTAAAAAACAATTTTGTTTTGCACATTTTCTGGGCTTTGTTTATTTCTGTGTTTTATGTGCTGGCGGGTTGGTTGCTTCGAAAGCACAGCATGAAGCAAAAAGAAAAGAAATCTTTCGCCATGACTGCCCGTATGAAGCGGCTGTACGGAGTGTTCATCATTTTTCTGGCGTTGGCTTTCTGCGCATCGTTTACTGTCATTTGGGCCCGTATGGAACATAGCTGCATTTCAAGCGATACGGAGATTTCCTGCTTCCTGCCTTTACTGATTGTTTTTCCTGTACTGTCTGCTTGTTTCCTGCCCCTGCTGGTGGCCCTGGCCGGTGTCCTGGCCCTGCCCATCGAGCGGCTGATTTTTCATCTATACTTCAAAGACGCGGAAAAGAAGCTGCTGGAAAACCCGCGGCTCATCCGCATCGGGATTACGGGCAGCTATGGCAAGACCAGTACCAAATTTATCCTGGCGGAAATCCTGAGCCAAAAGTACAACGTGCTGGCGACGCCCGCGTCCTTCAACACGCCCATGGGCGTGACCCGCATCATCCGGGAGCGGCTCACCCCGGCGCACCAGGTGTTCATCGGGGAGATGGGGGCCCGGCACGTGGGCGAAATCAAGGAGCTGTCCAACCTGGTGCACCCCACCATCGGCATCCTCACCGCCGTGGGGCCCCAGCACCTGGACACCTTCAAGACCCTGGAACGCATCGAAAAGACCAAGTATGAGCTGATCGACGCCCTGCCCCAGGACGGGCTTGCCGTGTTCCTGAACGATGACGGGATTGTAACCAAATTATACGAAAAGACCCAAAAGCCGAAAATGCTGGCGGGCAAGGAAGGGGCCGACGCCTGGGCCAGCGGCGTTTCCGTGTCCCCCCAGGGCAGCCATTTTATCCTGCACTTGGGCGATTGGGAGCCCTTTGAATGTACGACTCCGCTTTTAGGTCGCCACAACATCAGCAACATTTTGGCCGCCTGCTGCGTGGCGAAGCATCTGGGCCTGAACCGGGAGCAGATCAAACGCGGCATTCAGCAGGTAAAACCCGTGGAGCACCGCTTGCAGCTGCTCAAAACCGCGGGCGGCGTGACGGTGATTGACGACGCTTTCAACACCAACCCCACCTCCAGCAAAGAAGCGCTGAAGGTGCTTTCCTCCTTCCCCGGGCGGCGGGTGATCGTCACCCCCGGCATGGTGGAGCTGGGCGCGGAGGAAGCCCGCTACAACGAGGAATTTGGCCAGGCCATGGCGGACGCCGTGGACGTGGCGGTGCTGGTGGGCAAGCGGCACACGGAACCGATTCAGAAGGGATTGAAGGAAAAGGGCTTCCCGGCTGAAAACATTCACGTGGTTGGCAGCCTGGACGAAGCCATCCAAGTGGTCAACGGCATTCTCCGCCCCGGCGACGTTGTGATGTATGAGAATGACTTGCCGGATCATTATAATGAAGGGTAATCCAAAAGCCTTCCCCTGGCAGGGGAAGGTGGGCCGCGCGGAACCAAGATAGAAAAAGAAAACATGTTCATTCGCGCGGCTCGGATGAGGTGAACCCACCCGTTACAATATAAAAATGTTTCTTAAAAAGAGTACCTCATCCGTCAGGCGCGAAACTACGGGCTATCATTATCCTTATTGGTTCCGCGCCTGACACCTTCCCCTGCCAGGGGAAGGCTTTTGGTTGGTTTCGTGCTGTTTGATTGTAGCGATTCTCTGGTAAAGGGGACATAAAGAATGAGCAAAATCCAATTGGGCGTGATCTTCGGCAGCCGCACGTGCGAGCACGAAGTGAGCATTATCAGCGCGGTACAGCTGATGCGCAACGTGAACCGGGAAAAGTACGACGTGATCCCGATTTACATCAGCCAGAAGGGCGAATGGTTCACGGGCGAACCCCTGCTGGATATCAAAACCTACACGCCCTTTGACCCCTACAAAAAGGGCATCTTGTCGGTGCATCTCGACCTGACCGCCGGTTCCGGGGCGCTGCTGCATTACGTACCGCCCAAGGGGCTGCTGGGCGGCGGGAAGGAAGAAATCGTGGCACGGCTGGACTGCGTGATTCCCGTGATGCACGGCCTCCACGGCGAGGACGGCTCCCTCCAGGGCGTGCTGGAAATGGCGGGTCTCCCCTATGCCTCCACCGGCGTTACCGGTTCCGCCGTAGGCATGGACAAAATCACCATGAAGCGCTTCTTCCGGGGCTGCGGTTTCCCCATCCTGCCGGACTGCGCCCTGACCCGCGCGGCATTTGAAAAGAACGCGGACGAGGCCGTGGACACGGTGGAGGCGGCGCTGCCCTATCCCGTGTTCGTGAAGCCCGCCTGCCTGGGCTCTTCCATTGGCGTGAGCCGGGCGGACGACCGGGCAACATTAAAGGATGCTTTGGAACTGGCCTTCTCCTATGACCGGCGGGTACTGATCGAGCAGGGGCTGGACAAACCGATTGAAGTCAACTGCTCCGTGCTGGGCTTTGACGGGGAGCGCAGGGCCTCCGTGCTGGAAATGCCGAACTCCGGCGCGGCGTTCCTGGACTTTTCCGAAAAGTACCTGGCGGGCAGCGGCGGCAGCAAGGGCATGGCGAGCCTGAAACGCATCGTGCCCGCGCCCATTGGCGAGGAATTAACGAAAGCCTTGCAGGAACTTTCCATCCAGGTGTTCGACGCCATGGACTGCAAGGGCGTGGTGCGCATCGACTACATGCTGGATCGCCACAGCGACAACTATTACATCACCGAGATCAACACCATCCCCGGCTCCCTGGCCTACTACCTCTGGCAGGAAAGCGGGCTGAAATACAGCCAGCTCATCGACGAAATGGTGGACTGCGCCATGAAAGCCTATCAGGAGAAGGAGCGCAATTCCTTCGCGTTCCACTCCGACATTCTCTCCGGCGTGCAGCTGGGCGGCGCGAAGGGCGCCAAGGGCGGGAAGCTGAAATTGTAATGGCATACGAAAAAACGCATGGTTCCGACGTGGAATCATGCGCTTTTTCATATGCTGCCAGGGAGATCCTTCGCTCAGGATGGCAGCGTTTATTATCCCAGCGTGACGGTTACCTTGTGCGCCTTGCCATCGCCAAACACGGGCAGGACGTTACCGTCGATGGCCTTCCCGTCCACCGTGACGGACTTGACGCCGCGGCAGACGTGGCCGGGATTCTGAATGTCGATCTCATAGGTCGCGCCCCGGAAGCGGCGGCTGACCTGGTAGCCGTCCCAATCGTGAGGGATGCAGGGGTCGATCTTCAGGCCGTCCCAGTCGGGCTTGACGCCGAGGATGTAGTTGCTGATCACGTAGAAGTTCCAGGCGGCGGTGCCGGTGAGCCAGGAGTTTTTGGCCTGACCAAAGTTCTTGGCGTCCTTGCCCGCGATCATCTGGCTGTACACGTAGGGCTCCATCTTGTGCAGGTCGCTGATTTCCTCGCGGTAGGCGGGGGCGATCTTCTTGTACAGGCTGAACGCCCGGTCGCCGTGGCCCACCACGGTTTCCGCCGCGATGATCCAGGGATTGTTGTGGCAGAAGATGCCCGCGTTTTCCTTGTATCCCGGAGGATAGGAGGACACTTCGCCCAGTTCGAGGTGGTATTCCTTGTAGGCGGGCTGGAGCAGAACGATGCCATGCTCGGTTTCCAGATACTTTTCAACGGACTTGAGCGCCTGCTCGGCCTTGCCGTCCTTCACGCCCACGCCGCCCATGACGCAGTAGCCCTGGGACTCGATGAAGATTTTGCCGTCCTCGCATTCGTGGCTGCCGACCTTATGGCCCATGGCATCATAGGCGCGGACGAACCATTCCCCGTCCCAGCCAGCGGTCAGGATGGCCTGCTCCATTTCCTCGATGGCCTGCTGCTGGTCGGCGGCCCTTTCCACGCTGCCCCGGCGCTTTTCCAGCGCCACCAGCTCGGGCCCGATGGCCACGAACATGCCCGCGATCAGCACGGATTCGGCCACGCGGTCGTCCGGCGCGTTGGGGTTGGAGAAGGTCTGGAAGCTCTCGTCGGGCGTATCGGAGAAGCAGTTCAGGTTCAGGCAGTCGTTCCAGTCGGCGCGGCCGATCAGCGGCAGGCCGTGGGGCCCGCGGTTGTTGACCACGTGGTCGAAGGAAACCTCCAGGTGCTCCATCAGCGTGCCCCAGTCGTCGGGATTGGTGTCGTAAGGCGTTTGCTCGTCCAGGATGCCAAAGTCCCCGGTTTCCTTGATGTAGGCCGCTGTGCCCGCGATAAGCCAGAGCGGGTCATCGTTGAATCCGCCGCCAATGTCGTTGTTGCCCTTCTTGGTGAGGGGCTGGAACTGGTGGTAGCAGCCGCCGTCGCGGAACTGAGTGGCGGCAATGTCCAGGATGCGCTCCCGGGCGCGTTCGGGAATCTGGTGCACGAAGCCGAGCAAGTCCTGGCTGGAATCGCGGAAGCCCATGCCGCGCCCGATGCCGCTTTCAAACATGGAGGCGGAGCGGCTCATGTTGAACGTGACCATGCACTGGTAGGGGTTCCAGATGTTCACCATGCGGCCCAGCTTTTCGTCGGGCGTGGTGAGGGTGTAGGCGGAAAGCAGATGATCCCAGTGGCGCCGTAAATCGCTGAAAGCTCTGGAAACCTGTTCGTCGGTGCTCAGGCGAGCCAGCAGCTCCCAGGCGGGCTTTTTGTTGATCACGCCGGGGGCTTCAAACTTTTCTTCATCCGGCACTTCCACATAGCCCAGCACGAAAATATAGGTCTTGCTTTCGCCGGGGGCCAGATGGGCCTTGATTTGATGGCTCGCCATGGGCTGCCAGCCGGAGGCCACGGAATTGCCCATCCTGCCGGTCATGACGGATTGGGGCGCGTCAAAGCCGTTGTACAGGCCCAGGAAGGTTTCCATGTCGGTGTCGAAGCCGTCCACGGGCACGTTCACCGCGTAGAAAGAATAGTGGTTGCGGCGCTCGCGATATTCGGTCTTGTGGTAGATCACGCTGCCGTCGATCTCCACCTCGCCCGTGCTGAAATTGCGCTGGAAGTTCAGCATATCGTCCTGCGCGTTCCAGAGGCAAAACTCCACAAAACTGGTCAGCGTCACGTCCTTGGCCGCGTCCGTTTCGTTAGTCAAAGTCACGCGGTGCACCTCGGCGTTCATCCCCAGGGGCACGAACGCCAGCTGCCGGGCGGAAAGACCGTTCTTTTTGCCCTCAATGACGGTGTAGCCCATGCCGTGGCGGCAAGAATATTCGTCCAGTTCCGTCTTGCAGGGCTTCCAGCCGGGGTTCCAGACGGTGTCCCCGTCCTTGATATAGAAGTAACGCCCGCCATTGTCCACGGGCAGGTTGTTGTAGCGGTAGCGGGTGATGCGGCGAAGCCGCGCGTCGCGGTAGAAGCAGTAGCCGCCCGCGGTGTTGCTGATGATGCCGAAGAACTGCTCGCAGCCCAGGTAGTTGATCCAGGGATACGGGGTGCGGGGCGTGGTAATGACATACTCCCGCGCCGCGTCGTCAAAGTAGCCGAACTTCATTTTCCTTCCTCCTGTACAGTCCGCTGTCAATGGGGATTTTTCCCGTCAGATTATAGCATAGCGCCTCCCGATAAGCAAGGGAAAGGGACGGCTTTCGGGAGGCCGTTTTATGCAAATAAATGGGCCTGGAGCGACAGGAACAGCGCCCCAGGCATTGGACAGGATCATTTATTTTCCAAGAACTTCCTTGGCCGCTTTCACCGCGTTCTCCACGGTGAAGCCGAACTCCTTAAACAGCACGGCATAGGGAGCGGACGCGCCGTAGTGGTCGATGCCGATCACCTGGCCGTCCAGGCCGGTGAAGCGGTACCAGGGCATGGTGACCCCGGCTTCCATGCTGACGCGGGCGCGGACAGCGGGCGGGATGACCTTGTCCTGATATTCCTTGGGCTGGCGCAGGAAGATTTCCATGCAGGGGATGGACACCACGCGGGCGTCGATGCCCTCCTGCTTGAGCGCTTCCTTCGCGCCCATCATCTGCTCCACCTCGGAGCCGCTGGCGAGCAGCAGCACGTCCGGGGTTTCCTTGTCGGAATCGGCCAGGATGTAGCCGCCCTTCATGGCTTCGCATCCGCTGTTTTCGTACTGGGGCAAATTTTGACGGGTCAGCACCAGGCAGGTGGGCAGGCCGCTGGTCAGGGCCGTCAGCCAGGCGGCGGTGGTTTCCTTGCCGTCGGCGGGGCGGAACACCTGCATGTCGGGAATGGCGCGCAGACCGGCCAGCTGCTCGATGGGCTCGTGGGTCGCGCCGTCCTCGCCGACGCCGATGGAGTCGTGGGTAAGCACGTAGGTGACGGGCAGCTTCATGATGGCGCTCATGCGCATGGCGTGCTTCATGTAGTCGCTGAACACGAAGAACGTGCCGCAGAACACCCGCAGGCCGCCGTGCAGGGCGATGCCGTTGCAGATGGCCGCCATGGCGTGTTCACGCACGCCGAAGTGCAGGTTGCGGCCCGCCCGGTTCTCGGCGGAGTAATCGCCGCCGTCCTTGATGTTGGTCTTGTTGGAGGGGGCCAGGTCGGCGCTGCCGCCCACCAGGTTCGGAAGCAGCTTCGCCAGGCGGTTGATCATTTCGCCGCTGGTGGCGCGGGTCGCCATCTTGGCGTCCCACTTCCACAGGTCATCGTTCAGCGCCACTTCGTCGGGCAGTTCGCCGCTGTGCCAGGCTTCCCATTCCTCGGCCAGCTCGGGATAGGCCTTGCAGTAAGCCACGAACAGGCTGTTCCAGGCTTCTTCGGCTTTTTCGTTCTTGACCATCTGGGCCTTCACGTGGTCGTACACTTCGGGCAGGACGAAGAATTCATCCTCGGGCATCCCCAAGTTCTGCTTGGTGGCCTTCACGTTGTCCACGCCCAGCGGTTCGCCGTGGGCGGCGGACTTGCCCTCCTTGGCGGGGCAGCCGAAGCCGATCTTGGTGGGGCACACGATCAGGGTGGGCCGCTCGTCCTTCTTGGCTTCCTCGATGGCGGCGGTGATGGCGTCCACGTCGTTTCCGTCCTGGAGGCGGATCACCTGCCATCCGTAGGCTTCAAACCGGGCGGGCACGTTCTCACGGAACGCGATGTCGGTGCTGCCCTCAATGGAGATTTCGTTATCGTCGTAGAGCAGGGTCAGCTTGCCCAGCTTGAGCGTCCCGGCCAGGGAGCAGGCTTCGCTGGCGATGCCCTCCATCATGCAGCCGTCGCCGCAGAAAGCGTACACGCGGTGGTCGACGATGGGGAAGTTGGGGCGGTTAAAGTGGGCGGCCAGCATGGTTTCCGCGATGGCGAAGCCCACGGCGTTGGCTACGCCCTGGCCCAGGGGGCCGGTGGTGGTTTCCACGCCAACGGTGTGGCGGTACTCGGGATGGCCGGGGGTCTTGCTGCCCCACTGGCGGAACTGCTTCATGTCGTCCATGGTCAGGCCATAGCCGGTCAGGTGCAGCATGGTGTAAATGAGCGTGCTGGCGTGGCCGCTGCTGAGCACGAACCGGTCGCGGTCGGGCCAGTCGGGGTTCTTGGGGTTGTGCTTCATTTCGTTCATCCACACGGCGTAAGCCATGGGCGCCATGCCCATCGGCGCGCCGGGATGGCCGCTGTTGGCTTTCTGAACCGTGTCGGCAACCAGGGTGCGGATGTTGTTGATGGTGGTTTGACGGATGTCCATAGCAATCATTCCTCCCGTAAATATGTAATATCTGTAAGTTTGATGATGAATTGTCACTTGAAATTAAGAAACAAACCCTTTGTAGGGGCGGATATCATCCGCCCGTAATGCGCCAATCACTGTAAACGTTCATTTTCAGCGAACCTATATCCTGCTTGGGGCGGGCGGATCATATCCGCCCCTACGGATACGTCATATTTCATGCGCCTTATCATTTAAGCATCTTTCTCTACAAACGCTTTCAGTTTGTTAAGGTCAATCCCCTCGCTGCCTTCCAGGACATTCAGCAGCGCTTCGGCCATGAACTTGACGCCGCCGGGCACGTCGCTTTCGATGTTCAGCGGCAGCACCGGGTCATGGACGGAGAGGCGCAGCAGGAACCAGCCGTTGTTCATTTCGCCGTCCAGGTCAAAGTTGATGCGCACGCCCTCCCGGTTGTCCGGCGCGATGTGCCAGCCGGGGGCGAACGCGGCGTGATCCATCACCTTTTCGATGGCGATTTTTCCCGCGTTCCGGAAATCCTCGGCGGTAATGTCCAGGCGGATTTCGGCGCTTTCCACGGGTTCCCGCAGGTCGGCAATCAGGTCGGTCAACTCCCGACCCTCCTGCTTTAAACGCATGGCTTCGCAGATCAGCACGGTGACCAGGTACATGCCGTCGTCCAGGAAATGGTTTTCCCGCAGGGCGGCGTGGCCGCTGGTTTCAATCGCCAGGGGGCAGTTGAGCCCCGCTTCGTTGAGGCGCTTGGCCTCGTCGATCACGTTGCGGTAGCCGCGCTTGTAGCGGTAATGCTCGCCGCCCCACTCCATGATGAACTGGGCCAGGCCGGAGGATGTGACGCTGTCCGTCACGATGGTCAGCCCCGGCTGCTTGTCCAGCAGCACGGCGGAGATCAGGGCGATCAGGCGGTTCCGGTTGATTTCCCGCCCGGTGCGGTCGACAATCGCCGCGCGGTCGCAGTCCGTGTCGAAGATCACGCCCAGGTCGGCCCCGGCTTTGACCACGGCGGCGCTGATGGACGCCATGGCCTGCTCGTTCTCGGGGTTCGGGATGTGGTTGGGGAACATGCCGTCGGGCTCCAGGAACTGGCTGCCCTCCACCCACGCGCCCAAATCTTCCATCAGGCCCGCGTAGAAGCCACCCGCGCCGTTGCCCGCGTCCACCACCACGTGCAGTCCCAGCAGGGGCTTTTGCACGTCGGTGTCCAGACCCTGGCGCACGCGGTCTTTTAACTGCTCGCAGTACACGGGCAGGAAGTCCCGCTTCTGGATGGGCGAGGAACCGCCGTTCAGCGGCGCGTCGCTCTCGGCGATGTCCAGGATGGCGTCCAGGTCGTGGCTGTCGATGCCGCCCTCTTTGGTGAAAAATTTCAATCCGTTCCGGTCATACGGATGATGGCTGGCGGTGATCATGATAGACCCGTCGCAGCCGAACCCCTCGGTGATCAGGCTCATATACATGGCCGGGGTGGTGCACATGCCGTAGGTTTCCACCTGTGCCCCCGCCTTCATGCAGCCCTCCGCGCAGGCTTCCAGCAGCGCTTCACCGGTGACGCGGGAATCCCGTCCCAGGGCGACGCGAGGATTGTCGATGCCCCGTTCTTTCAGCCAGGCCACAAACGCCCCGCCAATCCGGGCAGCCACCACTCCCGTCAAAGGAGCATCCTCGCCCAGCGCCCTGCCGCGCACATCCGTTCCGCTTTTCAGCCCACGCAAACCAGTACTCATACATTCCCTCCAATTCGTTGTTGCTTGCCCCACACGCCTAAGGCTCAGCCCCAGATAGGAGATAGAAGAGAGGAGATAGGAGATGATTTTGATGTCAACATAGAACGTATTCTGTGCATACGGAACACGATCAATCTCCTATCTTCTATCTCCTAACTTCTATCTGATGTCCTTCCTTCAGCGCTGGCTTCGAGTTGCTCCATGGCTTCCTCCACGCAGCCCCGGAAAATCCAGTACAGCGGGGCCAGCGCGGTATAATCATCCATCACCCGCTTCACAATATCGGGCGATTGAATCCAGGCAAGCGACGTGCCCAAACGCTCGGCGTAGATCTCCTTTTTCAGATACCACGGCCGCAGCGTTTCGGGCAAATCCTCCGGCGGCTTCATTTTCTTCCATTCCTGCCCCGCCAGGCAGAAATTGCGTTTTTTGAGAATCGGCAGCAGCCGTTCAAAATCGTCAGGATGCGCCGCCATTTTCCTGCGCATGGCGTCCATTGCCTCCCGCGGCGCGCCCCAAATCCCCACGCCCCAGGTCACGTTTTCCGGGCTGACCTCGAACCAATAAAACGGCGTGCCGTCGTTCTGCCTGCCGCTCTGCCGGAACGCGACCCACAGGTGGTCGCGGTAGGGGGACTTGTCCCGGCTGAACCGGGTGTCGCGGTTGATACGGGAAAGGCACTTGTTGGGCCGCACCTCCATGTCCTCGGCGATCAATTGCATCCCCGGCCCCATGGCCCCGATGAAATCATAAAAAGGCTGGCGCACCGCCCGGTAATACCGCTCCCGGTTGGCGTCCATAAAGCTCTTATCGTTATGAAACCGTAAATCAAGAAAGAAAGGAATCATGTCCTCCCCGAACCCCTGAAACACAAACGCGCCTCCTAATCTTCGCTTCTTCCCTATTATAAACGATTCACCCTATTTATTCAAGCTGTTTGCCTGCACAAATCACATCGAAAATTGCCAAAGAATCCGATCAAATCAAGGTTTTTCTTCTGAAAAGTACAGGGAAAAGACACTTTTCCCTCTTGCCCTATACAGGGATTTTCCTTATAATATAATGCATCCGATTTCTCCGGGAAGAAAACGCGAACGTTTTCTTCCCGCTGATATTTTATCAAGGAGGAAATTGTTATGAAAAAACTGGTTGCTTTGATGATGGCGCTGGCGATGCTGCTCAGCGTGACCTCCGTATTTGCGGAGGATACCATCACCCTCAAGATCGCCCACATCGGCCCCACCACCGGCGCGGCCGCCCTGTACGGCCTGGCGACCCTGCACGGCGCTGAGGTTGCCGCCGCGGAAATCAACGAAGCGGGCGGCAAGTATCAGATCGAACTGATCAACGAGGACGACGAGCACAACGTGGAAAAGGTCATCAACGCCTACAACGCCGCTTTGGACGCCGGCGCGCAGATGATCCTGGGCACCACCACCTCCAAGCCCTGCGAAGCCGCCGGCGCTCAGGGCTATGTGGACCGCGTGTTCTTCCTCACCCCCTCCGCCTCCTCCACCGCTGTTATCGAGGATAAGGACAACGTGTTCCAGATCTGCTTCACCGACCCCAACCAGGGCAAGGCTTCCGCGCAGTACATCGCTGAGCACAAGCTGGGCACCAAGGTCGCCGTGATCTACAACAACGCCGACGTGTACTCCACCGGTATCCGCGACACCTTCGTCGCCACCGGCACTGAACTGGGCCTGGAAATCGTTTCCGAAACCACCTTCACCGATGAAACCACCGACTTCACCGTCCAGGTGGCCGACGCCCAGAACGCTGGCGCGGAAATCGTGTTCCTGCCCATTTACTACACCCCCGCTTCCATGATCCTCAAGACCGCCGCTGATAAGGAATTCAAGCCCATCTTCTTCGGCGTGGACGGCATGGACGGCATCCTGAGCGTGGAAGGCTTCGACACCAGCCTGGCCGAGGGCGTCATGCTGCTGACCCCC
>CADAKE010000029.1 GCA_902788445.1 uncultured Eubacteriales bacterium
GTGAAGGCCGACATGCCCCGCTGCTGGACCAGCCACCCGGAGGAACACGCCAACCTGAACATCGCGGGCGGGCTGACCAAATCCTGCAACTATTTCTTCTACACCGTGGCCTCCCGCCTGTTTGACAACAATCCTGGACAGGAGCTGCTGTACAAGTACGCCGCCCAGATGGGCCTGACCAGCAAGACAGGCATTGACCTGCCCGGCGAACTGCGCCCCATCGTGGGCAATCAGACCAACCTGTACGACCCCACCGTGAGCCTGGAGGAGCAGATGACCTCCACGCCCATCCTGGTGGCCGCGTCGCTGAAAAAGCACATCAATAATTACGCCGCCAGCTACGGCATCAGCTACGACGAAGCGCGCCTGAACAAGTGCATCAAGAAGCTGATGGACATGGCCATCAATACGCCGCAGGACAACTGGGTGTCCGCCGCCCGCCCCATCTTCATGACCGAGCTGGGCATGACCCGCACCATGGTGATGCAGGCCGCCCTGATGACCGACATGTGGAACTACCTGAACACCATTAAATGGGGCGGCAGCCAGGAGATTCAGATGGGCGTGGGCCAGTCCATCACGCTGCTGACGCCGATCGCCGTCGTGCGCTACGCCGGCGCGCTGAGCAATTCTCTGACAGTTTGGAACCCCAATATCGTGGATTCCATCATTTCCCCCGAGGGCGAAATCCTCTCCCAGCGCCACGCCACCGTGTTCAACACCCTGGAAAGCGCCCGGGAATACCTGCCTTACATCCTGGACGGACTGAAGGGCGTGGTGGACGAAGCCGGTACCGCCGTGCGCCAGTTCCGCGATTGGAAGTACGTCGCCGAAGAAGTGATGGTCGGGAAAACCGGAACCTCCCAGATGACCATCGGCAAGGTGCGTATCGACCTGGAAAACAACGGCTGGTTCGTTTCCCTGGCCCCCAAGGACGACCCGGAAATCGCCGTCGTTTCCTTCATCCCCAACGGTTTCTCCGGCAGCTACACCGTCCGCGCGAACCGTGACTTCATCGGCTATTACCTGGACGAAAAAGCCAAGAAGGACGTGACCATCGCCCTGCCCGGCGGGAATCAGTTGGCGCCGTAGTTTAACAGAGTTCAGAGTACAGAGTTCAGATGATTGCACTCTAACTGTGCCAAACGGATCAAGCGCACTTCTATATGATCTGTACTCTGCACTCTGTACTCTCTGAATGTTCAACCAAGCGAGGTGAGCAAAGTGGGCCGCATTTTTTCCATCATGTCCGGCAAAGGCGGCGTGGGGAAAAGCACGCTGTCTGTGTCGCTGGCGGAGTTCTATGCCCGAACCGGAAAGACGGTCGTGCTGCTGGACGGCGACATCGGCCAGCGCTGCGCCGATTTGATGCTGAACGTGCAGGATCGGGTGGTGTACGACCTGGGCGACGTGGCGGATAAGACCTGCAAGCTGGATGAAGCGCTGCTTCCGCATCCCGATTTGCCCACGCTGTCGCTGCTCGCCGCGCCGCAGATTCTGACCGTGTCCGACGTGAAGCGCAAGGCCATGGATAAGATCATCACCCAGCTTTCCGAGCGCTCGGATATCCTGCTCCTGGATGCCCCGGCGGGCATTGGCAAGGGGCTCAAAAACCTGCTGGGCACGACCGCCGAGCCGGTGGTCGTGGTCACGCCGGACGACGTGTGCATCCGCGACGCGGAGCGCCTGTCCGCGCTGCTCAGCCAGATGGAGGAGCCGCGTCCCTCGCTGGTGCTCAACCGCGTGCGGCCGATGTGGGTGCGCAGGCGGCTGATTCCCTCGCCTGAGCAAATCGCCCAAACGCTGGACATGCCCTTGCTGGGCGTGATTCCGGAAAGCACAAAGATTTACCGGGCGCTTTTGCGCCATGAAACGGCCCTGGACTGCGGCGATAAAAAGGTGGCGAACGCCATCGAAGTCATTGCCGCCCGGATGCTGGGGGCCGACGCGCCGCTGCCCGAGTACGCGCCGAGCGCGGTGCTGCGTTTTTTCAACCGTGGAGGTGAAGCCTGATATGATGACGGAAACCCGGAGCAGCCGGGAAGGGCGGTTCGACTGGCCGCTGGTGATCGCCGTGTACGGCCTGAGCTTTTTCGGCCTGCTGTGCATCGCCATGGCCCGCTATGTGCCGTCGCAGAGCGAGGGCCTGCCGCTGCTGAATAAAATCCTGAACAACCGTTCCAGCATGTGGCAGTCCATTTTCATCCTCGTGTCGCCCATCGTGGTGGGCGTCATCGTGGCCATCCCGACGGAAATCATCCGCGCCCGCGTGCGTCTGGTGTATTACGGCATCCTGGCGCTGCTGATGGTCACGCTGGTGCTGGGCCAGGTGAGCAACGGCCTGAGGGGCTGGCTGAGGTCCGACATCCTGGGCCGCTCCATTCAGGTGAGCGAGTTTTCCAAGCTGTCCATTTTGCTGATGCTGGCGCGGCAGCTGGCCCGCTCCGAAAAGCCCATGAGCAAGTTCAGGGACTTTGTGCGCATCATGATGATCGTCGGCCTGCCCGCCGTGACCGTGCTTGCTCAGGGCGAAACGGGCACCGTTATCGTGATCGCGTTCATGTTCATGATCATGATCTTTTTCGCGGGTGTGGACCTGCGCATCATCCTCACCTTCGGCGTGCTGGCGGTGATCGGCGTGGGCGCGCTGGTGGCTTACGGGATGCTCTCCGATACCACCGACTACCGTATCCTGCGGCTGCTGGCCTTCCTTGACCCGCAGAAATATGAGCAGAGCGGCGGCTACCAGATCCTCATGTCCCAGAAGGCCATCGGCGCGGGACGGCTGACCGGGCAGGGCACCTTCCTGCCGGGCTCCTGGACGACGCTGGGCTACGTGCCCGAAAGCTCCACCGACGCCGTGTTCACCGTGGTGGGGGAGAGCTTTGGCTTTGTGGGCTGCGCTGCCGTGCTGCTCACTTACCTCTTCATCATCCTGCGTATGACCTGGATTGCCCGGTTTACCCGGGACAAGTTCTGCCAGCTGGTGATTATCGGCGTGGTGTCGATGCTCCTGTTCCACGTGTTCCAGAACGTCGCCATGTGCATGGGCATCATGCCCATCACCGGCATCCCGCTGCCTTTCCTGAGCTATGGCGGCTCCAACTTCATTTCCAATATCGCCTCCATCGCGCTGGTGCTCAACATCGCCCGCAGCGGCAACACCGCCGCCGTGACCACCGTCGCCCTGCCGAAAATGAATTTCTGATTTCAAGATTTGAAAGCGCTGCTGGTTGCGGCGCTTTTTTTCATTGTCCCCTGGAATTGTTCGGTCGATCTGGGATAGGGCATTTTAAGGCATTAAGGCAATAGGCAATAGGCATTAGGCATTAGGAAAGCAAGACGAAACCAGCGCTTTGAGGCGACATTTTGTCGATGATTATTTACTGCTGCCTATTGCCTAATGCCTAATGCCTACTGCCTTTCCTACTTAAAGCGTCCTTTAACAACCGCCTGAACAAATACGTCCCAATTTTTGTTTAATCAGTGTTTTTTTCGCCAATTTTCCCATGGATATTGAAGCATATGAAAAACGGTGGTATAATACTGAGGGAAGTTACATAAGTATCTTCGCTCCGGGAGCGGAGCGATGGAAAGGAGCGAAAGCCATTGAAACGGAAAAAAGCGGGAATCGCGCTTTTCCTGGTCTGTGTTTGTCTCGCCGTCACTGGATGTATGGGCGGCGGCCCGGCGGTCACCACGGGCACGATCAATAATGAAACAAGGAAATCGGGGACAGGGAATTATTTATCCGTCGTGACCGACGAAGCCGATACGACCGACCCGCAATGCACCTCAGAGTTTTATAATATCGCGCTGAACGTATTTGACCGCCTGACGGAAATCCGCGCGCTGGACGACGGGACGAGCGAAATTGTGCCCTCCCTGGCGAAAAGCTGGACGGTATCCGACGATGGGCTGACGTACTCCTTCCACTTGCAGGAGAACGTGAAGTTCAGCAACGGGGAGGACCTGACCGCGTCCGACGTGCTGTATACGTTCACGCGCCTGCTTACCTATCCGGATTCCTGCAACCAGGACATTGCCGAGCCCATTTTGGGCGCGCGGGATTTGATGATCGGCGAAGCCGATACGCTGGCCGGGTTCCGGCTGGATGGGGATTATGATTTTACCATCACCTTAGAGCAGCCCTACGCCGCGTTCCTGGCCGGCCTGTCCACGCCGGGCGCGTCGATCCTGGATGAAACCACCACCGCCGCCGCGGGAAGCCAGTTCGGCCTCGACCCCGCCCTCACCATCGGCACCGGCCCCTTTATTTTCCGGGAATGGCAGCGGGGTGTGGGGATGGTGCTGGAAGCGAACAGGGATTGCTGGTCCGGCGCGCCGAAAGCGGCGGGGCTGAATATGGTTATCGTGCCCGATTCGGAAGCGCAGCGGCTCATGTTTGAAAACGGCGAGCTGGATATTCTGGACCTGGACACCATGGGCCCCGACGCGGAATATTTTGTTCACGGCGACCTGTACCAGAACCGTCTGGTCCAGGGCCCGCGGGTGGGCATTTCCTACATCGCGCTGAACCAGTCCATCCCGCCGCTGGATCAATTGGAGGTGCGCAGGGCGATGCAGCTTTCCCTGGACCGCCAGACGCTCCTGAACGCGGTTTACAGCGGACGCGGCCAGGTGGAAAACGGCATTTTCCCCCACGGCCTGATCGGCTTCAATCCCAGCCTGCCCCAGATTCCCTATGACCTGGAGGAGGCGAAAAGGCTGCTTGCGGAGGCGGGCTATCCGGATGGGATCAGCGTGGAGTTTGCCCTTCCCGCTTCTTCCACTGCCCAGATGCGGGAGCAGGTCACGCTGATCGTGTCCATGTGGGAGAAAGCGGGCATTCACGCCAGCGTCGCCGAAATGAGCGACGAGGATTTCATGGCCCGCAGGAAGAGCGGCGGCCTGACCTGCTATACCAGCACCTGGAGCGCCGATTTCAACGACCCGGATAACTTCATCCACACGTTCTTCGGCACCGCGGGCAACACGCTCTCCCGCAGCCTGTGCCTGGCCGACGAGACGCTCATTCAGCGGGTGCACGACGCCCGGGCGATCGTGGACGAGGGCGAACGCATCCGGGAATACCAGGCGCTGGAAAAGGAGATCATTCAGGAGCAGGCGTCCTGGGTGCCGCTGTTCTCCAAGCAGCATCTGTTTGTGGTGCAGGAGGGCGTCACCGGCTTTAAGGTGGCCTGGAACGGCTGGTCCAACACTTGCTATCGGGACGTGGCCGTGGAGAAAAAGTAATGCTTTCGAATCACGTTCGAGGCTCAGAAGGGAGGAACGTTCATGCGTTCCATACGCACGAAAATCACGCTCATGACCATGGTGGCGATCGTGGTCAGCGTTCTCTTGATCGGCGGCGTAGCCGTTCTGTTCATCCGGGATGAAGCGGAAAGAGAATCTGACCGGGAAATGACCCTGCTGTGCGACAGCCAGCGCAAAAGCCTGAACGAGTACATGATGAGCATCGAGCAGACGGTGGATATGCTGGCTCGATATATCACGGAGGACCTGAGCAGCGTCGAACTGATGGAAGGCGGCGTTGTCGGCGTTCAGGGATACGGCAGCGCCATGGCGGGCCGCGACTGGCTGGGCGAAAAGCAGGCGGCGCTGGACGCTTACCTGGTTCAGCATGAGGAAAAGGCGGAGGCGGTTTTCCGCAGCGCGGCGAACCATACCCACGGCGTGATCGCGTACTATTACCGGCTGAACCCCGAAATTACGGAGAATTTTCCGGGCTTCCTGTACACGAAGATCGACACGCCTTCGTTCGCGCCCCACGTGATCAACGATATTTTTTCCTATTCAATGGACGATATTTCCCACATCGGCTGGTATTCCCTGCCGCTGCAAAGGGGCCGTCCTTCCTGGCTGGAGCCGTATTATAACCTGAACCTGGATCAGGAAATGATTTCCTATGTCGATCCGATTTACAAGGCGGGCACGTTCATCGGCATCGTCGGCATGGACATAGGCTACGAAACCCTCAAGAGCCAAATCGACAGCATCCGGATTTATGAAACCGGCTATGCCTGCCTGGTGGACGCCGAGGGCAACGTGGTCTACCACCCGTATCTGGAAACTGGCTCCCGCGTGGAAAACGCCGTGCCGGAAATGGCGGAGGCGGCGAACAACCAGAATATGGAGGAAGACGAGGTCTATATTTTCCGCTACACGTTCAACGGGATGGAAAAGAAAGCTGTGTTTTCGCAGCTGGAAAACGGCCTGCGGCTGATGATTATGGCCCCAGCCGTGGAAATCAGCGCGGGCTGGTATGAAATGATCAAAAGCATCCTGTTCATCGGCGGCATGATTCTGCTGGTGTTCGCCATTGTGACAACGTTCGTCACGGTGCGCCTCATTGAGCCCTTGCAGACGCTCACCGCCGCCTCCCAGCGCCTGGCCGAAGGGGATTATGAAGTGAAGCTGGAATACGAAGGAAACGATGAAGTGGGCATCCTGACCAATTCCTTCCAGCGTCTGGTGGAGCATCTGAAGGTCTACATCAACGACCTGAACAGCAAGGCGTACAAGGACGCGCTGACCCACGTGAAAAATAAAGGCGCTTTTGAAGTGCAGGTGCAGGAAATGGATGAACGGATCGAAAGCGCGGAGGGCGAACCGCTGGAGTTTGCCGTGGCGATGTTCGACTGCAATTTCCTCAAGAACATCAACGACCACTTTGGCCACCCCTGCGGGGACATTTACCTGAAAACAGGCTGTATGTTCATCTGCAAGATTTTCCAGCACAGCCCGGTGTTCCGCGTCGGCGGCGACGAGTTCGCCGTGCTGCTGCAGAACGAGGATTACCAGAACATGGAAATCCTGCTCCGGCACTTCGATGAAGAAGCGGAGCATGTCAACGAGCGGGCGGAGCACCCCTGGGTGATGATCAATTTCTCCAAGGGCGTCGCGGTGTACGATCCCGAAACCGACCGTTGCGTGAACGACGTGTTCAACCGGGCGGATCAGGAGATGTATCAGGATAAGGTGCGGCAGAAGGCAGTCAGGGCGGATTGAACGCGGTCGGCTGGCGGGCATGAGCGTTTTCAGTCTTTTATGAATGGCTTTTGTTTGCCGTTCTCATTCAACACTTAAAAAATGATATAGTATGAATCATCCGATCAAAAACAAAACGGAGAAGCGGTTGTTCGCTTCTCCGTTTGTATATCGAGTTTGAATCCTTCAATCACTCTTTATTCAGCAATTCTTCCAGGGCGTCGTTGGTTTCGGCCTGAACGAACAGCGGAAGCAGAGCGTTCATGGCTTCGGCGGGGGACAGGTCTTTGCTCATTTCCCTGAGCTTCTGCGCGACGCCCTGTTCCTTTTCGCTCAGCAGCCATTCGTCGTGGACGGTGGCGCACTTGTCGGGCTGGAGTAGGACAGGCTGATTCTGCCCCTGCTGGCTCAGCGCGCAGGACATGTTGCCGTTGCCCTGGAAGCTCTGGAAAATGGCGGTGTCCAGGTCGTTCCCGGTCTCCGTCGGCATCGCGGCGATAATTGTCAGGCTGCCGCCCTCGCGGGTATTCCGCGCCGCGCCGAAGAAGCGCTTGGCTTTGTTCAAAGACCCGGCGGCCAATCCATTGTTCAGCGTGCGGGCTGTGGCGGGCGCGGTCATGTTGCAGGCCTGGGCAATGCGGGTCAGGCTGTCCACCAGCAGCACCACGTCCTTCTTTTGCTCCACGAGGCGCATCGCGCGCTCCAGGGCCAGTTCCGCCGCGCGGATCTGGTTCTCGGGCGTTTCGTCGAAGGTGGCATACGCCAGGTCGGCGTCCACGCTGTCGGCGATGTCCGTCACTTCCTCGGGCCGCTCGTCCAGCAGCAGGAGCATCAGATGGGCTTTGCTGTGGTTCTTCGCAATATGCGCTGCCAGCTTGTTCATCAGGGCGGGACGGTCCACCTTGGCATTGCAGCAGATCACGGCGCGCTGGCCGAAGCCAATGGGGCAGAGCAGGTCGATCAGCCGCAGGACGGCGTCGTTTTCCTTCTTGCCGCTCAGCGTCATTCGCTTCTTGGGATAGATGGGCGTCAGGTCCTCAAAGACGGAGCGCTGGGGCATTTCGTCGGGCAGGGAGCCGTTGATTTCCGTGATGTAGAGCATCGCGCTGTACCGGTCCGCGTCCCGCTGCGGGCGGATTTTGCCCACAATGTAATCGCCCGTGCGCAGGGAGAAGCGCCGGATCTGGGCGTTGGAAATGTACACGTCCTGCTTGCCGGGCAGGTAATGGCTGGTGCGCAGGAAGCCGTACCCGTCGGGATGCACCTCCAGCACGCCTTCCCCGTCGATGCAGTCGCCCGCCGCCAGAATGTCGGACAGGGACATGCTCCCGCCCGCCTCGCGGTGCGGCGCGTTATACCCCGTTTGGTTATAGCCGGGTTGATTATAGGCAGGCTGATTGTAGCCATAGCCGCCCTGGTTATAGCCGGTGTTCATGGGAGCGCCGCTGTAATCCTGCTGCTGAGGAGCGCCGGCGTATCCGCGGTAATTCTCCGGTTCCGGCTGCTGGCTCTGCTCCGGGCCAAAGCGGTTCACATAGGTCGGCTGCTGCTGAGGCCGCTGCTGCGCGCGGGGATCGGGACGGCTGTAGCCGCGCTGATCCTGCGAGTTCTGCTGCGCGGGCCGCTGCCAGGAATTGTTCGCCCCGGGCCGCTGATAATTGTTGTTCTGCGTCTGATAGGTGCGCGGATTGTGCCAGGCCCGGGAGCCTTCCATAGTGAAAGCGGGCGCTTTGGCCGAAATGGTGCTGAGGGATGAGGTGCCGGGCGCGGGCGCGGCGGGGGAAACAGGCCGGGCCGTCATTCGCGCGGGGGCGCGGGGCGGGGTTGCCGTCAGCACGGGCACGTCGTCATCGTCCATTTCCTCGTCGTCCGTGATGATCGCGGCCTTGCGGATCGGCCGGGCAAAGGATTCCTGCTCAGGCGCGTTCGTTTCCATCGTCGTCTGCTCCTGCTCAGGCTGGGCGGGCGTCTCCCGCGCCGCCAGGGCTTCTTTTAATTTATCCACGATTCCTTGCTTGTTGATGCCTGCACCGAGCTTCACGCCCAGTTCTTTTGCTTTTTGGCGCAATTCAATGACAGACATTTTATCCAGATTTTCGCTCATCCAGATCCTCCTTGACACTGTGACGCAAGAATGAAATGAACAAAAGAATACACCGTCCATGAAAAACGGAAGACAAGAACCAAGGTTTATCCATTTCCAGTTGAAGGGCAGGATGTCATGAAACTCTCAATTGCATGCTTCTTTCTCATGAAAATTGAACGGCGCGTTTGCTTCCTTTTGCCGTTAAATTTATTATATCAAATTTAAATCGGAAATTCAACCAATCCGGGAAATTATTTTATTGGAGGGAGTTGTATTGAATGGTTCGGGCGGAAGGGATGCTTTAATCATCAAGATAAAGAGTTAGGAGATAGGAGATAGAAGATCAATAGAGTTCGAATGAATCATGTACTTGCGACGTATTTGAAAGGCTTTATAATCTCCTATCTTCTCTCTCCTAATTCCTATCTTGGCTTAGAATGTCCTCGGCCATACCGCCCAAAACGAAATTGCCGCCGTTCCGGTTTTTCCCCTTGCCCTTTGCTGGGAAAAATGGTAGAATAACAGAGAAAACAAACAAACGGTTATCCCATCGAATACGAATGGAGGAACCTTCGATGAAACTGAGAGTAGGCGTGGATCTGGGCGGCATGTCCGCCAAGCTGGGCGTTGTGAACGAAGAAAACGAAATTGTGGACCGCCGGATCATTCCGACGGAAAAGGGCATTACCTTTGAGGAAACCATCGCCAAGCTGGCGGAAGGCATTCTCAGCCTGGGCGACGTGGGCATGGTGGGCTTCGGCGTGCCCAGCAGCCTGATGCCGGGCACGGATATCGTGATCTACGCCAACAACCTGGGCTGGAAAAACAAGGATATCAAGACCGAACTGGCCAAGCACCTGGGCGATATTCCCGTGTATATCGCCAACGACGCCGACTCCGCCACCGTGGGCGAATACTTCCAGGGCGCGGGCCGGGGCTATCAAAGCGTGCTGATGCTGACCCTCGGCACCGGCGTGGGCGGCGGCTTTATCTACAACGGCCACCTGTACCGCGGCGGCAATGGCTGTGGCTTTGAGCCGGGGCATATGACCATCCGCATGGACGGCGTGCCCTGCACGTGCGGAAAGAAGGGCTGCCTGGAAAGCTACGCCTCCGCGTCCGCCATCATCCGGGAGCTGAGCAACAGCGAAGCGCCCTCCCTGAAAGCGTTCATTGCCGAGAACGGCGGCAAGCCCACGGCCCGGATGCTGTTTGACGCCGTGCGCCAGGGCAACGCCGCCGCGCAGGATATTCTGGATGAATACGTGAAATGCCTCGCCGTGGGCATCGGCTCCCTGGTCACCATCCTGCGGCCGCAGATCGTGCTGCTGGGCGGCGGCGTGAGCGCGGCGGGCGATTTGCTGTATCGGCCGCTGCGGGCCCTGATGAAGGACAATGTGTTCGGCTATGACGTGATCGGCTGCCCCGAGATCGTGCCCGCTACGCTGGGCAACGACGCGGGCATCATCGGCGCAGCGATGCTGGATCATGTGCTGATTTGAGGCTCCTGCGACATTTTGGCAGGAAAAACGCGGTTTTCAGGCGGGAAATCAGGACAGGGCGGGATTTTTCAAGTATAATATTCCCGCAGTCAGGGATGATAACTGTAAGCACCTGACGCGCTTTTCCTGAAAGGAGGAACAAAATCATGGATCAATTATCCAATGAACTCAAAAAAATGGTGAAGGCCGGTATGGGCGCGGTCGCCACCGGAATGGAAATGACCCAGGAGGCGATCGACACCTTTGCGAAAAAGGGAGAGCCCATTTATCAGCAGGCCAAGGCCGTGGTGACGGACGCCGCCGACAAAGTGATGCAGGCCGTGAACGACGGCATTCAGTGCATGAACGTAAAGCCCGGGGTGGAGGAAATCATCGGCAAGGTGAAGGAACTGACCCAGGACGAATGGGAGCAGATTCGCGGCGCGGTGGACGATTTCTTTGCCCAGGCCAAGGAAAGCGCTGAATCCGCAACGCCCGACGGCGCGGCGGACGCCGAAACGCCTGAACAAACCGAATCTGCGGAAGAAGCAAAGGAAGCCGCCGAAGAGGAAGCGCAAACCACGGAAGACCAGTTGGATGAATAATCCTTTCCCAACAAAGCAAAACCACCGGCCCGCGCCGGTGGTTTTGCTGTATGATGCTGTTATGATTATCGCTGAACCACCAATCAATTCATGAATTGAATCTTTCAATAAAACTGTAGGGGCGGATATGATCCGCCCGTGAGCAACACATGAGGACAACTGGCTTTTCCGTGACGTGTAGGATATTCTTTCGTTCGGGCGGATAATATCCGCCCCTACATCTTTCTGTGAATGTGTTCAATATTTAATTGGTTGAACAATAACATCCCTGTTACCAGCTTCCCTGGGCGCTGGCCATGGCCTGGGTCAGGGAGCCCATGGAGACCGCGAGGGCTTCGTTGGAGGAGCCGACGGACAGGGTGCGGGCCAGATCCTCAATGGCGTAATACAAGGAGGCGTAGGTCGGATGATCCTGCGGCATGTTGGCAAGCTGCTGCCTTGCCTGATCCAGCAGGCGCTGGGCGTCGGATACCATCTGCTGGTTCATCAGCGTCTGCTCATAGGAGAACACCGGCGACTGGTGCAGCACGCAGGTGCGGGTTTGCAGCATGGCGGCGTTGGCGTTGCCGTCGCTGGTCAGGCGCAGGGTGGCGTATTCCCCCAGATAATCGGACAGGACGGAAGCGTACTGCGTGTTCGTAAATTCATAGAGCGGATGCCCGATGGGCAGGATGACCACGCCCTTGGTGCTGTGGGAGGGGCAGAAGTTCGTCGCCAGCATCCCGCTCTGGTCGCACACGTCGAGGGTGTAGTGCATCTGGCAGGTCACGGTCGGCGCGCTGTCGGCGGGCCAGTAATCGGTGCTGGTGCCGTAGCCCATCACGTCGTAGCGGCAGGCGTCGGACGCCAGCTGGCCGGACACGTTGCAGGTGGTCACCTTCACCAGCCCATAGTCAGACGCGCTGCCCTCCATGATATCGCGGTTGGTGAGACCCTGGTGAATGGGCTCCATGAACGCTTTCCACAGCTTGGCGGCGCTGTTGCCGCCCGTGGTCTTGGAAGACAGGGCCTTGTAGTTGTCGTGGCCGATCCATACGGTGCCGCAGTACCAGCCGGTCAGCCCGGCGAAGAAAACGCCTTTCTGGTCGGAGTTGGTGCCGGTTTTGCCCGCGACGGTCTGGCCGGAGATTTTCGCGGCGGTGCCCGTGCCGGAGGAAACCACGTTCTTCATCATGTCCACGGTCAGCCAGGCGGTGGAGGGCTTGAACACCTGCCTGCGGGCCTGGTTCGCGTGGGCGTCGTAGATGATGTTCTGGCTGCTGTCGGCGATGCCCAGGAAAGTGATGGGGCTCTGATACACGCCGCCGTTGCCCAGCACGCCGAACGCCACCGCCATTTCCACCGGGGAAATGCCGCTGCTGCCCAGGGACAGGCCGAAGGGCGTGCGGTTGATGTGCTCCTCCGATACGCCCAGGCGCAGCAGGAAGTCCGCCGAGCGTTCCACGCCCACGAAGTTCATCAGGGCGTAGGCCGCCGCCGTGTTGTCGCTGCGGGTGAGGGCGGTGCGCATGGTTTCTGGGCCGCGGTAGGAGGAGCCGCCGTAGTTCTGGGGCCAGGAGTCCTTGCCGTCGCTGCCGCGCCAGCCCGCGATGGGCAGGGGCATATTATAGAGCACCGTGCCCGCGCCGGCGCCCATTTCGATGGCCGGGGCGTAGACAGCGATGGGCTTGATGGCGGAGCCGACGGGCATGTTCATGTCCGACGCGCGGTTCAGGGTTTTGCGCTTGGTGGGCGCGGTGCGGCTGCCCACGATGGCCTTGAGCTCCCCCGTGCGGTAATCCAGCACCACCGCCGCGGCCTGAGGCTGGATGATTTCGTCGTAGGTGCCGTCCGCGTTCCGGGCGCGGTAAATCTTATCCGAGGGGTCGCGCAGGGCGGGATAATCGGAATAGGTTTGCAGCGTGCGCTCGACCGTCTCCTGGATGCTGGTATCCAGCGCCAGGTACACATGGTAGCCGCCGGTGCGAAGCAGCTGTTCCATTTTCGAGCGGTTCGCGGAGGTGTCCTCCAGGCCGTTGATGGACAGCAGCGTTTTCACCACGTCCCGGATGGCGTATTCCACATAGTGCGCGTAGGGGTACAGCGCGGTCGAGGACGGGGATTTTTCCAGCACCGTGGCCTTGCCTGGCTCCAGCGCGTCCATGTACTGGTCGTAGGAAATGAACTGGTTTTCGTACATGCACCGCAGCACGTAGTCGGTGCGGTCGTTGGTGATTTTTTTATAGTCGGTCGTGTCGCTCTGCCGGGTGTAAAAGTTGCGGCGGGGGTTATAATAATATGGGTTGCGCGTCATGCCCGCCAGCATGGCGCATTCCCGCAGGGTCAGGTCGTTCAGGTTGTCCTTGCCGAAATAATTGTAAGCGGCCACCTTCACGCCGTAGTAGTCCTCGCCCAGGTAAATGGTGTTCAGGTAGGATTCCAGGATCTCGTTTTTGGTGTACTGGGTTTCCAGCTGCATGGCGAGGTAGGCTTCCTGAATCTTGCGCTTGTAGCTTTGCTCGCTGGACAGCAGGGTGTTCTTGATCAATTGCTGGGTGATGGTGGAGCCGCCCTGCTGGCCGCCGGTGACGAAATTGCTGATGAACGCGCCGACGATGCGCTTCACGTCGATGCCGTTATGGGTGTAGAACCGGGCGTCCTCCACGGCCACGAAAGCGTTGCGCAGGATCATCGGCATCGTGTCGATGGACACCATGATGCGGTTCTCGGTGCCCTTATAATCGGTAATCAGGTTGCCCGCGGCGTCGTAAATAAACGACGTCTGCGCCTGGTCGTCAATGGCGGTCAGGTCGAGGGTCGGGGCCGTTTCCATGTACGCCTTCGCCACGCCCACCACCGCGCCGACGCCCGCCAGCATGAAAATCAGCACCAGCAAAATCAGCGTGCGGAACGAATTGACCGCCACCGCCAGGATAAACGACGGCTTCCGGGTGCGGGGCTTGAAGATCGTGCGCTTGGGCGGCTTTTCCTCTTCCGCCGCGTACTGCTCCTCGCCCAGCCATTCGCTGGAAAATCCCGCGTTTTCCGCGGAAACATAGGGGTCGTAAGCCCCTTGAGAATACTCTTCCCAGGCTTCCTCCGGCGCGGGCGCTTCCTGATACATTTCCTGCCCCGCTTCCGCGTCCTCGGGGGAATAGGCTGGGCCGGAAGCATAGGGGCCTTCCGCTGTCTCGGGTTCGCCATACGCTTCTTCGGGAAGATAGGTTTCTTCCTGATACGCTTCCGGTTCGCTGTACGGCTGGCCGGATGCTTTCCATTTCCGTCTCACGGTTTTTCTCCTTTTATATTGCCCAAACGCCCGCCCCCATGGACGCGCGTTTCCATTGCCAGTATACCACAAACCGCGGGGGAGAACAATCCCCGCGCGGATACAACGAATCAACTCCGGGGAATCATGCGTGGAAGGAAAGAAGAACCTTGAAAAAAGAAATCAAAAACGAGATATAAAATTGCAAATGTTATCATTGAAGTGCAATAATTTATTGCCGATTTGATTGAAAATGATAACGTTTGTCGAAATTGGTATTGCATCTTGACATTGTTTAGCCAGTGGACTATAATATGTGCCGTTCATTCAGTGAACAGAAAGCGCGCTGGCGTAAGGTATCCCGGCGCAAGGAGGAAAAAACCATGGGCAAGTATTTCGGCACGGATGGGTTCCGGGGAGAAGCGAACGTGAACCTGACCGTAGAGCACGCCTTTAAAGTGGGCCGCTATATCGGGTATTATTACGGACGGGGGCACAAGGCCCGCATCGTGATCGGCAAGGACACCCGTCTTTCCAGCTATATGTTTGAATACGCCCTGGCCGCGGGCCTGACCGCCAGCGGCGCGGACGTGTACCTGCTGCACGTGACCACCACGCCCTCCGTGGCGTATGTCACCCGCAGCGAGCGCTTCGACTGCGGCATCATGATTTCCGCCAGCCATAACCCTTATTACGACAACGGCATCAAGCTGATCAACGGCAATGGCGAAAAGATGGCCGACGAAGTGACGAACCAGATCGAGAAGTACATCGACGGCGAAATCCCCGAAGCGCCTTACGCCACCCGGGAAAACATCGGCCGCACCATCGACTACGCTGCTGGCCGCAACCGCTATATCGGGTATCTTATTTCCCTGGCCCGGTTCTCCTTCAAGGGCGTGAAGGTGGGCCTGGACTGCGCGAACGGCTCCACCTGGATGATCGCCAAATCCGTGTTTGAGGCCCTGGGCGCGGAAACCTATGTGATCAACAACACCCCCGACGGCGTGAATATCAATACCAACTGCGGCTCCACCCACATCGAGGGCCTGCAAAAATACGTGGTGGAGAACCACCTGGACGTGGGCTTTGCATACGACGGCGACGCTGACCGCTGCCTGGCCGTGGACGAAAAGGGCAACCTGATCGACGGCGACCTGATCCTCTACATCTACGGCACCTACATGAAGAAGCGCGATAAGCTGACCACCAACACCGTGGTCAGCACCATCATGAGCAACTACGGCTTCACCAAGGCCCTCAAGGACGCGGGCATCGACTGGATGCAGACCCAGGTGGGCGACCGCTTCGTGTACGAATGTATGCGCCAGGGCGGCCATCTGCTGGGCGGCGAGGAAAGCGGCCACATCATTTTCGCCAAGTACGCCACCACCGGCGACGGCGTGCTGACCTCCATCAAGCTGATGCAGGCTATGCTGGATCAGAAGCTGCCGCTGTCCAAGCTGGCGGAGCCCGTGACCATGTTCCCCAAGGTGCTCAAGAACGTGCGCGTGTTCGACAAGGACGGCACGATCAACCATCCTGCCGTGAAGGCGATGTACGAGCAGGTGCAGAAGGAACTGGAAGGCAACGGCCGCGCCCTGCTGCGCAAGAGCGGCACCGAGCCCGTCGTCCGCGTGATGGTGGAAGCCAGCGATAAGGAAACCTGCCAGAAGTACGTGGATCAGATCGTGGACGTGATGAAGAATGAAGGGCTTGTGATAGAGTAGGCAATAGGCATTAGGCAGTAGGCAATAGGTGGCGCTTCGCGCCTGAGTAACTTTAACTAATGCCTAAGTGACCACTGATTCATTCATTGCACATAGAAATGATACAATATATTGTAGGGGCGGATATTATCCGCCCGAATTGCAGAATTACAACAACGCGGGGAAATGCAGCGAAACGTAATGATTTTGATTGAATAGATCAGTTTTTACCGAATGCCTATTGCCTAATGCCTAAACATATTATGAGAATAGAGGATAGAAAGATGTATAAGACCAAAGACCTATACGACCTTTCCCACACCCTCGCCGCGCCGCTGCTGGAAAAGACGGAATACCCCTGGGAGGCGCTGGACGGGATCAAGGACTTTATTCTGGCGCTGGGGCCGACGCTGCCCAAGGATGAATACGACGAAGTGAAGCCCGGCGTTTGGGTGGCGAAGGACGCTACGGTGTACCCCTCCGCCCTGCTGAATCCGCCCTGCATCATCGGGCATAAGACCGAGGTGCGCCACTGCGCGTTCATTCGCGGCAGCGCGCTGGTGGGCGACGGCGCGGTGGTGGGCAACTCCGTGGAAATCAAAAACGCCATCCTGTTTGACGGCGTGCAGGTGCCCCACTTCAATTACGTGGGCGATTCCGTGATGGGCTACAAGAGCCACATGGGCGCGGGCAGCGTGACTTCCAACGTCAAGAGCGATAAGACACTGGTCGTGGTCAAGGACGGCAAAGAGGAAATCGCCACTGGGCGGAAGAAGTTTGGCGCGATGGTGGGCGACTTAGTGGAGGTCGGCTGCAACAGCGTGCTCAACCCCGGCACCGTGCTGGGACCGAGGGCCAGCGTGTATCCCACGTCCTGCGTCCGCGGCGTGATTCCCGCCGATCATATTTTCAAAAACAAAAACGAAATCGTGCTGCGGAAGAAATAAGCGGCAGCAAAAAGGCAGCGGCAAAATGCCCTGCCTTTTTCCATGCTTTCTTTTGCTTTACAGAAATCGGTTCCCCGTGGTATAATGCATATCGTGAAAACAATTGCTCATAAGAGCATCGGAATTGAAGGAGGAAAACATTATGGCTCGGAATCAATTCGCCGGTTTCGGCGGCGGCCCCAATATTCAGCAGCTCATGCGCCAGGCGCAGAAAATGCAGGAGCAGATGACCAAGGCCCAGGAGGAACTGGACGAAAAGGTGTATGAAGCCAGCGCGGGCGGCGGGATGGTGACCTGCAAGGTATCCGGCAAGCGCGAACTGCTGGAACTGACCATCAAGCCCGAAGCCGTCGATCCCGACGACGTGGACATGCTCCAGGACATGATCCTGGCCGCCGTGAACGAAGCGCTGCGCGAGGGCGAAAAAGTCCGCGAGGAGACCATGGAAAAGATGGCGCCCGCCGGCATGGGCAGGATGTTCTGACATGGCGGAAGCGAATGATCCCATCGCCCGGATGGCGCTGCAATTATCGCGCCTGCCGGGCATCGGGCAAAAGAGCGCCCAGCGCCTGGCGTACTATATCGCCGGGATGCCGCTGGACGATGTGAAGGAACTGGCCGCCGCCCTGTGGCAGGGGCGGAAGGCCCTTCGTTTTTGCGCCCGTTGCGGCAATTATACCCAAGAGGAATTTTGCCCCATCTGCCTGAATGAAGAGCGCCACAACGGCCAAATCTGCGTGGTGCGCGACGCGCGGGACGTGGCGGCGGTGGAACGGATGCGGGATTTCAAGGGCCTCTACCACGTGCTGGGCGGCACGCTGTCGCCCATGAACGGCGTCGGCCCGGACGATATCCGCATCAAGGAACTGCTGCAGCGGCTGTCCACGGAGGAAGTGGAGGAAGTGATCCTGGCCACCAACCCGGACATCGAGGGCGAAGCAACCGCGGCCTACCTGGCTCGGCTCATCAAGCCCCTGGGCGTGAAGGTGAGCCGCATTTCCTACGGCGTGCCCGTGGGCAGCGACTTGGAATACGCCGACGAGGTGACGCTCGCCAAGGCCATGGAAGGGCGGCGGGAACTGTAATGCTGCATTTTTATCATGGCGTGATGGGCTCCAGCAAAACGGCGCAATTGCTCATGCAGCGGTACAATTATCTGCAATTGGGCTTAAAGGTGGCGCTGGTGAAGCCCGCCGTGGACACGCGCGTTTCCGTGAACACGGTGTATTCCCGCGTGGGGCTCCAGGCGGAGGCTGACCTTGTACTGGAACCCGGCAACAGCTTTCGGGAGCAGGTGAACTGGCTGGCCGTGCAGCACGCGCATTCGGACTTCCAGTATGTGTTTGTGGACGAGGCGCAGTTCTTAACGGAAGACCAGGTGCAGGAAATGGCCGACATGGCCGACGAATTGGAAATCTTCTGCTACGGCCTGAAAACCGACTTCATGGGCCAGTTCTTTCCCGGCTCGGCGGCGCTGCTGCGCCTGGCGGAGGACATTCAGGAAGTCACCGGGTCGCTGTGCTGGTGCGGAAAAAAGGCCACCATGAACACCCGCGTGGACGGCAAAGGCCGCGTCATCAAGCAGGGCGCGCAGGTGCTGATCGACAACCAGAACGAGATCCGCTATATCGGCCTTTGCTACCGGCATTGGCGGGACGGGATAGCGCATGGGGAATAGGGGTTGCAAAATAAAAAGGACACTTTAAGTTATTAAAGGCAATAGGCATTAGGCAATAGGCAAAAGTTCTATTTGGCTTTCGATATAACTGATCAGTCCAGTTGCTTTCAAGAAAGGTAATTGTTCAGTCGCGCCAAGATAAGGCAGTTTGAAAAGCAGTATCGGAGAAAATGGACAGAAGTGCATCAAAAGAAGATAGGCCATGAAGGGCGGC
>CADAKE010000030.1 GCA_902788445.1 uncultured Eubacteriales bacterium
ATACCGAACACAGAAGTTAAGCCTTTCAGCGCCGATGGTACTTGGCTGGACACGGCCCGGAAGAGTAGGTCGCCGCCGGATTCCAATAGAAGCTGTTCTACACGAACGGCTTCTTTTGTATTTTACTTTGTAAGAAAGATTGCTAAAAGCCCTCTCCTTGCAGACAATGTCGTCAACTTAAGGCGGAACAATACCAACCAAGAGACTTATAACGAACAACGAACACTGTCATCCCGACCGGAGCGGAGGCGAGAGCCGCAGCGTAGTGGAGGGACCTGTGAGTAACGCCATCAATCAAGCAATATAGTATTCAGCTTTCAGATCCCTCCACTACGCTGCGGCTCTCGCCTCCGCTTCGGTCGGGATGACAATGGGGGATGGTTGAAAAATGTTACTTGGTTCATATTGGAAAGTGTTTTCTTAAATTGATGACAGTGCCCTGCCAGGGGAAGGCTTTTGGGTACGTCTTTTATTCATGATATGCACTAACCGCAGAGAGAGATTTTTCGCGGCTGGACGCGCTCAGAATGACAATTGCAGTTGATTGACAAATATGCTACTTGGTTGATGTTGGAAAGTGATTTGCCTAAGTTGACGATATTGTCCTGTGAGAGGAAGGCTTTTTAGCATTGTTCTTCTTTGTTCTTAACAATTATTCATTCCTATGTACGTCTTGTATTTTTAATGAAGCATTATCGTATGGTTCATGTTGTTCAAAATCGAGAAAACTGTTCATCGCATCCCGAATTGCAGTGATTTTTTCCGGTATCAAATCGCCTTGTTCATTCAAATATGCCCGGCGATGAAATTCAAGCATGATCGTTCTAAAGCTGCCGCGGTATTCACCATTCATCACAGCTTCTGGAATATAACATCCGCGGTAGGGATAGTTTTCTGTTACAGTCAACCCGGCTTTCTGAAATGTTTGTCGGACGATGTGCGTAAGGCGCGGTGGAGTAAAGCGTTCATCAGTGCCAATACACAAATCCGGCAAGGGCCTGTTAGGTTGAAGAAAAATATCCGGGATGATATCCGTGGAATAGCTGTGCAAATCCAGGAACAAAATGTTTTTGTGAGGATTGCATAAATGGTTGATTTGATCATGATGACGATCGTAGTATGCTCGAGACAAAACTTTTTGTTCATCAGTTACATGTTTGATGATTCTTCCATCGAATGCTTTTTCATAACAAAAACCCATACCGAATTGTTCCATTATTTCGTGTGGACCGATAAATCGCTCCACATCACACAGCAGACGGCTTACCGGGAAGAAACAGACCATTTCCTCCCGTTGATAGTCATTCGGGATCAATTGCGTCACATCTTTGTCCCGCATTTTCTCATGATAAGCTTGAAACAAATCCCGAGGTATGCAAACCGAAGCCATCAGTTCCTCCGGAAATTGCGTTCCATCATGGGGTATGTGAAATACAGTGAAAGGCGTATCAGTTTTGTTGGCAGTTTTAGGTTCCTTGCTGTTTGTGTTTATCATGTTGATCGCTCCTTATTGTTCATCCCATAAAGAGCGAAAAAACAGCCCCATCGTTCCGACAGGGCTGTTAAAAACAGGTTCTATCCTATCGGTCAAGCTTTGGCACCTTACCAGTACGGCAGGTTGTCGTGCGGTCACAGAGCTTGTCTCTCACGCACTCTTTATAGGTCAGAAACATAATAACATGAGTTCCATCGTGAGTCAACGATAAATCTTAAAAAGAAATAAAGATGAATATAATGGTTAGAATAATTCCAAAACAATCAAGGAATTTTAGCTTGTCTTTCTTCTGTATCGCGCTTGACAGGGGTTGTTCTTTTGAATATCATGGGGATGTTGTAAGTCTTGTTTTTACTGTGAAGGGGGCTTTTCATATGAGCGATTACCGGATTGAAACAAAGTGCGTCCAGGGCGGGTACACGCCGGGGAACGGCGAGCCGCGGCAGATTCCCATCGTGCAGTCTACCACGTTCAAATACGCGACGGGGGAGGACATGGGGAAGCTGTTTGACCTGGAAGCCAGCGGATATTTTTACACCCGCCTGCAAAACCCCACCAATGATTATGTAGCCGCGAAGATCGCCGAACTGGAGGGCGGCACGGCGGCGATGCTCACCTCCTCCGGCCAGGCGGCGAACTTTTTCGCTATGTTCAACCTGGCCTCCTGCGGGGATCACATCGTGGCCTCATCCAGCATTTACGGCGGCACGTTCAACCTGATCAGCGTGACCATGGCGAAGATGGGCATCGAAACCACCTTCGTCTCCCCGGACTGCACGGACGAGGAACTGAACGCCGCGTTCCGGCCCAATACCAAGCTGGTGTTTGGCGAAACCATCGCCAACCCCGCCCTGACCGTGCTGGACATTGAGCAGTTCGCCAAAGCGGCCCACGCCCACGGCGTGCCGCTGATCATCGACAACACCTTCGCAACGCCCATCAACTGCCGTCCCTTTGAATGGGGCGCGGACATCGTGACCCACTCCACCACCAAATACATGGACGGCCACGGCGTGGGCGTGGGCGGCGCGATTGTGGACAGCGGGAAGTTCGACTGGATGGCGCACGCGGAGAAGTTCCCCGGCCTGTGCACGCCGGACGACAGCTATCACGGTATCACCTACGCGGAGAAATTCGGCAAGGAAGGCGCGTTCATCACCAAATGCACCGCCCAGCTGATGCGGGACTTTGGCTCTATCCAGTCCCCGCAGAACGCTTTCTATCTGAACATGGGCCTGGAAAGCCTGCACGTGCGCATGGCGCGGCACTGTGAGAACGGCCAGGCCGTGGCGGAGTTTTTGCAGAAGCATCCCAAGGTCAGCCGCGTCAGTTATTGCGGCCTGCCGGGGGACAAGTACCACGAGCGGGCGAAAAAGTATCTGCCCCATGGCTCCTGCGGCGTGGTCAGCTTTGAACTCAACGGCGGACGGGAAGCCGCTTCCGCGTTCATGAACAGCCTGCGCCTCGCCGCCATCGAAACCCACGTGGCCGACGCGCGCACCTGCTGCCTGAACCCCGCTACCACCACCCACCGGCAAATGACCGACGAACAGCTCAAGGCCGCCGGCGTGCCCGCCGGACTGGTGCGCATGAGCTGCGGCCTGGAAAACGCGCAGGATTTGATCGACGATATCGCCCAGGCGCTGGAAAAAGTATAAAGAGAACGTAATTGTTCAGTCTCTTATCGCATAAGAACTCCATGCCAGAGAGGAGTTAGGAGAGAGGAGATAGGAGATGAAAGAATGACTATGCGTTTTATTAGCTGCATCGACTTGCGCTTTTCTATCCGGCGCTGTCAATCTTCTAACTCCTAACTCCTATCTGATCAATCGTGCTCTTTTGAAGTGCGACGGATCAGTTACAAGAAAACACAATGGTCGCCCGCGGTCAGCAGAGAATTGACCGCGGGCTTTTTCTATATAGAAAATCATATTACAAGAACGGAGAAAATGCTTCATATTTTTGTAATATTTCGTCATATTTTCTTGACAAATTGAAACAAACAATATATCATAGGATGCAGGATGAACTGGATTGTTCGTCCGCACGAACCTTGAAGGAGGTTTCCGTGATGAAAAAGAGTCTTTTCATCGCTTTGGCGCTTTGTTTATTGTTCGCCGCTTTTCCCGCCCACGCCTGGATTTATCTGCCGGAAACCATCTGGGATTACAGCAATCTCCCGCCGAATCCCAGGCCGGATTATTTTGTTGTTCTGCGCGCGTGGCCGGATGAGGACGGGCTGACCATGACGGTGCAGCTGAACGAGCCGGTGGACGAACTGTACGTGAACTGGATGGGGAAGGACGAGGAACCCCAGCGGCTGGAAATCGACGAGGAACTGAAAGCCGGTTTCAGCCTGGCGGGCCATAAATACCAGCCCGGCGCAGCGCCGAACGTCACATACAACCGCCTGATCAATTTAAATTCCAGGGTCAGCATTCCCTTTGGCGCAAGCGAAGCCCAGATCAAGGCAGCGAAGGAGAACGCAGGCAGGTATGTGAACACATACTGCCCCTGTGTCTCTGTGGACAGGCCGCGCTGGGAAGTGCGCCGGGTGTACAGCGACGGCTCCTACTGCGTGCTCACCTCCTACGACCAGGACTTCCCCGTGAAGTATATTGAAAAGCCGGAGGACGCCGTGATCGTGGCCGTCGACGGAAGGGCGTATGCCTGGCGGCAGGAGTTTATTCCCACGGACGGCGGGCCCAATGAAGCGTACCTAACGCTCCAAAAGGGCTGGCACGTGGTTTATGACCGCACAGGCAATGTGCAGTATTTTTACAGATTTGTGGAAGACACGGAATACTTCGGCCTTGGTCCGGCTACCGCGATGGTGCGTTATGAAAAAAGCAACGGCGAATGGCACTGCCGCCAGGTGACGGAAATGTATGAGGACGGCTCCTCCCTGACCGCTTATTACAGCAAAACCGGCAGCGGAAAGCTGGTCAACGCGGAAAGCTATGGCCTCGCGGATGAAATATGGCCCTCCTGGAGGACGAATCAATAACAGATTCGTAATAATATGGCCTGCGTGCTTTTACAATTTCTTTCTTATTCTGACATAAATTTGGAATTTATTTTATGATTCGTATTTTTTTCTTAATATTTCCTTTATAAATTCTTGACATTTTTGCAAAAATACAGTATGATAGTACACGTAAATCCTTATGAAGAAATCCATTTGAAGATGAAACCGCCATCTTCACTGCCAAGGAGAGAGAGCTATGAAAAGAGTTATTGCATTGACTCTTGCATTGTGCCTGGTCAGCGTTTTGACTCCGGCGCTGGCGTATTATATACCGAAAAACATCAATGAGCTGGACGGCCTGCCCTATATGCCGAGGCTGAGCGATTTCGCGGCGATGCGCACTAAGCAGATCGACGAGATCGTGACCATTATGCTGGACAGGCCGGTGGACAACCTGCGCGCGAATTGGCTGGAATACAACAATGAGCACGAGGAGGAGCTGGAGGTAAACGACGAACTGATCGCTTACCTGGACACCACGGGCCACAAATACCAGGTCGGCGCGCACTGGACGAACGCCTACGCTTATGAAACGTATACAACGAACAGCGCGGCAACCGACGATTATAATCACCGCACGGAGATTCGGACTTCTGATATAGAGGAAGGGAAAAAAATCTACGATGTGGAAGTCGGCGATGAGACGATACAGGTCGGCGACGTGATGGCCCAGAGAGACACGATGTACGAGGCCAGCAGCAAAGCCACAGATCAAACGGTAGCTTACCAGCATAATGATTCCGCGATGAATGAAGTAAAAGGCTTGCTGTTCAACGACCAGCCGGACAAGGTAAAATTTGAAGAGCACGAGGTTGTTTTCAGCGCCACATCCACATCGGCCCAGATCGCCGCGAATATCGAAGCGCTGAAAAAGAAATCGGAGCAGGAGGCCCAGGCGGCGACCGATGAACTGGGCAAATCCCATTACGACAAGTACGGCAACCGGGCGGATCTGCAAAACTACTACTGCGTGAAGGTGGAAGAACCGTTCTACGCCGTGGTCAAGACGCTGGAGGACGGCAAGTTCTGCATCCTGTCCCGCTACAAGTACAACACCAATGTAAGAAATATCACGGTGCCTTCCGGCTTCAAGCTGTACCGCGTGAACGGCTATGTGACCGCCTGGCATCCCACCTACGCCGCCTCTGACGGCACGTCCGACGGCCGCTACACCGTCGCCTACCTGTCCGACCAGACGATCGACGGCGATCAATGGACCGTGGCCTATGGCCGCAACGGCAAGATCCAGTGGTTCTATCTGACGATGTATGACACGGAATTCTTTGAACAGGATCTGGGCACCGCGACCATCAAGTTCGAGCCCTGCAACACCGGCTGGTACATCCGCGAGATCACGGAAGTATATGAGGACGGCTCCTATATCAGCGCGTATTTCAACCGCACCGGCAACGGCAAGCTGTCCTACTACCGGGCCAGCGAATTCCTTACCGAGCCTGACACCAGTTATTCCGGAAGCGGCTCCGGCACAAGCAGCTCGGGAAGCGGCGGCGGCAGCTATCTGGACGACTATTAATCCCAGAGGCATCCATTTTCTGATGAAAAGCCAAACGCCTATTACAAAGGAGGGGAAACACCATGAAGAGAACAATTGTCATCCTGTTGGCGTTGGCCTTGGTGTGCTCAGCTTCCGCGGCATTTGCCGGATCAATTGGACTGGAGGAAATTGTCTCGCAGGACAATGTTTCTGATTTTCCCGATCTGAGCATTTTTGCCGAGCTGCGCGCGTCCGTGCCGGACGAGCTGGGCCGCGTCACCGTGACGCTCAGCGAGCCTGTCGACAGGCTGTGGGCCAATTGGATGGGCAAGGATGAAAAGCCCGAGGAATTGCTCCTGGATGAAAATCTGAAAGCGACGGTTTACACCAAACGACACACATACCAGGTCGGCGCGATGCCGCCCGAAAGCACCGCGAACCTGTATAAGCTGGAAACCTCCAAGCGGTATATCATCGAGTTCGGCGCGCTGGAATCCCAGATCAACTGGCGCACCATTCAGGCGCAGAACAGCGCCTTGGAAGGGGATAACATTACGGTCGTGCTGCCCCGGTGGGTGCTGTACCGCATCTCTGACGAGGTGGTTTTCAGCGAATACAGCGACAGCCACAACTGCACCGACATCGACGTGCCGGACGGCTTCGGCCTGCAGAAGGTGGACGGCTTTGCCGTATCCTGGCGCTACGGCTCCAACGGCTCCGACGGGTCGCCCAACCTGGCGTATATCACGGTGCAGAAGGGGTACATTGTGATTTACAGCCGCAACGGCAAAATCCAGTATGTGACCAGCTATCAGCCGGATGTGAAGGTGTTCGGCGTTGACGTGGGTTCCAGTTCGGCGGACAAGGACACGACGGAAACGCTCCCGCCCTACCGCATCCCCGAGCATATTTCCGAATTTAAGGATTTGCCGGACCCGCCGTCGATCTATTCCTTCGCGGAGCTGTCGCCCGTGAAGGAGACGAACGGAAAATCCATTACGCTGTTCCTGAGCAAGCCGGTGGACCGAATCTGGGCCAACTGGATGGGCAAGGATGAGAAGCCGGAGCAGCTGACGCCGGAAAAATACAATGGCGGCCAGAAAGCCGTGGTTTCCACTGAAGGCCATAAGTATCAGATCGGCACCCAGTGGATCGGAAACTATCAGGTCGTGGAGCAGGGGCCGCGCCAGGAAATCGTGTGGGGCGCGTATGACTCCTATATCGAATGGGCGACGAACGTCGTCAAGCAGCAAAGCAATCCCGGAGCGTTCATCAAGATCGTCCTGCCCCATTGGGAATTGCAGGAGATCACGACCGGCAAGGTGATCAAGGAGTATTCCGACGATCTGAACTGTACGGACATTCATGTGCCAAACGGATACAAGCTGGTCAAGCAGACGGGCTACGTCGTGTCGTATCAGAAGCAGACCGGCGGGTCCGACGGCTCGCCCAACCTGGCGTACATCACCGAGCAGAACGGCTTCACGGTGCTGTATGACCGCAGCGGGAAAATCGTGAGCATCATCAAGCAGATTCCTGAAAGCCATTTCTTCGGCACGCGCACCGGCACCGCGACCGTGCGGTTCCAGATCAGCGAGTTTGGCAAATGGTATCTCAGCGATATCACCGAAGTGTATTCCAACAACCGCTCCATCACCGCCGTTTACAGCCGCTATGGCACCGGCAAGCTGGAAAGCTATCAGGTATCCGATTTCTGATTCTGAACAGAAATGAAAATGGCCCTCGCCTTGATGTGAAAGGCGGGGGCTTTTCATATGGAGCGTTTGGCATCGGCTTACTGCTGAACCGTTACCTTGCTCTCTCCCAGCGTACCGGCTGTTACCTTGCCGGTCAGCCGCACGTTGGTGCCGATGGCGAGCTTGCTGGTATCGTCCGTGGAGGTGAAGGAGATCTCCCAGGAGCCGTCGTAGTAGGGGTCCTGCATCACGTTCGGCGCGCTGATGCGGCCATAGGCGGTGAAGGTTTTGCCCTCAAAGACGTCCGACCGGTACAGAATGTTGAGCACCTGCACCCGCTCCAGCGTGTCGCTCATGGCCTGCATATGCAGGTCCGCGGTCGGTCCGGCGTAGGCATTGATCGTGGTGATTTCGGCGTCCTTGATCCAATAGCCGTCGAGGGCTTCATTTTCGTTTTTCACGAAGGTGCCCGTCACGCTGACCAGCGAGCCGGGAGCGGGAAGATTCTTCGTGTCCGTGGGCACAATTTCCCACTGCCAGTCGCAGCACTGGGTGTTGTCCAGGTAGCCCCAGACATAATAGCGGGTTTTGTCGGAAAAACCATCCTGAAGGACGGCGAACACGCCGTTTTTATTGACGGGCGTATTCTCGTACTGCGGGCCGTAATCATTGTAGAAAATATTCTGGTACAGCACGTATTCCGCCTGGTTGATCACCACGGGGATTTCTTCCGTCGTTTTCACTTGGGCGCTGCCGGAAGCGCTGCTCCCGCCGGAGCAGGCGGAACAGAGGAGAACAGTCAGCAGCAGGATGCCCAGCAAAACATTCTTTTTCTTCAGTTTCATCATTTGATCACGCCTTTCTGCGGTTTACGCCCAGCCGAGCCAGGAGGGAAAAAATCAGGAACGCGGCCAGATCAACCGCCACGATGGTGGAGCCGACGGGGGTGCTGCCGAGGATGGACACCAAAATGCCGATCAGCGCGCAGCTGACGGACAGCGCTGCCGAACAGATCGTAACGCCCTTGAAGCTGCGGAAGAGCCGCATGGCGCTCATGGCGGGGAAGATGATCAGCGCGGAAATGAGCAGCGACCCCACCAGGTTCATCGCCAGCACAATGATCACTGCGACCACCACAGCAATGAGCAGGTTGTAGGCCTCCGCCCGCACGCCCGCGGCGCGGGAGAAATCCTCGTCGAAGGTGACGGCGAAAATCTTGTTGTAAAACAGCAGGAAGATCACCACCACCGCGATGGACAGGCCCACGCACAGCCACACCTCGCTGACACGCAGGGTGAGGATGGAGGTGGAGCCAAACAGGGTGGAGCACACATCGCCGGACAGGTTGGTGGAGGTGGAAAACAGGTTCAGCAGCAGATAGCCCATCGCCAGCGACGCCACGGACACCATGGCTACGGAGGCGTCGCCCTTGATCTTCGTGTTCGCCCCGGTGCGCAGGAGCAGCACGGCGCAGAGCACCGTTACCGGCAGCACGAAAAGCATTTCATCCGTCAGGTGCAGCACGCCCGCAATGGCCATGGCCCCGAACGCCACGTGGGACAGGCCGTCGCCGATGAAGGAAAAGCGCTTCAGCACCAGCGTCACGCCCAGCAGAGAGGAGCACAGCGCGATCAGCACGCCCACAATCAGCGCGTATTGGACGAAGGGCATACTCAGGTACAGACGCAGCTGGTCAAGCATTTTGCTCCCCTCCTTCCAGCGCCAGGAACCGCCGGGCCGCGGCGCTTTCCTTGTATTCCGCCACCGGGCCGAAAAACACCTCATGACCTACGTGCAGGATGTGGCTGGCATAGCGCACGGCGGCGCTGATGTCGTGGGAAATCATGATGATGGTCACGCCCTCGTCCCGGTTCAGCCGCTCGATCAGTTCATACATTTCCAGCGTCACCTTGGGGTCGAGGCCGGACACAGGCTCGTCCAGCAGCAGCAGCTTCTGCGTGGCGCAAAGCGCCCGGGCCAGCAGCACCCGCTGCTGCTGCCCGCCGGACAATTCGCGGTAGCACCGGGAAGCAAACTGGGTGATGCCCATCTTTTCCATGTTGGTCCGGGCCAACTGTTTTTCTTCCCGGGTGTAGAAAGGCCGCATCCCTGCCCGCGCCTGGCAGCCGGAGAGGACGATCTCCCATACCGTCGCCGGGAAATCCTTTTGCGCGGCGGTCTGCTGGGGCAGGTAGCCGACCTCGTTGGCTTTCATCCCATCGCCGAACGCAACCGTTCCGCCCAGCGGCTTTTGCAGGCCCAGGATGGTTTTCATCAGCGTGGATTTGCCCGAGCCGTTTTCGCCCACGATGCACAGGTAATCCCCGGCGTTCACGGAGAAATTCAAATCGGACAGTACCGTGTGTCCCTCATACCCCAGGGATAATTGCGCTGCCGTTAACTGCGGCATGGTATCACCTCTTGTTTTGTAACGATTGAGTCGCGGTCAGGAGAGTTCTAAGTTCTAAGTTCCAAGTTCTAAGATATACCGGCAAGCATAGTGTAAATGGCAAATATATCGTCCGATTATAACAAGCCAATAGCTTAGAACTTGGAACTTGGAACTTAGAACTGCGCTGCTTCGGAATACGACTGAACAGATACGCTTTCCATTTATTTGCTCCATTCCACGTCCGCGTCCACCAGATGGATATACAACCAGTCATCCTCCAGATAGGTTTCAAAACGGCCGGTGACCGTCAGGAATGCGCCGGGCTCGGGATACGCTTCCGGCCATGCGTGCTCTCCCGCCCACACAAATTCAAGTCCCTGGGCGCAGCAGGCAGCGGCGTCCGGGATGATGCAGGAGGTATACACGATGCCGGTGTCCTGATCTTCAAACACATCGAAATACCCGGCCATGCGAACGGTTTTTCCTTCGTATGCTTCCGGTTCGTACATCATCTGATACACCTGCGCGTAGGCTACTGTTCCGCTCATCTGAGACAGGTCAATGTCTATCGTTTCAACAGTTTCCGCCGTCTGCGCAAGCGCGGCAAACGGGGACAGCAGCAAAGCAAACATTACGACCACACAAAAAACTTTGTTCATAGAAAAATACTCCTCGATTGATTCAAGCGCCGGAAACGCCAATGACTGTCAGTTCAGCGCTTCCCGCAGCACGCTCAGGTTGTTTTCCATGATGGAAAGGTAAGTAACGCCCGCCTGCACGTCCCGGGCGGTGGTTCCCTGCATGGAATTGAGGGAAAGGATTTTCTGGTTCTTTTCGGCGGTGGACGCCACGATGGTTTCCGGCATCCGGGATTTGGCATTTTCAATGGTCAGCACGGCGGGGAGCTTCAGCTCGTCCACCTTCTGGGCCAGGAACAGGATGGTCTGGAAGCTGGCCTCCGTTTCGGCGGAGCAGCCGGAGAACGCGGCGTAGTAGGCCAGTTCATAATCGTCCGCCAGGTAACGGAAGGGGAAGCGGTCGCCGAACAGCATCGTTTTGAAAGCGGCGGCGCTGACCATGTCGGCGTACTGCCGGTCGAGGACTTGCAGCTTTTGGACATAGCTTTCGGCATTAGCCTGGTAAGTTTCCGCGTTCGCCGGGTCAATTTCGCACAGCGTGTCGGCAATGGCCTGCACCAGCTTCTGCGCGTTGCGCAGGCTCAGCCACACGTGCTCGTCCGCTTCGGGCTCGCCTTCTTCTTCCTCTTCTTCGGCTTCCATGCCCTCCACGGTTTCTTCTTCCTTCACGTCCTCACCGAGCGCTTCCAGCAGGCTGATGGTTTTCAAATCCTGATTCTGCGCGGAAGCGAACACATCCTCCGTCCATTCGTCGGATTCGCCGCCCACATAGATGAACAAGTCGCACTGGGAAATCTTCACGATGTCCTGCACCGTGGGCTGATAATTGTGCAAATCCACGCCGGAATCCAGGAGCAGGGTCAAATCGGCCTCCGCGTTTTCTCCCGTGATTTCGCGCACCCAGTCATAAATGGGGAAAATCGTTGTAACTATTTTGAGTTGCTTTTGCTCCGCGGAAGCCGGCGCAAACGCGGACAGGGTCAGCGCGAGCGATACGATCAGCGTCAAAGCAAGAAATTTTTTCATATTCGGTTCCTCCAATTGATTTTCTATATTTTTCCAATCTAAAGACAGAAAAATACAAGGCAACGAAAAATGGGGAAAGAACGCTCTGAATGCAAATCAAAGCTTTCTTTCGACAACTTCACGTTCCTTGCGTCAAAAGAAAATCAATTGTTTAATTGTACCTTCCGGCTTACCAATGTCAAGGGAAGAGAAATCCAGCCAATGCTTTCGGAAATGGCTTCCCGAGGTCCAGCGGCGCGGTAAGCGATCAGCAGCAGAACGACGGCAAAGAAAACAAAGGCCGAAAGCAGCGCTTCCGTGCGAACCATCACATGGCAGATTTCGCAGCAATGACTGTCTTCGCAGGTGTGTCCGGCAGCGCTTACCAGATAGGCGGAGGAAACAAGCAGCACCAGCGCCATGCCGATGCAGAGCAACAAAGCAAACGCGCGTTTCCGGCTGGTCATAGCAGTTCCCTCCTTTCTCTTTCTGCTCGTGATTCTACCACGAATCAGAATTTTGTCAAGCGGAATTCCCAGATTGTTACAAACTCTTCATTGGATTGAAAAGAAGGAAATAATATGATAAAAAACGCGAAGCGTGATTCACGCTCCGCGGGAAGGGGTCTTTCGTTTGTTTCGGGTCACGGGAGGGGCTTCTTTTGTTTCCACAGGAACCTGCGCGGTTCCGTTTTCCCGTTCTTTTTTCCGCACCCAGTCCCGGATCAGGGAATAAGCGGTGGCAGTGCTGGGCACGGCCAGCACCATGCCGCCGATGCCGCCCAGGCCGCCGCCCGTGCAGACGGCCGCCAATACCCACATGCTGGGCAGCCCCACAGAATTGCCGACCAATCGGGGATAGAGCGTATTCCCATGAACGGTTTGCAGCGTGACAATGAACAGCAGAAACCACAGCGCCGTGGACGGGCTTGCCGTAAACACCAGGAAGGTGCCCAGGGCCGCGCCGATGTAGCCGCCGATGATCGGGATGAGGGAGGTGGTGCCGCTGAGCACGCCCACCATCAGGGCGTAGGGCATGCGGAAAATGCGCATCCCGAGCCACGTGAGGATGCCCAAAATCAGGGCGTTCAGGCTTTGCCCCACGATGAAGCCGGAGAAGCATCGGTTCGCGGTGGTCAGCACATGCTGCACCCGCTGGTTGACACGCTCCGATACGGCGACGTTCATCACGCTGTGGAAATGCCGGGTCAGCGTTTCCTTCCCCGCCAAGAGGAAAAGCGCGAAGATGCAGGAAATCATGGAATTGGCCACGCCCCCCGTCACCGCGCCGATCACCGTGACCGTGGAGGACAGAAGCTGCCCTTCGATCATGCCGTTCATGGCCCAGTTGACGATGCGCTCCTGGATGGAATCCCATTCCAGGTTCAGTTCATTCAGGGCGTCCGTTACCTCCGGCACGCCGCGCAGGGCGTCCATGAGCCAGGCCTTCGCGTCCGCAAAATAATTGGGCAGTTCCTGGCCCAGCAGGGTGAACGCGTCCACCAGGCCGGGAATGACGGTGAAGATCAGCAGCACCACCAGGGAAACCAGCAGCGCGAACGCCAGCAGGATGCAGATACTGCGGCGGCTTTTATCCAGCCACGGGTTTTTCGTGTTGGGGAATACGATCTTCTCCAGCCGCTTGATGATGATTTCCAGGATGTACGCAATCGCCGCGCCGGCGATCAGCGGGTTGGCGACCCGCCACAGGAGCAGCAGCGTATTGATGATGAATTCCACATGAATCACGCCCAGCGCCAGCAGCGCCGCCAGCAGCATCAGCCGCACGATCCGCCGCTCGCCAAACCATTTCACCAGGGAATTTTCCCGCTCCTGCATGGTTTTTCCCTCCCGGAGAGAGTAGTAGGGGGTTAGGTAAAAACTGATCTATTCAATCATGTTAATGTCTATACGTTTGTTGGAATAACAACGTGTAGGGGCGGATATCATCCGCCCGTGGAGCAAATCATTACGTTTCTGCATTTCCCCGCGTTGTCGCAATTCTGCAATGCGGGCGGATAATATCCGCCCCTACAATATACTGTATAATTTCTATGTGCGATGAATTAATCCGTGGTTACTTAGGGAATAGGGATTAGGGGGTTAGCTGATTCCCTGCGCCAGATGGCTCAGCATGATCTGTTCCACCTCGTCGTGCGCGTGCTCAAACGCCGCCACGATTTGGGGATCGAAATGCGTGCCGCTGCCGTCGTGAATGATGCGCATGGCCTCCTCCATGGGCAGGCCCTCTTTATAGCTCCTGCGGGACACCAGCGCGTCGAACACGTCGGCCACCGCCATGATCCGGGCGGAAAGCGGGATATCCTCTCCGGCCAGGCCCTGGGGATAGCCCTTGCCGTTCCATTTCTCATGGTGGTACAGCGCCAGAATCCTGGCTTCCTTCAGGAAGCCCTCGTCGCCTTCGGACACCATGTCGATGGCCCGGGAGATGATTTCGCTGCCGGAGGTGGTGTGCCGCTTGATCGTGTTGAATTCCTCATCGGTCAGCCGCCCCGGCTTATTCAGCACGGAGTCGGGCACGATGATCTTTCCCACATCGTGCAGCGGCGCGGAACTCACCACGTCCTGCATGTAGCTGTCTGTCAGCTGGTCGGCATAGACGCCTTCCTTTTTCAGCTGGCGCATGATCACATCGGCGTAGGCGGCGGTTTTGCGCACATGGTCGCCGGTGCACTTGTCGCGGCTTTCCACCAAATCGGCCAGCACCAGGATCAGGCCGTTCTGCAGCTTGCTGATCACCGCGTTCTGCTTCTCCACCTGCTCGATATTGTTCACGATGCCCTCGGTGGATTTCACCACGGCCTTATACAGGTTCTCGATTTCGTCGCCGGTGGAGATATTCAGGCCCTTGATCTGCTTCACGGCTTCCCGCCGCCCTTCTTCCGTTTCAAAGGAATACTGGGCGGTGGTCATCGCCATGGCGTTGATCGGCAGCACCACGCTGTATTCCGCCATCCAGATGGCGACGGTCAGGATCATCACAAAGAAGCCCAGGAACAGCGAAATCACGCGGGCCAGGAACTGGTATCCGTCGATGGCGATGTTGCTCATGTCCATGTCCACCGCCACGTAGCACTGGCAAACGCCCTGGCTGTCCGTCACCGGCTCATAAATGGAGAGCAGCCAGCCGTAGGTTTCATTGGATATGACCGGGTCGATTTTCTCTCCCGCCAGCAGGGCGGGCAGGTATTGCTCAAACGCTTCGTCAAAGGCGACGATCTCGCCCGCGCTCATGCCCGGCAGTTCTTCCGTATCGGGGTCGAACACCACATGGCAGCCGTCCGCCAGGATGCGGTAAGCGTACACATAGGACACGTCGTCGGAGGTTTCCATCAGCGTTTGCAGGCGCGCTTTGGTTTCGCTGTATCCGTCCGCCGCTTCGCCCCGCTCGATGAATTCGTCCACCCGGTCGGCGTCGATGTAGCTCTTGGCTACCTGCACCAGGCTGTTTGCTTTGGAAACCTTTTCCTCAATGGCCGCGTCGCGGAAATGGATATAGCTGATGGCGGTCACGGCCACGGCAATGATGATAATGCCCGCCGCTACCAGGATAATGATCTTGGCGCTCAGGGACATCTTCCGGCGCAGCTTTTTATTTTTCTTCTGGAGCGTCCGGCTCAGCGGCGTCTGGCGCCAGCCGGAAAAGTAGCATTTGCTTTTGATTGCCTCGGGCAGCAGGCGCAGCGCCAGCGCCACGATCAGCACGGTGACGGTTTTGTCCAGCAGGTCGATCAGCATATCGGCGGTGAACTGCGACCAGAACATGTTCATCAGGCCGGATTCAAAAATGCGGTGGGCCAGCGGCGCGGAAATGCCCGTGCCAAAATCAAACCCGTACAGCGACCACGTGAGCACAGAGCCCAGCCCGCCGCCGATGAGCGAGAAAGTGAGGATGATAATGGGCAGGCGGGACAGCTTCCCGAAATATCCCTTGCTGGCAAAATAGGCGGCGCTGACGGCAATCAGCACAGTCAGCGAGCCGTAATAGGTGGTGGTGTAGTCTCCGATGCCGTTGATGAGGTTCGTCAGGAAACCCACGGTAATCGCGGGGATGTAGCCGCCGATGGCCGCCGTCAGCGCGCCGCCGATATTGTCCAGAAACAGCGGCAGGTGAAAAGTCAGGGCGATCCTGACGCCCAGGAAATTGATCAGCAGCCCCAAAACGCACAGCACGATGGTAAATAATCGGTTATTGTTTCGGAAGGAACCGGGTTCTTTTTCCCGCATGTTTGTTCACCTCGCCTGTTCGTGGAAACCAGGTTCTCCGGTTCGGAGAGGAAAGCGGCGCTTGTTCATCCTATGAACCCGCTGCCAGAAATTTCTTTACCTTATCATTATACCACATCTCCGCCCGCGGTGAAAGATGGAAAATTGCTATGGGCGCAAAAAGCGCGGGATTTTGCTGCCATTCCGCTTGGCACCGGCAGCGTTCTGCCGCGGGGCAATCGCTTACGAAATCAGCACGCTGTAAAACCACGGAAAAATGTAGGGGCGGATACCATCCGCCCGCTCTGTCGGTCAAACGTCATACTTCATTTGATGTAACGTTCGGGCGGATGATATCCGCCCCTACACAATGTGGTTTTGCTTCTTGATTGCGTAATGATTTCTTCATAAAAAAGCAATAAGCGATAGCCTTGCGTTCTGCCGTTTTTATACTTGAATATCTTTGCCGTTTGTGATAATCTGTATCCTGAATATAAACGCGATTGAATGAAAGGGGAGGATGAACCATGCGGATCCGTTCAGCGATTTGCGGCTTCCTCATTCTTGCTTTTCTTTGCGCTCCTTTCCAGGCCGGGGCGGATACGCTGACGCTGCCGTCAGACCTCAAGATCATCAACAGCCTGAGCTTTGCCGGGCTAAAAAAGGACAAGGTCGTTTTCCCCGACAGCGTGCAGTATATCGCCGAGGATGCGTTTAAGGACGCGGAATTTGTCGGCTCCGGCACCACGGGAAGCTACGCCTATCATTGGTGCGTCAACCACGGCTTCGCGTGGGAGGCGGAGGAAAAAACGGCCGGCAAAACGACCCAGGTGGATTACTCCGGCCGGACGATCTGGCAGCGCTATCCGCAGAAGCATTATCTCAAGGCCACGGTAAAAAACAACAGGGGCGATACGGATGTCACGTTTAATTCCGACGACGTGAGATACAACATCCGCATGACGTTCCACATTGACGAAGTGTTCAACAAGGCAAACGAGCAAACCAAGCTGAACTATATCGAAATCGCCCTGAAGGGCTGGAACGGCCCCGACGAGGAGGACAACAGCTTTGACAGCTTTGAAAAGGACACCCAGGGATATACCATCGTGTACCGGGCGGACTGGCTGAGCAAGAAAGCCTACAACGTGAAAGAACTGATGTACGACGAACAGGGCAACGTGGCCATGCGCTACGATGAAACCAGCGGAAAGCTCGTTGAGCGCTACAATCACCTCGACCTGCGGCCGGACGCCTGGGAAGGCGCGGTGATTTCCATCAACACCGGGAACAATACCGTTTCCATCTACCATCCCGGCGACCTGGCCAGGGATTATCGCACGTATAATCTGCTGGACGCAAGCAATTACTGCGCGGTCTCACAGATCAGCAAAAACCTGATTATCGACCCGAATACCAACCAGCCCTACAAAAAGCTGCGCGTGAAAATCACCGCTTCCTTTAACAACACCTGCCGGATCGCTCTCCACGAGAGCGAGATCGACAACGTGTTCGTCAGCGTCAAAGACAGGAAATCGCAATGACCGAAAAAACGACCAGCGTGCAGATTATTCTGCCCCAGCACTGCAACGGATACAAAAAACCCCGCCTGTTCGGCGGGCAGATCATGGCGTGGATCGACATTATCGGCGCGGTGGCGGCGCGGCGGTACGCGAAATGCGCCGTGACCACCGTGTGCGTGGATTCACTGACCTTTATTGCGCCTGCGTATTTGAACGACACCGTGGTGCAGGAGGCCTGCGTGGTGTGGACGGGCCGCACGTCCATGGAGGTGCGGGTGGACAGCTTCGTGGAGCAATTGGACGGAACGCGCGCGATGGTGAACCGGGCCTATGCCGTGTTCGTGGCGATTGACGACGACGAGCACCCCACGCCCGTGCCGCCCTTCGTGCCGGAAACAGCGGAAGAAAAGCAGGAATACGAAGCCGCCCAGGAGCGCAGGAAAAAGAGGATGGGCAAGGGAATAGGGATTAGGGATTAGGGAATAGGCAGTAGGGAGTAGACGAAGATGGCTGTCATGATCACCTTCCCGTCTGGGAGACGATTCATCAAATGATGGCAGACAATATTCAAAGTCGCCGTTGTCCATGAGTTCGGAAAGCACATACTGCTCAAAGGCGGGCACGGTGCAGGAATAGAAGCCCACCGTGGCGGAAAACAGCGGGATCAGCCGCGGCGGCAGCACCATGTAGCCCACGCGGATGGAGGGCGAAACCGTGCGGGAAAACGTGTTCAGATAGATCACGTTTTCTTTTTTTGACAGGGAAAACACCGTTTCCTCCGGCTTGCGCAGCAAAGAGAACTCCGACTCGAAATCGTCTTCGACGATAAAGCGGTCGCTCTCCTCCGCCCAATGAATATACTCCCGCCGCTTGGACGCGCTGGCGGTGACGCCGCTGGGAAAGCTGCGGTAGGGCGTGATGTGCAGCACGGAAGCGCTTGTGGCGGACAGCGCGGTGGACTGGATGCCATCCTGCCCTAAAGGCAGCAGGTCGCATTGGACGCCCTTCGCGCGGTAGACCTGCTCGATCTTTTCATAGGAAGGGCTTTCGATGGCGTAGGCTCTGTTCCTGCCCAGCATTTCCACCACCAGCCCATATAAGTATTCCGCGCCCGACCCGATCACGATCTGCTCCGGAGCGGCAGTCATTCCCCGGTTGCGGGCAAGATAGCGGGAGATGGCCTGGCGCAGGACTTCGCAGCCCGTGTTGGGCGATTTGCTCAGGAGCGTCTCCCCGTATTCCGTCATGACCCGCCGCATCGTGCGGGCGAGCACGGAAAAGGGAAAAGCGTTCTCCTGTTCGGACACATAGCGGACAGGCGCAGCGGGCGGCGGCAATGTGGGGGACACTTCCGCGAAGCCGTCCGCCGGGCGGTAAATCACATAGTAGCCGCTGCGGGGCCGGGCTTCGATGTAGCCCTCCTGGCAGAGCAATTCATAGCTATGCTCCACGGTGATCACGCTCAGGTTTTCCTCACGCGCCGTCTGCCGCCGGGAGGGCAGGCGATCGCCGTAGGCCCATAGGCCGCGGGTGATTCTTTCCCGAAGGGTTTCATACAATTGCAGGTAAGCCGGTTTTTGCTGTTTCATCTGGCTTTATGTTTTTCTCCTGTTCTGGTACTTTTCTTATATTCAGATTCAGTATATACTAAGTCCACTTTCCAGTCAAGGGGCCGGAAAGGTTTTCAAAGGAGATGAAACAGGATGAAAAAGCAGGACGCAAAGGTGCTGAACATCGTGCTGGTCGGCGTGCTGGCGGCGATGGTGTATGTGGTCACGCTGTTCCGGTTTCCGCTGCTGGGCTCCAAGGTGCATTTTGCCAACGCGGTGTGTCTGCTGAGCGGGATGCTGCTGGGGCCGGGCCTGGGCGGAATCGCCGCCGGGCTGGGTTCCGCGCTTTACGACGCCTTCAATGGTTATGATTTTATCAATGTGCTGATTACCTTTGTCAGCAAGTTTGCCATGGCCTGGGTGTGCGGCCTGATCATGCAAAGCGCGGGAAAGCGGCGCGAGAAATTCGACCGGACGGTGCTGGCCAGCATTGCCGGGGCGCTGACCTATGTGGCGCTGTACATGCTGAAAACGTACATTTACAACCGCTTTGTCTACGGCTATCCGCTGGACACCGTGGGCGTGACGATGATGAGCAAGCTGATTCCCTCCCTCATCAACGCCCTGGCCGCCGTGGTCGCCGCCCCGATCTTTTACCACGCCGTGCGGCCCGCGCTCAAAGCGGCGGGCATCGCGCGGGGAGAAACTTGATTCTCCAGTTTTACCCTGACAGACTGTATCATATGATCAAATAACAAACACTGTCGTCCCGACTGCGCTTCACTGCGGTCGGAATGACAGTGTTTTTTACAATTTATCGTTTGATGGTTTGTACTCCATAATGTCTTCTACTTTGCAATGGAGGATTTCACAAAACATATCAATTGTATGCGTGCTGACGCTTTCATTTCTTTTTAAGCGGGTAATCTGTCCCGGACTGATATGATAGGTATGAATCAGCGCGTATTGAGTCACGCCATGATTTCTCATCGTTTCCCATAAACGATCATAAGAAATCATCCTTCTCCCTCCCGCCGCGCCGGATAAAAGCTATTGACATAATAACCGATATTGGTATATAATGGTATTAACCAATATCGGTTATTATCCTGGACATTTCGGCGGGGATTGATGCATATACTGCATTGATTGTGACTATTCCGCAATGAATGAAAGTATATTTTTCTTTGGGGTATCTGTTCAGTCGCACTTAAAAGAGCACGAATCAGATAGGAGATAGGAGTTAGGAGATAGAAGATTGATAGCGTCGGATACAAAAGCGCAAGTCGTGGGATTCTTTTGTGGGAGGAGGTGAAAAGTATGTTGACGTTCGCTTTGGGCTGGGCCACTGTTGTTTTAGGTTGGGTCGATTATTGTATGCTCACCGCGTTCCGCTAATTTCTTCTAAGTGGTAATAACTGGCGCTGGAATAGTCAGCGCTTTTTTATTGCTCTGCCCAGGAAATTGCTTATTGCTTTTCTATGGCACAATAGTCACGAAACTGAAAATAATCGTGACAGATGTAGGGGCGGATATGATCCGCCCGAAAGAAACAGTTGGCAGCGATAAACATTTTCATAGATAGCGTGACATTGTTTTGCGCGGGCGGATGATATCCGCCCCTACAGTTTGATTGAAAAATTCAATTCACGAATTGACAGGGGAATCAGTATGTATCAAAAAAGCTCCCGGGACAAATGTGTTCCGGAAGCGGCGAATGATTATAGATTGTGTCTTATTTTGCCGCAGG
>CADAKE010000031.1 GCA_902788445.1 uncultured Eubacteriales bacterium
CCGCCGGTCTTGCCGTGGAACACGGGCACGATCTTCATGGTGGGCTTCTTCGCCTGGCTGATGTCCGCGTCGCCGGAGCCGGAATGGCCGATGATGCAAATGTCCTCGTTAAAGTCGATGGAGTACATTTCAGAAAGCTGGCCGGTGCCCGCGATCACCTTCAAAATACCCATAGCCATGGCGACTTTGATATCGCCCTCCACGGCGCAGGCGGTACCCTGCTTGATCAGCATAGAGAAAGCGGGGATCAGCATGGAATCCAGTTTGCCAGCCACCCCCTGGGCGAAGCCGTCATAATGGGAGGCCACGAAGCCCAGCTGCTCGTCCTTGCACCACTGCTCAAAGGCGACCACATACTTCGCCATGTCCCATACCTTTTCGACACTGCCGCCGCCCTCAATGTCAAACGTGTCCAGGATATCCTGGGCCTTGACGCGAATGGCGTCTTCATCGGTGATGTTATCGGCGATGGCCCACATCTTTTCCCAGTCGAACTGCTTGGTGTACAGCCACATGCGGTGGTACAGGTTGGTTTCGTCGATATACAAATCCATCATGCCGGGATAGGGCCGGCCGATCTGGGCAATGTTGGTATCCCGGAAGCGGCGGCGCACCTGCGCGGCCTTGCACCAATCCAGAATTTCATGCTCCACTTCGGGGTCGCCGCCCTCGACGACGCCGGTGATGACGGCATGGCGCTTGCCAGCGCGTTCCAGGTCGGCCACCATCTCGCCCACCGCGCCGCAGGCGTACAGGGTGCCAAGCCAGGTGGCGTTATCCGTATTGGGATAGTCCGGCGCGCGCATCTTCTGCACGTTCACCAGCACCACGGGCACGTCCAGGTCACGAACGGCGGGGAGCATATTATAGGAAGTCGCGTAGGTGAGCAGCTGCAAAATGACCAAGTCCACGTCCGCCGCCCGGAATTTGTCGCCCGCGGCCATGGACTGCTCCTTGGTGGTCACGATGCCGCCGTCGATCAGGTCGACGGAATCGGGAATCAGCTTTTTGAACTCTTTGTACTGGCCCTCGAATTCGGGCACCAGGCTGGGAAACTGGGGCAGATACGCGCCCAGGGCGATGGCGAACACGCCGATACGGGCTTTGGTTTCAACTAACATCATGCATCCTCCTCCATTTGAATTTTCAAATTGCCAAGCGCCGTTGCCTCGATGGGCAGGGCGATCACTTGCTTTCCGGTGGCTTCCTCCGTGAGGCGGTTCAGGAATGCGTTCTTTGCTCCGCCGCCCACGATGTACAGCTTGTGGTAGGTTCTGCCGGTGTTGCGCTCGATTTCCTCAATGGCCTGCTTATAGCCCAGGGCCAGGGAGCGATAAGCGCAGCGGAAATACCCCATTTCGCACTTGGGCGGATGGGGCAGCTTCGCATCGAACGCGGCCTTCATGCTTTCGGGGGCCAGGAAAATGGGGTCGTACACGTCCACGGTGTGGTCGAAATGCTTTTCCTCCGCCTCGGCAGTGATTTCGTTCCAGGGCTTGTCGGGACACAGTTCCGCCCGCAGGCGGTTCACCAGCCACATGCCCATGATGTTTTTCTGGTAGCGGTTATAGCCCACGCCGCCCTCGTTGGAATAATTGGCGGCCTGGCTGTTTTCATCGGTCAGGGGCTTCGGCGTTTTGACGCCCAGCAGCGACCAGGTGCCGGAGGAAATATAGAGTTCATTCCCTTCCATGGGAATGCCCTCCACCGCGCTGCCCGTGTCGTGGGTAGCGCAGAGCATGACCTTGACGCCCTTGTATTCCCCGATCACGGTGCCGGGCTGCTGCAGGGGCTTGAAAAATCCTTTGGGCAAATCCAGGGCGCGGATGATTTCCTCGTCGTATTCGCCCGTTTCCGCGCTCACCATGCCGCCCGTGGTGGCGTTGGTGTACTCGTGGCTTTTTACGCCGCACAGCTTGTAGAGCAGGTATTCGGGAATCATCAGGAATCCGCAGGCATTGTCCAAGCGCCCGGCCAGCTTATCCGCGTACAATTGATAAATCGTATTGAAGGGCTGGAACTGAATGCCCGTGCGGCGATACAATTCCGCAAAGGGTATTTTCTCATGGACCTTGGGAATCACCGTCTCCGTCCTGCCGTCCCGATAGGCGTAGCAGGGAAGGATGGGCTTGCTGCCGTCCATCAGCACATAGTCCACGCCCCAGGTGTCGATGGACAGGCTTTCGATCACTGGATACTGCTTCAAAGCCTCGTCGATACCCACTTTTACGTGGCCCTCCAAAGCGCCGATATCCCAGGTCAGATGCCCGTCGTGTTCCGTTACGCCGTTGGGGAAACGATAAACCTCCTGGGTTTTCACTTCCCCGTTTTCCTTCCAGCCCACGATGTGCCGCCCGCTGGAGGCTCCAATGTCAACCGCCAGATAATACTTCATTGCGCCGCCCCTTTTCGAAAATATTCAGAAGAAGAATCAGGTCGCCGGGTCGATGATGGAAACGTCGATGCGCGGATAGCTCTTCACATTGCCGTCTTCGCTGAGCACAGTATAAGTGCCAGCCGCGGTGCCGTAAATTTTCACCTTGGTTTCCATGGGATAGTTGGGCCGCTCCTGGCAAATCAGATAGCAAATATCTTTATACGCGCTGCCGGATTTGGTCAGGGCCAGCGTGACCACCCATTCGTTGATGCTCTGCGTCATGCTGGTAATATAGCCTTCTTCCCAGATGCTCTTGCCCTGGTTTTCGGTTTTGGACAGGTTGGCGTAAGCCATTTTTTTCGCGTTGCCGCGGATTTTTTCATCCCGTTCGGAATCCGTATAGGCGCGGGTGCCGGTGAAAGAGAAGGTGCGCTCACGCATCCCCTTCTTGCTCGCGGTGAGCACGAATTGGTAGGTGCCCTCCGCGTGGGTATCGACCTTGAAGCTGAACTTGTTGCCGGTGACGGTTTTGTTGAAAGGCACCGGGCCGGACACGGAAAGCTGAATCTTCGTGCCCGATTCAGTGGTTCCGGAGACAATGGTCTCGTCATCCAGGGAATCGCCGGGCGTCACCTGCAATTCCACCGGAAGCATCCCCTGCTTGAACGTGACGGAATACAGCCGCTGGGCGGTGATGGAGCCTTCCAGCTCGGCGGTCAGCGTAAGAGAATATACGCCTTGGCTGGGCAGCGTTACCTTGATAGCAAAGTTGCCGCTGTTGTTCGCGGTATCGGTAAAGGTCTGCCCGCCAACTGTGCCCAGGGAGAACAGCATCGCCGTCACCTTGGCCTTCTTGGCGGTGGTGCCCTTAATGGTGAAGGTGGCTTCACTGGTTTCGGCAGGCGGCGCGCTGGTGAGCGACAGCTTGATAGGCAGGGCGGGCATGGGCAGCACTTCGGTAAATTCCCAGGTCTTCATCACTTTTTCCAGCAGCGTATTGTCCGCCGCCTTGGGCGTGCGGCCGCGAATCTGCATATCCAGCGTGATGGTGTAGCCATTGCGGATGGTGCGGCGCTGATAGCCCGCGCAGATGAGCTCCCCCTCCTGGCGCAGGGTGTATTCCGTTTGCAGGAAGCGCAGGGCGTTCTTGCCGTAGTTGGCCCACTTGGCGGAGGTGTAGGTATAGCCCAGGATGCCGTAGGCGGTGCCGTTGGTGTGGGAAGTGCGGAATTCCTTGCGCATCGCCTCGTCCTGGTTGTTCAGGTCAAAATACGTCTGACCGTCCACATCCCGCAGCGCGGTGATGACCAGCGTTCTGCCTTCCTCTTCGTCATAAGCCATCAGCAGGATGCCTTCCTGGTCAAAGCTGTTGGACAGCGCGTCGTGATCCAGGCCGTGCTCTTCCAGCCATTCCCGGTTCGTGCCCAGGTTGTAGGGCGTGAGCACCTGCTCAAATTCTTCGGGGATGGCGACGGAAGCGCGAACGTCGCCGAACGTGTAGGTTTCAGCCAACGCGGGCACGGCAAAAACGAGCGTCAGCAAAAGCGCTCCGCTCAGGATCAAAAGAAATTTGCGCGGCATAGGAGAGCCTCCCTTCGTATCGCAGCCATGAAAGCCATGGCGTCTTTAGCAAAATATACCGCTGTTCGCGGCGGCAGATTGATTTTAACATATTTTTGTCCTCATTTCAACCATAAGGCGCATTTATAAATGTAAAGTTTCATCCGAAGATTCAGGGCACCGGCTGAAAAACACAAGGAACCGATGGAGAATTTTCAAAATTATTTTTGGAAAACATGTGGCATCTTTGCCAGTTACATGCTATAATACCCCTCGAAAACGCTGTGCTTTCCTCAAAATCTGGAAGGACGGCGGATTCTCCAGGAAGATCGGAGGAAGGTTTTGTGGCGCAGGGAGCAGAGTGGAAAGTGATCCATATGGCGCACAGCGAAAAAAATGCCAGGGAGATTCTTTCGCTGCTGGAGCGGGAAGGCATTCTGGCCCGCGGCAGGCAGGTGTACCGAACCGTTTCTTCGGATGACAATTACTACGAAATCATGGTGCTTGGCTCCGAGGCTGTGGAAGCCCAGCAGCTTTTGATTGAGAACAATCTGCTGATATAATGCCCGCGCGGCTTGTCGGCAGGGGACAGCGTTTGACGGCATTTTCCGCCTTTCTCCTTGCGGGGAGGGGCGGTTTTTGGTATCATACGGCGATTGTTCAGGCGTATTCAAAAGGAGCAAAGTTCTAAGTTCCAAGTTTGAAGTTCTAAGCTTTTCGCTTGTTATAATCGTTACGTATGTTTGCCGTTTACACGATGCAGGATGAAACGTCTTTGAACTTAGAACTCTCCTGAACGCGACTGAATAGTTACATCATACGAACGTATACAAAGAGAAGGAACGGAAGAGAAATGGAGATTGCCGATCTGCACATTCATTCCAAATATTCCCGCGCCACCAGCAGCGAGGGCGACGCGCCGCACCTGAATTTGTGGGCGCGGTATAAGGGCATCGGATTGGTTGGCACCGGAGACTTCACGCATCCCAAGTGGCGGGAAGAATTAAAGGAAATGCTCATGGAGGACGGGGAAGGGCTGTACCGCCTCAGGGACGAATACGCTCTGCCCTGCGGCATTCCCGGAGCGCGGACGCCGCGCTTCATCGTGACGGGCGAGATCAGCACCATCTATAAGCGCGATGGGAAAACCCGGAAGGTACACCATGTGATCATCCTGCCGGGGTTGGAAGGGGCGGAAAAGCTGTCCCACCGGCTGGAGGCCATCGGCAACCTGCACAGCGACGGACGCCCCATCCTGGGGCTGGACAGCCGGGATTTACTGGAGATCGTGCTGGAAAGCTGCCCGGAAGCGATTTACATTCCCGCCCATATCTGGACGCCGCATTTTTCCCTGTTCGGCGCGTTCTCCGGGTTCGATTCCATCGAGGAATGCTTTGGCGACCTGTCGCCCTATGTTCACGCGCTGGAAACGGGGCTCTCCTCCGACCCGCCGATGAACCGTCGGCTCTCCGCCTTGGACGGGCATTTGCTGGTATCCAATTCCGACGCGCATTCTCCACAGAAGCTGGGCCGGGAAGCGAATTTGCTTTCCTGCAGCATGAGCTATCCAGCGATCAAAAGGGCGCTGGAAACGGGCGAGGGATTTGAAGGCACCATCGAGTTTTTCCCGGAGGAAGGGAAATACCACCTGGACGGCCATCGCGCCTGTTCCTGCTGCCTGGAGCCAGAGGAAACGGCGAAGCTGGGCGGGCGCTGCCCGGTGTGCGGGAAGAAAATCACCATCGGCGTGCTGAACCGGGTGGAAGCGCTGGCAGACAGAAGCGCCCCGGGGCCGATGGAAAAGCCCTTTGAAAGCCTGATCCCCCTGCCGGAGTTGATCGGAGAAACGCTGGGCGTGTCCGCGGCCAGCAAGAAAACGCAGGCGGCGTATTTTGATTTGCTGCAAAAGCTGGGGGCGGAGTTCGGCATCCTGCAGGAAAGGACGCCGGAGGAAATCGAAAGCGCGGGCGGGTTCCTGCTGGGCGAAGCGGTAAGGCGCCTGCGGGCAGGGCAGGTCATCCGCCAGGGCGGTTACGACGGGGAATACGGCGTGATTTCCGTGTTCAGGCCGGGGGAAAGGGAAACGCTGCTGGGGCAGACCAGCCTGCTGAGCCTGCCTTCCCTTCCCGAAAAGAAAAAGAAACCTACCCGAAAAGAAGAAAAACCGACGGAAGCCACGGCCCCCAAGGAAACGGAGTTCGTCCCCAACCCTGAGCAGGAGGAAGCCATCCACACGGAAGAAGAAACCGTCGCGGTCATCGCTGGCCCCGGCACGGGCAAGACCGGCACGCTGGTCAGCCGCATTGCCTGGCTGATTGAGGAAAAGGGCGTACCCCCGCACGAAATCACCGCCGTCACCTTCACCCGCCAGGCCGCCCGCGAAATGACGGAACGCCTGGAAAAGCGGCTGGGCCAAAAAGCGTGCCGGGGCCTGACCGTCGGCACGTTCCATCAGATCTGCTTATCTCTATTGGAAGAAAAATTGGAAGAAAAAACGCTCGTTTCGCGGGAGGCCGCGAAGGAGATCATGGCGGAGATCCTGAAAGACCGGAACGAAAAGCTGTCCCCCGCCGCCGCGCTGTCCCTGCTGTCCTCCTTTAAAAACGGCTTGGAGGTTCCGGAACTTCCCGCCGGGCTGGCGGAGCAGTACCAGGCGCGCCTGGACGCGCGCAACCTGCGCGACCTGGACGACGCGCTGACGGAAGCGCTGGCGCTCTCCGTCCGGGACAGGAAGATGTTCCGTTATCTGCTGGTGGATGAATACCAGGACATCAATCCCATCCAGCAAGCGCTGGTTCAAAAGTGGAGCGAAGGAAACCGCCTGTTCGTGATCGGCGACCCTGACCAATCCATTTACGGCTTTCGCGGGGCGAACGCCGCCTGCTTTGATGCCCTGCGGGCCGTCTGGCCAAATACAAAATGTATCCGGCTGAAACAGAATTACCGCTCAACGCCGGAGATTTTGGACTGCGCCTTGCGGGCCATCGCCAAAAATCCCGGCGGCGGGCGGGAACTGCTGCCGACCGCGCCGCATGGGGCGGCTGTCCGCCTGGCTTCCGCGCCGGACGAGCGGGCGGAATACATCTGGATCGCCAAGGAAATCGCCCGGATGGCGGGCGGCCTGGGCATGACCGAAGCGCGGGAAGGGGAGCGGGCGCGGTTCGCTTTCTCGGAAATCGCCGTGCTCTGCCGCACCCATCGGCAGTTGGAACAGATGGAAAAATGCCTGAACCACGACAGCATCCCCTGCGTGGTGTCGGGGCGCGGCGCGTTCCTGGAGGCCGACAAAAACCAGGCGCTGCTAAGATTTTTCTCCGCCTTGCTGGAACCGAAGGATGAAAGCGGCCTGAGAACCGCTTTAAAGGGGCTGTGGCGCTGCCCGGAGGGGCTCGCGCAGCGGGCCTGCGATGCGATGCCCTTGATAAAGGAAGAAACCCTCAATGAATTTGAACAGGCGCTGGCTCCCATCGACGGGCTTTCCCCGTTCGTGGAAGCCGTGAGGAAATATCTGCCCCGGGCGGGGAAAGAGAATCCCCGCGCTTTGCTGGAAGAATTGGCGAAGGAAACGGGAGCCCTCACCAAAGAGGTGGAGCAACTGCTCAATACGGCGGTGTTTTATCCAACCCTGCCCGAATTTTTACAGGCGCTTCGCATGGGCGAGGAAGGCGACATTCTCCGCCTCAGCGGCGGCAAGCCCTCCGGGGCGGTGCGCCTGATGACGCTGCACGCGGCGAAGGGGCTGGAATTCCCCGCCGTGTTCCTGGCCGGGCTGGAGGAGGGGCAGCTTCCGCTGGTTCACGCCCAGGAAGAAACCAATGTAGAGGAAGAAAGGCGGCTCTTCTTCGTCGGCGTGACGCGGGCCAGGCAATCCCTGACGCTGGTCAGCGGGGGAAAGGCGTCGCCCTTCCTGGATGATTTGCCAAGCGAAGTGGAACGGATTGCCGTGAAAGGCGCGCCCGCCGTGTCGGCGAAGCAAATCAGCTTCCTTTAATATTCACGATGCGGTTTCGCGGCAACCGTTCCTCCAGAGTTCCAGTTGAAACCGGTCGATCCGGCTGCTCAGCGCGGAAACGAATTCCCGGTCGTTCCGGGAAAAGGCATCCGAAAGCTGCCTGCGCAGCGCGAGAAGCTCCTGGTAAGCCGCCGAAGAAGAAAACTTGGACATGGAATGAATCCTCCTTTTGCTGAAACGTCGGGAATCCTGTTCCCGGAAAACAGCATAAACCGTCGAAAGATAACACGCAAGCGAAAAGAATGTCGAACATCGTCGAACACACTATATTTCGTTCGACACGCTGGAAAAACCACAACATCTTGCGGTTATATATTTCAAAAGTGTTTCAATATTGTGAAGCATTGTGAATAAAAAATGACGCAAATATCAAATGCTAAAATCTGCCAGATTTGGGCGGCTTTGTATTCTTATTGTTCTTCTGCTTTCACCCCTTGCGCAAATGCCGGAAACGTGATATGATGCGTTCACGGTCAAAAACAGCCCGGCGGGCAAAATTTGACCCGCAAGGAAAAACATCCAAAAAAGAAAGGTGGATCTCAAACCATGGATCGCGTATATAATTTTTCTCCCGGCCCTTCTGCCCTGCCTCTCCCCGTGCTGGAAAAAGTGAAGGCCGCGCTGCCGGTTTACGGCGACACAGGCATGAGCGTGATGGAAATGAGCCATCGCAGCCCCATGTACCAGGCCATCATTGACGACGCGGAAGCCCGGCTGCGCGCGCTGATGCACATTCCGGACACCTATTCCGTGCTCTTCCTCCACGGCGGCGCGACGATGCAGTTTGCTTCCGTGCCCCTGAACCTGGGCGTGAAGGGCGAAGCCGACTACATCGACAGCGGCAATTTCGCCCACGGCGCGGCCGGGGAAGCGGCGAAGTTCCTGAAGGTGAACGTGGTGGCCTCTTCCCGGGAGGACAATTATGTATACATCCCGGAGTGGGAAGGCAAGCTGAACAGCGACGCCGACTACCTCCACATCACCACCAACAACACCATTTACGGCACCCACTACACCAAGCTGCCCCAAGGCAAAGCGCCCCTCGTCGCCGACATGAGCAGCAACATCCTGGGTGAAGTGTACGATATCAACAAGTTCGGCGTGGTGTACGCCGGCGCGCAGAAGAACATCGGCCCCGCCGGCCTGTGCGTGCTGATCGTGCGGAAAGACCTGCTGGGCCACCCGGCGGCCAATTGCCCCAAGGTGCTCAACTGGACGACCCAGACGGACAATGGCAGTATGCTCAACACCCCCAACACCTTCGCCATCTACGTTGCGGGCCTGTGCATGGAATGGTTGCAAGCTCAGGGCGGCGTGGAAGGCATTGAGAAGGTCAACAAGGAAAAGGCCGCGCTGCTGTACGACTACCTGGACAACAGCGCCCTGTTCAACGTCACCGCGCAGAAGGAATTCCGCTCCATCATGAACGTCACCTTCGTCACCGGCGACAAGGACAAGGACGCCGCGTTCGTCAAGTTCGCGGCTTCCAAAGGCTTGGTCAACCTGAAGGGCCACCGCAGCGTCGGCGGTATGCGCGCCAGCATCTACAACGCCATGCCCATCGAAGGGGTCAAGGCGCTGATAGAGACCTTGAAGGCGTTTGAAATGCAAAACTGAGAGGCATTAGGCAGTAGGCAATAGGCATTAGTATTGTATGTGATGCGGACAGACTGCCTCATAACTAATACCTAATGCCTATTGCCTAATGCCTTATAATAAAAGGAGCATAACCGTTATGTACAAAATTCAAACCCTGAACAGCATTTCGCCCATTATCCATGAAGTCCTGTCCGCCGGGCAGTATACCGTGTCCGCCGAGGAACCCACGCCGGACGCCATTCTGGTACGCAGCGCGGCCATGCACGACATGGTTCTACCGGACTCCCTGCTGGCGATTGCCCGCGCGGGCGCTGGCGTCAACAACATCCCGATTCAAAAGTGCTCCGAGCAGGGCATCGTCGTGTTCAACACCCCCGGCGCGAATGCCAACGCCGTGGCCGAACTGGTCATCGCGGGCCTGCTTTTGTCCTCCCGCGACATCGCGGGCGGCATCGCCTGGGTGAAGGAAAACAAGGACGCCGAGGGCCTGGAAAAGCTGGTGGAAAAGAAAAAGAGCCAGTTCGTCGGCCCAGAGCTGCGCGGCAAGAAGCTGGCCGTCATCGGCCTGGGCGCCATCGGCGCACTGGTCGCCAACGCCGCCGCTCGCGGCATGGGTATGAACGTGGTGGGCTATGACCCCTACATCTCCGTGCAGCACGCCTGGCAGCTGTCCACCTCCATCCACAAGGCCGACACCATGGAAGCGGCGGTGAAGGACGCGGATTACATCACCTTCCATATCCCGCTCATGGATTCCACCCGCGGCACGATTAACAAGGCGTTCATCAGCAGCCTGAAACCGGGCGTGCGCATCATGAACTTCTCACGTGGCGAACTGGCCGTTCCCGAGGACGTGAAGGAAGCCATTGCCGAAGGTCAGTTGGCGGGCTATGTGACCGACTTTGCCTGCAACGCCCTGGCCGACACGCCCCACGTGGTGTGCCTGCCGCACCTGGGCGCGTCCACCCCGGAAAGCGAAGAGCGCTGCGCCGAAATGGCCGCCAGCGAAATCAAGGATTACCTGGAGCGCGGCGTGATCCGCAACAGCGTGAACATGCCCGAGATTCAACTGGGCATTCCCGAAGGCATCCGCGTGGTGGTCATCCACCGGAACCTGCCCGGCATCGTCAGCAACGTGTCCACTCTGATCTCCGGCCGGGGCATCAACATCCAGAACATGCTGAACAAGAGCAAGGGCGACATGGCCGTGTCCGTGCTGGAACTCTCCCAGCAGCCCGACGACACCCTGATCGCCGCGCTCGGCAAGCTGAACAACGTGCTGCGCGTGCGCATGGTGTAAAAAATGCGCTTGACATCGCGCCGACAAAAGCATATAATTCTTCCGTAAAAACCCAAAGCGCCGCAGAATCATCCAGCGGCGCTTTTTCTGAAATACTTGCGAAAAAGAGGAAGAACGGAGGCCCGCATGAATTTACAGGAAACCTTCGGAAGCCTGGTATTTAACGACGCGGTGATGCGCCAGCGCCTGCCCAAAGAAACCTACCGCGCCCTGCACCGCACCATCGCGGAGGGAAAGAGCCTGAACCTGGAAGTGGCCAGCGTGGTGGCGAACACCATGAAGGACTGGGCCATCGAAAAAGGCGCGACGCATTACACCCACTGGTTCCAGCCCATGACGGGCATCACCGCGGAAAAGCATGATTCCTTCCTGTCGCCCATCGACGGCGGCGGGGCGATCATGGAATTCAGTGGCAAGGAACTGGTGCGCGGCGAGCCGGACGCTTCCTCCTTCCCTTCCGGCGGCCTGCGGGCCACCTTTGAAGCCCGGGGCTACACCGCCTGGGACCCCACCAGCTACGCCTTTATCAAGGACGGCACGCTCTGCATCCCCACGGCGTTTTGCAGCTACGGCGGCCACGCCCTGGACAAAAAGACCCCGCTCCTGCGTTCCAGCGAAGCCCTGGGCCGCCAGGCCAAGCGCGTGCTCCAGCTGCTGGGCCACATCGACGTGAAGAAGGTCACGGCGACGGTGGGTTCCGAGCAGGAGTATTTCCTCATTGACCGCGACCTGTACTACCGGCGCAAAGACCTGATCTATACCGGCCGCACGCTGTTTGGCGCGCGTCCGCCCAAGGGGCAGGAATTGGACGACCATTACTTTGGCAACCTGAAGCCCCGGGTGCAGGCGTTCATGCAGGAAGTGGATCGCCAACTGTGGGAACTTGGCGTGCCCGCCAAGACGGAACACAACGAAGCCGCGCCCTGCCAGCATGAACTGGCCCCGGTGTTCACCACCGCCAACCTGGCGACCGACCACAACCAGCTGACCATGGAGATCATGAAGCGGGTGGCCGCCAAGCACGGCTTTGCATGCCTGCTGCATGAAAAGCCCTTCGCCGGGGTGAACGGCTCGGGCAAGCACAACAATTGGTCGCTGAGCACGGACACCGGCCTGAACCTGCTGGAGCCGGGGGAGACGCCCGCCGAGAACGCGCAGTTCCTTTTGTTCCTGGTGGCGGTCATCAAGGCGGTCGACCTGCACCAAGACTTGCTGCGCATCTCCGTCGCCAGCGCGAGCAACGACCACCGCCTCGGCGGCAACGAAGCGCCGCCCGCCATCATTTCCATGTTCCTGGGCGACGAACTGGAAGCCGTGCTGGACGCCATCGAGCACCATAACGCCTACATCGCCGGGGAAAAGCTGGAAATGAACATCGGGGTCAACACCCTGCCCCGCATTCCCAAGGACACCACCGACCGCAACCGCACTTCTCCCTTTGCCTTTACTGGGAACAAATTCGAGTTCCGCAGCCCCGGCGCGCCGCAGTCCATCGCCGAGCCCAACGTGGTTATCAATACCATCGTGGCCGACGTGCTGGCCGAATTTGCCGATCAGCTGGAATCCGCGGTGGACATCCGCGCGACGGTGGAGCAGATCGTGGTGGACACGATCACCAACCACAAGCGCATCATTTTTAACGGCAACAACTACGCCGCCGCCTGGCGAAAGGAAGCCCACGAGCGGGGATTGCTGGATTTGCCCTCCACGCCGGACGCGCTGCCCTACCTGATTTCAGAAGACAACATCGCGCTCTTTGAGCGCCAGCGGGTGTATACCCGGCAGGAATTGTTCAGCCGGTACGAGATTCAATTGGAAAACTACTGCAAGGTCATTTCCATTGAAGCCCATACCATGCTCGATTTGACCAACCAGGAGATCCTGCCCGCTGTGATCGCTTACGCCGGGAAGGTCGCTTCCGCCGCGAATGCCCAGAAAACGCTGCTGCCGGATTTGCAATTGAACTGCGAAAAGAACCTGGTAAGGAAACTATCCGAACTGTCGAACGCGATTCAGGAAAAGAATGAAGCCCTGCGGCAAAGCGTGGACGCGCTGAATCCCGCCGACGATCCTTTGACCCAGGCGCGGCACTGCCGGGACGGCATCGTGAAAAACATGGAAGAATTGCGCGCCCTGGTGGACGAGGCCGAGCTGATCGTGGACGATCAATGCTGGCCCTTCCCGGGCTACGGCCAGCTGCTCACCACCAAATAATGAAAGGACGAAAGCCCCATGAAGCAATACGGCTTTTACCGCGGCGTGAATCTGGGCGGATGGATGAGCCAGTGCGACTATTCACAGGAGCGGCTAAACAATTTCATTACGGAAAAAGACATTGAAAAAATCGCTTCCTGGGGCCTGGATCATGTGCGCCTCCCCGTGGACTACAACGTGCTGGAAAACGAGGACGGCACCTACAAGCCGGAAAACTTCGCACGCATCCAACGGGCCTATGACTGGTGCCGGGCGAATGGATTGAACCTGGTGATCGACCTGCACAAGACCGCCGGTTATTCCTTCGACGCGGGGGAAAAGGAAGCGGGCTTCTTTGACAGCGAAAAGTATCAGGAACGCTTCTATCGCCTGTGGGAGGAAATCGCCCGCCGCTTTGGCCGGTACAGCGATCATGTCGCCTTTGAACTGCTGAACGAAGTGACGGACGAAAGCGTGATTTCCACCTGGAACAGAATCGTGAAAACGTGCATCCGCCGCGTCCGCGCCCTTGCGCCTGACACGCTGATTTTGGTGGGAAGCTACCACAACAACGCGCCTTACGCGGTGAAAGACCTGGACGCGCCCGCGGACGAAAAGGTGGTCTACAATTTCCATTGCTACGATCCGCTCGTCTTTACCCACCAGCACGCTTCCTGGGTGCGGCACATGGACGTGGATCACGACATGACCTTTGAGCAGGCAGCGCTGCCCGCCGACTATTTCGACCGGCAGTTCGCCCCGGCCATTGAAGCGGCGAAGCGGTACGGCGCGATGCTGTACTGCGGCGAATACGGCGTGATCGACAAGGCCGCGCCGGAGGACGCCGTGAAATGGTTCCGGCAGATCCACGAAACCTTTGAGCGTTACGGCATCTCCCGCAGCGCGTGGAGCTACAAGGAAATGGACTTCGGCCTCAGCGACGCGCGGCTGGACAATGTCCGGGATGAACTGGTGAAGCTGCTGTAATCATAAACTGGATAAAATGGTCAAAATCATGGCATGTGAGAGGGAAACATTGACGATTCCGTGTTCCCGGTGGTACAATACAAAAGTATCTGGTAACTGGTCAGTTGTTTGCTTCAAGGGCGCTTTAAAGCAGATAGGAGTTAGGAGAGAGGAGATAGGAGATTATCAAGATCATCTTTTCCGAAGCTTATCAGAAAGACGGCCAAAAGGCTTCCCCTCGCAGGGGAAGCTGGCAGGCGCGGAACCAAGCTTGAATAAAAAATCAAGTCAATTCGCGCCTGACTGATGAGGTGAACCCCTTGTTTAGTTTTTACAAAATCAACTTATCTGATAACCAGCTTGGGGAACACCTCATCCGAGCCGCTGCGCGGCCCACCTTCCCCTGCGAGGGGAAGGCTTTTGGGACGCCAATTTTACTAAGGACTATATTTATCTCCTATCTTCTCTCTCCTAACTCCTATCTTGATAACTTAAAGTGTCCACAAAGTCACAGTTGACTGAACAATTACAGTATCTGATTATAAACGGTTTTTGACCTGTTTTCAAAGGAGCATCACCTGCCATGCGCATCAGAACGCCCATTAATCAGGAAACCCTGAAGCATCACTTCACGTACAGCAGCTGGAAGTATCTGCTGATGGCCGTGCTTGTGGTGATGGGATGGAGCCTGATTTATACCACGACCGCTTACCGCTCGCCCCAGAGCAAGCGGATCGACGTGTATATCCAGTCCAACATCGGTTCCTCCGACCTGATCGACGCTTTTATGGAGCCCGTGTGGAAGGAAACGGTGCCGGAGATGGAAACGGTTTCCTCCGTCGTGCTCACCACCGTGGACGATTACACCACCGCCATGCAGATGATGGCGTACATGGCGGCCGGGGAAGCGGATATCTATTTCATGTCCGAGCAGTATTTCAAATCCTACGCCAGCCAGGGCGCGTTCCTGCCGCTGGAGGAATTGGTGGAAGAAGGCGCGCTGGACGTGAGCGACGTGGAACTGTCCAAAGGCTACGTCGCTTTTGTGGAAGAATATGACGACAACGATCTTCCCGTCAAAACCAGCAGGCACCTCTTCGGCATCCCGCTGGAGAGCTTCTATGGGTTTATGAACGGGATGCAGATCGACAACCGGGATTTGTACGCGGCCATTACGGTCAACAACCAGAACGACGAAAACGTGATCCCTTTCTTTAACGCTTTGCTCCAGGCCGGGCGGGGCGAAAAGGAAGCCTGGATGGACGTGGAGCCTGGGGCCGAAATCCCGGAAAGCGAAGTTTGAACATAGGACGACGTGCGAAAACACCGCACGCCCTTTTCTTTCAAGGAACCGGATGAGGGGGATACGATCATGAAGATTCAGATTGCGGGAACCGTGAACGACAGCATCGTGGACGGGCCGGGCCTGCGCTACGCGGTGTTCGTGCAGGGCTGCTCCCACCGCTGCCCCGGCTGCCACAACCCGGAAACCCACGACCCGATGGGCGGCCATGAGGAGGACACGGAAAACCTGATTGCCAAAATGAAGAAAAACCCGCTGCTCTCCGGCGTCACGCTGTCCGGCGGCGAACCCATGGAGCAGCCTGCGCCCGCGCTGGAACTCGCCAAAGCGGCGCACGCGAACGGCCAGAACGTGTGGTGCTATACGGGTTACACATGGGAAGAACTGATGCAGGAAAACGATCCTGACCGCATGGCTTTGCTGCGGGAGGCCGACGTGCTGGTGGATGGGCCGTTCGTGATGGCGCAAAAGTCTTTGGAGCTTGACTACCGCGGCAGCAAAAACCAACGGCTGATTGATGTGCGGGCGTCTTTGAAAGCGGGCCATCCCATCCTCTGGACGCCGCCGGTGTGGTAATTCAACCAGGGCGAACGCATGAATTACAATTTTGTTACGGTAATGTGACAAATTAGGAAATGCGCCAAAAGGCTTCCCCTTGAGGGCAATGTCGTCAATTTAAGAAAACACTTCCCAATATGAACCAAGAAACATTTTGGCTCTTCCCTAGAAAGTGTGGGTGACCAAACGCTATAGAAGCAAGGAAATAAAAGGATTTGCAGGGTTGACATGGAGCCTCTGACATATGTGATTCGCCAGACAGGCTATCACATATGTCTGCTCCATGTAAACCCGTGCAAATCATAAGTTTGTCCTCAACAATTTACCCACATCTTCTAGTGAAGCCTCAACATTTTTCAACTATCCCCCGTTGTCATCCCGAGCGAAGCCGAGCCAGAGGCGAGGCGAAGTCGAGGGACCTGAAAGCAGGGCATAAAGTAGCCTGATTGAATACGTTTCTCCCAGGTCCCTCCACTACGCTGCGGCTCTCGCCTCCGCTTCGGTCGGGATGACAATATTTGTTGCTCATGTTATTGTTATTTGGTTGCTATCGTTTCGCTTAAGTTGACAACATTGCCCTCGCAGGGGAAGGCTTTTGGCGCAATCCGTAACACTTTTCTAACTCATGCAGTAGCCACATAATTCAACCAGCAGGTTCTTGCAATTCTTTTTTCGCTGTGTTATAATCTCATTCGTAATCGGCCATCGGATGTTGAACAATGAAGAAAGGAGAGGCGCGGCCATGGCAAAGAAAAAGGGCGTGAAGCCTATTGCGCAGAACAAAAAGGCGCGCCACGATTTCTTCATTGAGGAAAGCATCGAGTGCGGCATCGAGCTCAAGGGCACGGAAGTCAAGTCCATGCGCCAGGGCAAGGTGAACCTGAAGGAGAGCTTCGCCCTGGTGAAGAACGGCGAAATCTTCGTGCAGGGGATGCACATCAGCCCTTATGAGCAGGGCAACATCTTCAACACCGATCCGCTCCGCCCCAAACGCCTGCTGCTCCACAAGAGCGAGATCCGCAAGCTGGGCAGCGCGGTGCAGCGCCAGGGCTACGCGCTGGTGCCGCTGGACGTATATTTGAAGGACGGCCGCATGAAGATGAACCTGGGCCTGTGCGTGGGCAAGCACTTGCATGACAAGCGCGAAAGCACCGCCGAACGCGACGTGAAGCGCGAGATGGCCCGCATGGTGCGCACGAACAACCGGGGAGAGGGATGATTTCAAGTTCTAAGTGAAAAGTTCTAAGTTCCAAGCTGAGCATGTGTTTACGGAAATATAGCTTAGAACTTTATACTTAGAACTTAGAACTAACAAACATGGGGGTGCACTGGTTTCGACGAGGATCGTCGGAGGTATGGTAAGCGAGCCGCGGACCCTGGCCGCGTTAAAACGGGGAACATAAAATTAACTGACAACAATCAGTACGCTTTCGCTGCCTAATATGGCGGCGCGTCGACACTGAGCGCCTACGGCTCAGCCCACCGGCGTCATTGATGTAGGGAACGGGGGCAGGAGGGCCTCGGCCTGCCCCGGCTCAAGAGGCTACTGAACCCGCAAGCCCGTCAGGGGGCGTGCGGGAGAGG
>CADAKE010000032.1 GCA_902788445.1 uncultured Eubacteriales bacterium
GAGCTCCAGGCCCAACTCCTGGCTGATGACCTGGCCGCCGGTCAGGATGGCGATGTCGCGGAGCATTTCCTTGCGGCGGTCGCCGAAGCCGGGGGCCTTCACGGCCACGCAGGTGAAGGTGCCGCGCAGCTTGTTCACAACGAGGGTCGCCAGGGCTTCGCCTTCCACGTCCTCAGCGATGATGAGCAGCTTCTTGCCCTGCTGCACCACCTGCTCCAGCACGGGCAGGATCTCCTGGATGTTGCTGATCTTCTTATCGGTGATCAGGATGTAGGGGTTATCCAGTTCGGCCACCATCTTGTCGGTGTCGGTGACCATGTACGCGGAAGCGTAGCCGCGGTCAAACTGCATTCCTTCCACGGTGGTGAGCTCGGTCTTCATGGTCTTGGATTCTTCGACGGTGATAACGCCGTCCTTGCCAACCTTTTCCATGGCGTCGGAAATCAGCTGGCCGATTTCCTCGCTGCCCGCGGAAATGGAGGCGACCTGCGCGATGGCCTGCTTGCCGCTGATGGGGCGGGACACTTCCTTCAGTCCTTCCACGGCGGCGGCGGTGGCGTCTTCGATGCCGCGCTTCAAGATCATGGGGTTCGCGCCAGCGGCCAGGTTCTTCAAGCCTTCACGCACGATGGCCTGGGCCAGCAGGGTGGCGGTGGTGGTGCCGTCGCCGGCCACGTCGTTGGTCTTGGTGGCGACTTCTTTAATCAGCTGAGCGCCCATGTTTTCAAAGGGGTCTTCCAGTTCGATTTCCTTGGCGATGGTCACGCCGTCATTGGTGATGAGGGGCGCGCCGTATTTCTTGTCCAGCACCACGTTGCGGCCCTTGGGGCCCAGGGTGATCTTCACGGTGTTCGCCAGGGCGTTGATACCAGCTTCCAGAGAGCGGCGGGCTTCCTCGCCGTATTTCAATTGCTTTGCCATAATAATCCTATCTCCTTTTTTGATATTTGGCAGTTCCAAGTTCTAAGTTCCAAGTTCTAAGCCAATGGCTGCTATTCTGCTTAGAACTTAGAACTTTGAACTTAGAACTCTTATCTTCTACAATGATTACTCAACCACCGCGAGAATATCGCTCTGCCGGACGATGATGACTTCCTGGCCGTCCAGCTTCACTTCGGTGCCCGCGTACTTGGAATAAATGACCTTCTGGCCAACCTTCACCTGCATAGCGACTTCCTTGCCATCCACCATGCCGCCGGGGCCGACGGCCAGCACTTCGGCCATCTGGGGCTTTTCCTTGGCGGCACTGGTGAGGATAATGCCGCTCTTGGTGGTTTCTTCCGCTTCCACGTTCTTGATGACCACGCGGTCAAACAAAGGCTTGATGTTCATAAGGCTCCTCCTTAACATTGATGACGATCTTTCAGGGATTGTTAGCACTCATAATCATTGAGTGCTAAATCATCCTTGCATAGTGTACTTCATAAACGGATTTGGCGCAAATGCCATTTTCTCCATATTCAGGAGAATTTTCCTGTATTTTTGAATATTTTCTGATTTTATCCGTTTTATACCATATTTTCTTTTATTTTCTCACGTTTTCTTTTGTTTTCATATTTCACTTCCAAGAAGCCTGACGCTGTGCTATAATAATGAAAACCATGTTTCCCGAACGGAGGATCAGCCCATGTTTTCTTCCCTGCTGCTTGCCTGGTACGACGAGCACAAGCGCGTCCTGCCCTTCCGGGGCACGAAGGACGCCTACCGCGTGTGGGTGAGCGAGATCATGCTCCAGCAGACCCGCACCGAAACGGTGAGCGGGTACTACACCCGGTTTATCAACCGCTTCCCGGACTTGTTCGCCCTGGCCGAAGCGCCGGAGGAGGACGTGCTAAAATGCTGGGAGGGGCTGGGCTACTATTCCCGCGCCCGGAACCTGCACAAGGCGGCGAGGACGGTCGTGGAAAAGTATGGCGGCGTGTTCCCCGCCGACCTGGAAGCGCTCCGTGCCCTGCCTGGCGTGGGCGATTACACGGCGGCGGCAGTGGCCTCCATCGCCTTTGACCTGCCCGCGCCCGCTATGGACGGCAACCTGACCCGCGTGCTGTCCCGCTTTCACGGTGTGCGGGAGGACGTGGACATTCCTGCGGTGAAGCGGCAGCTATTGGCCTTGGGCCAGGAAGACATGCCCCCCGTGCGCTGCGGGGACTTCAACCAGGCGCTCATGGATTTAGGGGCCACCGTCTGCACCCCCGGCACGCCGGACTGCGACGCCTGCCCCTTGCGGCCGCTGTGCAATGCGTACAGAGAGGGCGACGCCGACGCGCTGCCCGTCAAGGCCGCCGCCAAGCCGCCCAAGGAAATCCAGATGGCCGTCGCTTTGATTACCTGCAAGAATAAGATCTGGATGATTCAAAGGAAGGAAACGCTGCTCAAAAACCTGTGGGTGTACCAGTTGACTGAGGATTACGAACAAGCGCGGGACATCGAAAAAGCCCTCCATGCCCTGGGCATCCGGGCGAAGCAGGCGGAGGCGCTCGGCCCCGCCCGCCATGTGTTCACCCATCGGATTTGGAGCATGACCCTGTATCATTATGAGGCTGAAAGCGCCGACTGCAAAGAAGGGCGCTTCGTGACGCTGCCGGAGATGCTGGCCCTGCCCATCCCCACCGCCATGAAGGCCGCGAAGGAGCAGGCGATCCGGCTGCTCACGCCCGCCGTTCTGCCCGCTGAGGAAGGTCAGCTTCCCGCGCTTGCCGACGTTTATTCCATTTCCTGGCGCGAGAGCCACGCGGCGCATTGCAGCCTGGACTTTCTGGAAAAGCATACCGCGGAAGCCATGGAAGCAAAACTGCGGGAGCACGCAAGGCAGGGGCGAAGCGTCTATGGCCTGTGGATGGCAAACAAAGCGGTGGGCGTGCTGATCCTGGACGAAAAAGAAAACGAACTGAGCGCGCTGTACATCCATCCGGATGACCAGGGCATGGGCGTCGGCAGAGCCGCCGTGGCTTTCGCCGTCCATGCGCTGAACGCGGGCAAGCCGATGAAATTGACCGTGCTGTGCGGAAATGAACGGGCGAACAGACTGTACGCTTCCTTTGGTTTTACCCAGGAAGCCGCCTGCCGGGTGCTGGACGCGGAACGGAATTTGTTTGAGCATGATCTGCTTCGGCTCCCCGAAAGCAAAAAGGAGGAACGCCCATGAAACTGGAACTGCTGCCGATGGCTTTCACCGTGTGCCAGCTGACACGCGCGGAGGAAGCGGATTTGTCTGTGCCCTTTACCTTCTTCGCCCGCACGGACGAGGAAATTTCCCTGGTCTGCCCCATCGCGTCCTGTCCCGCAGACGCGCTCAACCGGCAGGATGGCTGGCGCTGCCTGCGCGTCACCGGCGTGCTGGATTTTTCCCTGGTCGGCATCCTGTCCCGCATCGCGGGCTGCCTGGCGGAAGCGAAGGTGCCCATCTTCGCCGTGTCCACCTACAACACGGATTACCTGCTTTTCCGGGAGGCGTTCATGGATACGGCTTTGGACGCCTTGAAAAAAGCCGGGTACGAAATCAAATATCCATGATTCCACCCAAAAAAGCGCCGCGGTTGTCCGCAGCGCTTTTTCAATGCAGTTTGAATTACTTGGCTTCCAGCGCCTTGTAAACGCCAGCGGCCAGGGCGGCGCCCACGAGGGGGCCCACGATGAACACCCACAGCGCGGCCATGGGCTCGGCGTTGCCGCTGATCATGGCGACCAGCGCGGGGCCGAAGGAACGGGCGGGGTTGACGGAGGTGCCGGTCAGGCCGATGCCCAGGATGTGCACGACCACCAGGGTCAGGCCGATCACCAGGCCGCCGAAGGAGCCGTGGTTGGCTTTCTTGCTGGTCACGCCCAGGATGGCGATGACGAAGATGAAGGTGAGCACGATTTCAACGATCAGGCCAGCGATGGCGTTTCCGCCCACGCCGCCCAGGCCGTTGGAGCCGAAGCCGCCGGTCATGTCCGTAACATTGCCCAGATTGAAGATCAGCGCCAGGATGCCGGAACCGGCCAGCGCGCCGATGCACTGGGAAATCACATAGCCGATGAACTCGCCCGCGCTCATGCCGCCGGACAGCAGCACGCCCAGGGAAACGGCGGGGTTGATGTGGCAGCCGGAGATGTTGCCGATGGAGTACGCCATCGCCACGATGGTCAGGCCGAAGGCCAGGGCCGTCAGGATATAGCCGCCGCCGTTCACGGCGTCGCAGCCCACCAGCATGGCGGTGCCGCAGCCCAGAATGACAAGGGTTGCGGTGCCGATGCACTCCGCAAGGTACTTCTTCATGGAAATATCCTCCTTTTTCTGCACGTTTTTCTTCACATTGTTTTTGTGCGCTGTGTTATTATACCACGCCTGCACGGGGATGCGCAAGCGGAAAGTACGCCGATCTTCATATCATTTATTATGGAACAGCCTGAAATGATTCAGCCCATGCACCACGGCCTGCACCAGCTGCCGGGGCGTGCCCTCCCGGTCGTTTTGCAGGCGCGGCATCAGCAGGAACACAACGCCCTGGCGCAGGCACACCTCCAGCACGATCAGCGCCTTGAAGCGGTCAAACCCGCCGCTGAACAAGGCCGCGCTCTGCCAGCTTTCCAGCAGCAGGCCGCCGGTCAGGGTGCCCAGGGTGGTGCCCGCAAGGGACGTGACGCAGGCAAACACGGCGATATAGGAAGGGCGGGATTCATCGGGCGAGGCGGAAAGCTGCATACTGTTGGCCGCCAGGTTGGTGCCGCTCCAGCACATGGCCCCGACGAAATTCCGCAGCAGCACAGGCACCACGTTGCCCGGCGTGGAGAACAGATAAAACAGATCGGCGAGCGAATTGGCAAAGCCCGCGACCAGCATCACGCTCCGGCACCCATAATGATCCAGCGCCTTGCCCCAGCGGGAAATGACCAGGATGGTGGCGATGGAGGACGCGGCGGTGCTGAACACCATCATCTGGGTAAAGGTAAGCCCCATCTCGTTCACGGAATAGCGGGCGAGATACGGGCCGCACATGTTGGAGCAAAAGCACCAGGCCGTCCACATGACCACCAGGCGCAGGAACGGCTTGTTCCGCAGAATGTCCTGAATGATATTTCTGAAATGCAGCCGCCGCGGCGGCGCGGAATACACTTCCTCGCAAAAGCCGAAGCACAGCATGTCCAGCATCCCCACCGCGCCGCCCAGGAGAAAGATGATGATATAGCGGGTATCCACCGGCAGCGTATCCAGCATCCGCGCCACCAGCAGGCCAAACGCCAGGTTGCACGCGGCGACGGCCGCGTCCCGGATGGAGAACCAGCGGCCCCGGATGCTGAGGGGCGCCAGGTCGCTCAGCCAGGGGAACCAGCACACGTTGATCGCCGCCGAGCAGCAGGACGAGATGCCCAGCAGGAAAATCAGCGTCCACAGGGCCAGCCCCGCCGGCTGCTGCGGCACGATGATCGGGATGAACCCGAACACCAGCCACAGCGCGCGGGAAAACATGCCGAAGGTGAGCAGGTATTTTTTTCGCTTATGTGTGCGGTTCACGAGCATGGAAAACGGGATTTGCAGCAGCGCCGCCGCCTGCGGGATGCCGTTGAGGACGCCGAACGCGAAATCCCCCGCCTGCAATTGATTCGCCAGGCCGATCATGGCCGTGGTGCCGCCGCCGCAAATGATGCCGTGCAGGTTGCCAAAGAGGTTGCCCAGCAAGATCAAACTCAGGCTGCGGCGGATTTTTTCCGGCAGGTTTGCCTCGTCGTACAGCTGGCGGAGGGGATTGTGCCCGTACTGGCCATGCAGCGTGCTCATGCTTTCCTTCCTTTCGGCAAACGCCATTGCGAATCGGCGCTCATTATAGCACGATTCGCTGTTTCGTCAATCCCCCATTTTCTGGGAGCATTTTGGCCCGTTACCCGATGGCGGAAAAGAAGCAGGAACGGTTGACCGCTCCTGCTTCCGATTGTTATTTGTAATTAGCCAATTTCCGCGCCGTCGGGCATGATGGGGTCAGCCGTCAGGAGGCGGAGGGTTTCGGTGCCGTCGTCATTCTGCGCCACGGCGGAGAGCAGCATCCCCTGGCTTTCGATACCCATGATCTTGCGGGGGGCGAGGTTCGCCAGCAGCACCAGCTTCTTGCCGATCAGGTCCTCGGGATTGTGGAACTTGGCGATGCCGGAGAGCACGGTGCGCTCCTCATTGCCCAGGGACAGGCGGAATTTGAGCAGCTTTTCGCTCTTTTCCACCCGCTCGCATTCCAGCACGCGGGCCACGCGCATCTTCACCTTTTCAAAGTCGCCAAAGCCGATGCAGCCCTCGGGAATTTCTTCCTTCTTCTTTTCTTTCTTCTCAGCCTTCTGCTCTTTCTTTTCCTGCTTGGCTTCGGCCTTTTCTTCCTTCTTGTCGCCGCCGCTCAGGATTTCAAGTTCCTTCTTCACGTCGATGCGGGGGAACAGCGCTTCGCCCTTCTTCACCTGCGTGCCAGCGGGCAGTTTGCCGAAGGAGGCCAGAGAATCCCAGGATTTGAGCGCATCGTCGGTAACGCCCAGCTGTTCAAAGATGCGGATGGGCGTATGGGGCATGACCGGGCCGATCAGCACGGCGACAAAGCGCACGCACTCCGCCAGGTTATACAGCACATTGCCCAGGCGGTCTTTCTTCTCCGGGTCTTTGCCGAGCACCCAGGGCTGGGTCACGTCGATGTACTTATTGCATTCGCCGATGACCTTCCAGATTTCAGCCAGCGCCTGGGAGAACTGCAGCTTGTCCATCTGCTCCTCCGCCAGAGCGGGCAGAGCGGCGCAGTGCTCACGCAGGGGATTGTCCACAGCTTCGTCCACGGCGGCGTCCGTCCAGGCGGGAACCTTGCCGTCGAAATACTTTTCGATCATCGCCACCGCGCGGGAAACCAGGTTGCCCAGGTCGTTGGCCAGGTCAGCGTTCATGCGGGTGAGGAAGGACTCGTTGGTGTAGTTGCCGTCGGAGCCGAAGGGCATTTCGCGCATGAGGTAATACCGCAGCGCGTCCACGCCGTAGCGGGCCACGATGGGCTCGGGATAGACCACGTTGCCCTTGGACTTGCTCATCCTGTCCGCGCCGAACAGCAGCCAGCCGTGGCCGAACACCTGCTTGGGCAGGGGCAGGCCCAGGGCGTGAAGCATGATGGGCCAATAAATGGTGTGGAAGCGCACGATCTCCTTGCCCACCAGATGCACGTCGGCAGGCCAGTATTTCTGGAACAGCTCGTCGTGGTCGGTGCCGTAGCCCAGGGCGGTGATGTAGTTGCTCAGGGCGTCGATCCACACATACACGGTATGCTTGGGGTCGAAATCCACAGGGATGCCCCACTTGACGCTGGTGCGGCTGACGCACAGGTCTTGAAGTCCCGGCTTCAGGAAATTGTTGATCATTTCGTTGGCGCGCTTGGCGGGCTGGATGAACTCGGGATGGGTTTCGATGTAGTCGATCATCCAGTCCTGGTATTTGCTCATGCGGAAGAAGTAGCTTTCCTCCTTCATGGGCTGGCAGGGACGGCCGCAGTCCGGGCACACCTTCTGGCCGTCCTTGTCCACCAACTGGGTGGGCGTCCAGAAGGATTCGCAGGGCGTACAGTACATGCCCTCGTATTCGGCCTTGTAGATGTCGCCCTGGTCGTAGAACTGGCGGAAGATTTTCTGCACGATCTTCATGTGGCGGTCTTCCGTGGTGCGGATGAAATCGTCATACTCGATGTTCATCAGCTTCCACAGGTCTTTGGTTTCCGCCACGATCTTGTCCACGTACTGAATGGGGGTCACGCCCGCTTCGGCGGCTTTCTTCTCGATCTTCTGGCCGTGCTCGTCGGTGCCGGTGAGGAAGTAGGTGTCATACCCCTGCATCTTCTTGAACCGGGTCATGGTGTCGGCGGCGACGGTGGTGTAGGTGTGGCCGATGGTCATGTTGCCCGAGGGGTAGTAGATGGGCGTGGTGATGTAGTAGGTCTTTTTCTGGTCCATGGGAATCAGCTCCTTTTTAGGGATTAGGGATTAGAAATTGATGCGGCGGGACAGCAAAAGCCCCCGCATCGGCGTTCGATGCAGGGGCGTAAATGCTTTACGCGGTACCACCCTGGTTTTACGCGCGTCTTAAAAACGCGCGCCTTCATTCAGCGGATATCGGCGCTGCCCGGCGGGGGCTGAACGTGCTTGCCCTCGCGCGCTCCGGGGCCATGTTCCCGCCTGTCCCGCCGCCGCTTTTCACCCCTCGCGGCTCTCTTTGGACGTTCCGAAGCGGTACTCTCCCCTTCCTTGCGTGTATTCTTATCTTAATGATTCCGGGTCCGTTTGTCAAGGTTTTCCGCGACTTTTATTCATCTTTCAGGCCGGGCACCTTTTCCAGCGCTTTCACCAGCGGAATGCCCAGCACGAAGCAGGCCAGGGCTTCGCCCGCGCCGACGGTGAGCATACTCATCCAGAGCGGTTCGCCGAAGGCCACATGCAGCATGACGCCGATGATGATGGCGTTGCTGAGCACGGGCATCAATGCGGCCAAGTACAGGTTCTTTTTGAATTTCCTGGTCAGCACGGCGGCAATGAGCGTCGCCAGGGTGCCGAACACCATATCCATCCAGCCCACGGGGCTGAGGATATTCGCCAGGAAGCAGCCCACCGTCAGCCCCGGAATCGCCGCGGGCAGCAGGACGGGCAGCAGGGTCATCGCCTCCGACACGCGCACCTGCACGGCCTGGAAGCTGATCGCTTGGAGCAGGATCGTCAGGCCAGCATACAGCGCTGCGATGATCCCGCTCAGACACAGGTTTTTGACAGTGAAATATTTTTTCATGTCAAAATTCTCCTTTCTGCCGATAAACAGTCGGCAATCCAGGATTGTACCATGGAATCCGGCGCATGGCAACTCTTTTTTCGGGGCATACTTGGATTGGCGCTTAAAGCGCTCAAAACAGAAACAGGAGCGTAAGATCATATGGAAAAGAAAAATCAGTGCATCCATTGTTCCGTGGAGTCCTGCCGCCACCTGCGCGAGGATCAGGGCATCTGCTCCCTGGAGGCCATCCAGGTGGCCCCCACGCCCATGGCCTACTCCGGCGACCCCGCCGACGAGAGCATGTGCCAGAGCTACGAAACCAAATGAGCGGCTCGGTGAGGCCGCCCCGGAAGCAGCCCGTGCCCCCGCCGCCGGACGCTTCCGTGCCGGGCGCAAAGCATAAGCCCGTCCGGCAGGCGAAAGAAGGAAAGGCGGAGAATCCCTTCTTCGATCTCGATCAAGTGGCCAGCGCCACCGAATGCACCGGGATGCTGGCCGCGCAGGTGTGGAACGGCGACGAGGCCGAAAACGTTTCATCGCTGGAGGGGATTCATCAAATCAAGCCCGCAGAGCCGCACGAACAAAAACCGCATTAACAAAACAGCGCCTGCCGTTTTCTTCGGCAGGCGCGCGCTTTTGGGGTTCGTATTCGATCATGGAATGGCATTCTGAAAGGGCACATTAAATCAGCAAGTTAGGAATTAGGAGAGAGGAGAGAGAAGATCAATACCGTTTTGCCAAATAAACTTTAATTCTGCTGTGTATTTGAAAGCAAGATCAATCTCCTATCTGCACGAAACCACTCTTTCCTTCATCCTTTTCGTACTTACACACACCGCGCACAATGGTCTTGAGCACGTTGCAGTCCGCGTCCAGCAGAGTGATATCGGCGTCCTTGCCGGGGGTGAGGGAGCCTTTTTCATCCGCCAGGCCGATGGACTCCGCCGGGGCGAGGGACGCGGCACGGACGGCCTGGGCCATCGTGACGCCGCCAAAGTCGCGGTAATTCCGGACGGCCTGGTTCAGCCGCAGCACGCTGCCCGCGATGGTGCCATCCTTGAGGCGGCACTCGATGCCTTTGAGCACGAAGGTCTGGCCACCGTTTTCGTACTCCCCGTCGGGCATTCCGGCGGAACGCAGCGCGTCCGTAATCAGCACCAGCCTGTCCCCTTTGGCCTTCGCCAGCATGGGGAAAATGCCCTTGTTCACATGGAAGGTATCGGCGATCAGTTCGGTGTACACGTCACTGTTCAGCGCCGCGCCGACCACGCCGGGGTCGCGGTGATGCAGGGGGCTCATGGCATTGAACAGATGCGTCACTCGCGTGACGCCCAGGCCGATGGCGTTCATGGCCTGGTCATACTTCGCGCTGGAATGGCCCATGGAAATGGCGATGTCCGTCTGCTGCTTTAAAGCCCGTATGCATTCGCAGCCGCCCGGCATTTCGGGGGCCAGCGTAATCAGCCGCACAATGTCCGCGAAGGGCAGCACCCTGTCCGCGTCAGGCGGCAGGATGTATTCCTCGTTCTGCGCGCCTTTGCGCTCCGGATTGACGAAGGGGCCTTCCAGGTGAACGCCCAGGATTTCCGAGCCCCTATATTCCGGCTTCTGGCTCTCCCGCGCCAGGGGACGCATATGGCAGCACACGCTTTTCAGCGTGTCCCAGGCGACGGTGAGCGTGGTGGGCAGGAAGGAGGTGACGCCGTTTTCCAGCAGCCGTTCGGACATGCGCCGCACGCCCGCCGGGTCGTCGTCGGACACGTCGTCCCCGCCGTAGCCGTGTATATGCACGTCCATCAGGCCGGGGGCCACATACGCGCCTCGCGCGTCGATGATCTCCACCGCCTCTCGCCGCGTGTCGGCCTCGTCCACGATGCCGATGATCGCCGCGTCATAGAGCAGCGCCTTGTTCCGAACCTCCGCGTCCGGCAGCAGGATAGTGCCATTGACGATCGCTTTCATACCGTTCACCGCTCCTTTCCCTTCACAGCCTTAAAGCGCCAAAAGAATGGCCTCCGCGCAGCCGTCGTGATCCATGTCGCTGACCACCCGATCCGCCGCGGCTTTCACATGATCCGCCGCGTTTCCCATGGCGACGCCCAGCCCGACGGCCCGGATCATGGGCATATCGTTGTCCGCGTCGCCGACCGCGACGCACGCTTCCGGCGGCACGCCCAGCGCTTCGCACAGCCGCAGCAGGCCCGAACCCTTGTTGATTCCCAGCGCGGAGCATTCCAGAGAGGACACCTCGGAGTACGCCTTTTCCAGCGGCAGATGGTCAAGCTGCTCCCGCGTGCGCACCCGCTCCAGCGCGTCGGCGTGGTAGAGATTGATTTTCAGGAAATCTTCCCGGCAGTTTTCCGCGAAAGCATAAACGTCCGGCACCAGCGTCATGGCCCGTTCATACAGCGGGCGGTAGATTTCCATATGGAAGTGGTCAAGCCGCTCCATGTGGGACGCCTGGATCACATCCCTGTCCCCCACGACGATCTGGGGCATGATATCCTTCGTTTTCGCCAGGACCAGAATCTCGTCCGCGTATGCCCGGGGAACGCCATGCAGGGAAAAGGTCTGCCGCTTTTGAATGTCGTACAGCCCCGCGCCGCTGGCATACACGGCCCAGTGGATTTCCGGCAGCAGGGAATAAAACTCTTCCAGCTCGGACACGGCGCGCCCTGTACAGTAAACGATCGTTTTCCCCGCATCCGCCGCCCGGCGCACGGCGTTCAGGGTTTCCCGCGATACTTCTTTTTTGCTGTTCAGCAGCGTTCCGTCAATATCCAGGGCAATCATCCGGTATGGACTCATCATACCTGCCTCAAATGCTTCATGTTTTCTATCCATTAAAAGTCAGCTTCACCGTCATTGCCGAAATCATTCGCTTCACCCTCGCCGATGATTTCCGCCATGCTGCTGACAATCCAGCCTTCCGCCCCATCGTCCAGGCGAATCCTGTACCATTTCTCCTGCGTTTCCAGCAGCCTGTACTCCATTCCGGCCTTCGCCGTGCCGATCTTTTCACCCTTGGTGGAGGGCAGCGAGCGGACCGTGGGGTTCTTCGCCTTATCAATCCGCACAAGGATCACGGGCTCCGGCGTGGGTTCCGGCGTCGGGGCGGGTGTGGGCTGCGCGGCCTCGTCCTCCATCCCAGCCGGTTCGCCGGTCAGTTCTTCATTTTCATCCGGCGTTTCATCCTCAAAATCAAATTCGTCCGGTTCGTCTTCCCATTCCAATTCCCCGTTTTCATCGAGCGGCTCCGTTTCCGCGCCGGGAATTTCTTCCCCTTCCTCCGGCACGGGGGGCGGCGTCGGCGTAGGCGCGGGCGTGGGTTCCGGCGTCGGCGTGGCCGGAGGCACATAGAGGCGCTCAAACTCCTCGTCCGTGAGGCTCCTGCCCAGGGTGCAGCCCGTCATTTCCAGGTACTGCCCTTCCTCAATCCGCAGATAGCATACGCCCTGAAATTCCCGCTCATCCACGATCATGCGGTTCCGGCTGTCGCTGTAGATCCGGTACTGGGAAATTTTCCCATCGTCACCCAGCAGTTCAAACGCGCCCGGCTCAATGTCCTGGCCCACCTTGAGCATCCCGTCGGACTCATAAAGCTGAATGGTATATACGCTGTAATAATCCTCGCCGAACACAGCGATGCAGTCGATCAAGTCCAGGAAATCGCCCTCCATCACCGTCAGGATGGTGTTCCAGGAGAACGTCCCGTCCGAGATCACGTCCAGTTCCTCAGCGTCCGTGCTGACGATGAACGTTCCCTGCTGATCCGGCGCGCTGAAAAGGATATATTCCCCCTCGATAAAGTCCTTGCCGACCTCATATTTTCCCGCCCCATAAATCCGCATCACGGACGAAGCGGCCGCTCCTTCCGCCTGCGCCGCGGAAAGGAGGCCGATTGCCGCAATGGCGATGCAAAGAAACACCATGATTTTTTTCATCGTACACTCCCCTGATCATTCATAAAATTTCGCCTGAAAAATCACTCTTATTATAGCCGGAAAAGTGTTGAATGGCAAGCATATTTTGCCGTTTTGGCGGAACAATTCCCGAAAAGAAAAGATCGCTTCCCGGTTTCCCAGGAAGCGAAGGAAAAACAAAATCAGCTTATTTGGTTCCCGCGAAGGAAGCGGAGGTATCGGCAAACACGGTGGGGCCGCCCTCCTTGCGGCGGGAGGTGGCGACGCGCTTCATGAGTTCATCGTAATACAGGTTCTCATCAAACGGCAGTTCCACGGGCTTGCCCAGGAACGCGGACAGGTGCATGGCGTTGGACAGCGTCAGGCCGTTGATGCCCTCCTCGCCGCCAGCCACCAGGGGTTCGCCCCGCAGGATGGCCCCGGCCCAGGCTTTCAGTACGCCCTTATGCTGGGGGTTTTCCCCGTCCATTTCCACTTCCACCTCGTGGGCGGGCACGGAAGCGAAGGAGGCCGTGTTGGTTTTCGTCCATTCCTGCTCCAGCTGGTCAAATTCCAGCAGGTACAGCTTTTCGTTTTCGGCGATCAGCTGCGCGCCGTCCATCTGCACCTCAAAGCGGTTGGAGCCGTGGGGGTCGCCGGTGGAGGTGATGAACACGCCGGTGTGGCCGTCCTCATATTCCATGAGCGCGGTCACGTCGTCCTCCACCTCAATATCGTGCCACTGGCCGTAGCGCATGAACGCCTGCACCTTCTTAGGCATCCCCAAAATCCACTGCCACAGGTCGAGTTGATGGGGGCACTGGTTCAGCAGCACGCCGCCGCCCTCGCCCGACCAGGTGGCGCGCCAGTCGCCGCTGTCATAATAGAACTGGCTGCGGTACCAGTTGGTGATCAGCCAGTTGGCGCGGCGCACGCGGCCGTATTTGCCGCTCTGCACCAGTTCGCGCATCTTGCGGTACAGGCAGTTGGTGCGCTGGTTGAACATCATGCCGAACACGACCTCGGGATGCTTCTTCGCTTCCTCGTTCATCTCGCGCACCTGCTTGGTGTACACGCCCGCGGGCTTTTCGCACATCACGTGAATGCCGCGCTTCATGCACTCCATCACGTACTTGGGATGGTCATAGTGGGGAATGGACACGATGCAGGCGTCGATCAGCCCGCTGTCCAGCATGTCGATGGCGTTGTCAAAGCAGGTAACGCCCTCGCCCAAATTGGCTTTCGCCCATTCCACGCGGGCGGGATTCCTGTCCGCGATGGCGGTCAGCTTGATTTCGGGGCACCATTCCGGGTCGCCGGTCAGGTTGCGGGCATAGTTGCCGCCCTGGTTGCCAATGCCGATAATACCGAGACGAACAAAATCAGCCATGGTTTTTTCTCTCCTTACGCATTCGTTTCATGGATTGGCCCGTCCGTGTTTTCTGCGGGATAACAAAAATATTATACAACACTTTTCCGCTTTTGTGGAGAGGTTTTCCCAACAAATTCAAAGCAATTCAAGGGAATCGCATACAGATTCTTTACAATAAGAATTTCCGGACATGTAGGGGCGGATATCATCCGCCCGCGCAAAGCAATGTCGTGCAAGCCATAAAAATGTTTCATGCCGTCATCCGGTTCTTTCGGGCGGATGATATCCGCCCCTACAATCGTCGAAATTGTTTCCTGATTTCATAACTATTTTGTCACAGGATAACAATACGTGATTGCCCTTCCAACAAATTTGGGCCCCCGGAAAACCGGGGGCCCCTGAGTCTATGCTGGGAAAGATTATTCGTTGTCGGCGGTCACGGCCTGCGCGGCGGTGCGGCCGGAAACGAAGATTTCCACGATGGCGTTGCCGCCCAGGCGGTTGCCGCCATGGATGCCGCCGGTGACTTCGCCCGCGGCGTAGAGGCCGGGGATGATGTCGCCGTCAGCGGTCAGCACGTGGCGGTCGGTGTCCACGGAGATACCGCCCATGGTGTGGTGGGTGGAGGGTGCCATGAGACGGATGGTCAGCAGGGCGTTGTCCAGGTCGTAGGTGTCGGGCAGGTACTTGCCGTTTTCGTCCTTCTGCACGTTGCCGATGGTGCGGGAAGCGATGGCCTTGCCCACATCGGGATATTCGCCCTGGCCCATAACCGCGGCGTCATAGGCCCGGATGGTCTGGACGACCACTTCGGGATCGGCGGTCACGCCCAGTTCAGCGAACAGCTCGGGCAGTTCGGCGATGGTGCGGCGGTAGTAGCGGCCTTCATAGTCGCCCTCGGCCAGCTGCATGGGCGCGGGCATCAGCTGTTCCTTGTTGTAGAATTCCAGGAACACGCCCTTGGTGCCGTTCACTTCCATGCCGTTGCGGAACTCAGCCAGGGACAGCACGTCGCGCTCGCTGCCTTCGTCCACGAAGCGGTGGCCGGTGGTGGGGTTGATCCAGCAGGCGTAGTTGCCGCCGCCGAATGCCAGGTTGCCGTTGTCTACCCAGGAAATGGGCATCAGCTGGGTGAAGCCCAGGCCGGTGGTGCCAGCGCCCACGGCTTCCGCCATGGTGATGCCGTCGCCCTGCAGGGAGGAGCGGTTGGTGGTCTTGGTGGCGGTGGAGAGGTATTCGGTGCTCCAGTACACGTTGGCGTCCAGCACCTTGCCGATGTTCGCGGCATAGCCGCCGGTGGCCAGGATAACGCCCTTCTTGGCGTTGGCGGTCACTTCGGTGCCGTCGTACATGGTGGCCTTCACGCCGACCACGCGGCCGCCGTCCACGATCAGTTCGTTGGCGGTGGTGCGGGTCATGATCTTGTTCTGGTCGTTGGCGGCGTAGATGGTGCTGATGGGCGCGGCGAAGTAGCTGCCCCAGCGGCCCATTTCAGGATTGCCGTCGCCGTCCAGGTCGATGGTGGAGCCGATGAACTCATTTTCACGATACCACAGCGCGCCGATCAGGGTGGGCTGGGTGTTCTCGATGAAGGTAGCGCCCTGGGCTTCCAGCCATTCCTTGAGGCCCTGGCCGCCGCGCTGCCGTCAGCGGAGGGACGCAGGCCGCCGTAGTAGGTCTGGAAGATGTGCAGGTTGATGGTGGAGAACAGGGTCAGCTGGCTTTCGTCCTTGCCAGCGGCCAACTGCGGCGCGGCCCACACGAAGTACTCGCGGATCTCAGCCTTGAGGGCCTGGAGGATGGGCAGGTATTCGGCGTGCACGCCGTGCTTGGAAAGCTCCTGCGCGTCGCCCGCGACGAATTCATGATCTTTGTAGTAGTCCTCGTCGAAGGGCTCTTCGCTCCAGTTGAGGATCAGGTTCAGCTCGTTGATGCAGCCCTGCACGGACTTGACCTTGTCGTAGGTTTCGCCGTTGAAGGCATAGGTGCCGGTGGTGGCGTCGGGATCAGCGGGGTCCCACCCACTTCGGCGTTCTTTTCGATCACCAGCACGGTGTTGCCGTCCTGCGCGGCCTGGGCCGCGGCGGCAATGCCAGCGCCGCCCGCGCCGACCACGACCACGTCATAGTCCATGGTGATGGCGTCCTGGGCGGGATGCTCCACCTTGGCGGCCTTGAAGGCGTCCAGGTTGGTGCAGCCAGCCTGCTCGGCGGCGTCGTTCACCGCCGTGCGCAGGGCGCGGGAGGAGAAGGTAGCGCCGGACACGCCGTCCACGCCGGAGCCGTTGGCTTCCAGCATGTCGGGGATCATAATGTCAAAGGCGACG
>CADAKE010000033.1 GCA_902788445.1 uncultured Eubacteriales bacterium
TGAGATCAGCCGAAACAAGCAATCTCGCCATCATGGCGAGTTGCGCCGATTGAGGCTGCGGATCGCACAGGCCCTCGCTCTGGTAAACAAGCATCATGCGATAGCTGAATGATAATTGTAAATTTGCTGTATAAAAAACATTTGAGATTCCCCGTGAGGAATCCGCCTCCTCCCGCGTCTAATCAGTGTAACCGGTTACGAGAGGTGAAGAAAGCCATGGACAAGGAATTCTTCGTGAAAGCGATCGCGGAGAACAGCGACAAGCTGTACCGCATCGCCTGGACAATCCTGCGGCACAGCGACGACTGCCGCGACGCCCTGCAGGAAACCGCGCTGAAAGCCTGGGAAAAGCGGCACACGCTGCGGAACGAGCAGTATTTTTCCACCTGGATCACCCGCATCCTGATCAACGAAAGCAGGAACATCCAGCGCAAACGGAAGCGCCTCGCGCCGCTGGAGGAAGCGCCGGAGCCATCCGCGCCGCCGCCCGACCCCACGCTGGCGATGGCGCTGCATAGCCTGCCGGAAAAGCTGCGGCTGCCGCTGATGCTGCAATACTCCGAAGGCATGAGCTACACGGATATCGCTCAGGCCCTGCGCATCACGGAGGCCGCCGTCCGGGGCCGCATTCACCGCGCCAAGGAACAACTGAGAAAGGAGCTGGAGGCATGAGCAAGCAAAGCATGGAACCCCTGAACCTGCGTTCCGCGTTCCCGGAGATGCCGGAGGACTGCCGTGGCGCGCTGCTTTCCGCCGCCCGCTCCGTCCGAGAGGAGGAACCCAACATGCGGCACGCAACCGTGAAAACCCTTTTGATCGCTATCGCCCTGCTGATCCTGACCACCGCCGCCGCCCTGGCTGCCACCGAAGCCCTGGGATGGACGGACTTCTTCAAAAGCTATTATGATGGCAGCGCTTTCCTGCCCCAGACCGCCCAGCGCGTCATGAACCGAGAATGGAATAAACACTCCTTCACGCTGGGAAACCTGACTTTCCAGACCCGGGAGCTTTACTGCGACGGCTACATCGCCATGGCATCGACGGAAATCAAAACCACGGACGGCAGGAAAGCTCTGTTGACAAACGCCCCCTTCGACGCCATCGGCGCGAACGGGGAAAACGGCGCGAAGCTGGCAAAGCAATTGGGAGTTGACAAAAGCGCTTCCTGGATCGAAGCCGCGAAGCAACTGAACCAGCCGCTGTACTGCGTCCGCGCCATTCTGGAAATGCCGGAGGAAATCAGCGACGGCGTGGCCATGGAGGATGTGATGTACAGCGACGACGGAAGCGTCACCTACTTCTCCATGCCGGAACTGAACGGCAAGGCGCTGGGCGAAACCATTCCCTGCCAGCTGTACCTGTACGCCGCGGAAATCAACCCGGAAACCGGGGAGGAAGAAAACGCGCAGCGCAGGCGGGAGGAGATATCGCTTTTCCTGGAAGCGCCGATGGAAACCTACGAACACCAGGTGCTCGGCGATTTTGTTGCGGGCGGCTTCTCCATGGATCAGGGCATTGTCCGCATGGAACTGATGCCCGCGGGACTGTACATCATCAATCACTTCACCGCCCTGGAGGGCACCACGATCGAGGAAGGGTACGACACGCTGTATGGTATCCAATGGCTGGACAAAGACAAGCAGCCCATCCCCGATGGGGTGAACCTGACCATCAAGGTGAACGCGGACAGCTGGCCGCACGTGTCTGTCATGCACATGCTTGCCGTGGATGAGATTCCCGAAACCCTGGTCATGCGGATGCCCGACACGCCCTTCCAAACCGCCGATACCCTCAACCCCGGCTATCAGGACGTTCTGTTTGTGAAGCGCTAAGGAAGGGATTGGCCTTTTAAGGAGATGTTAAGTTAAGATAGGAGTTAGGAGATAGGAGAGAGGAGATGAATCATGTCTTACAAATATCATGCAAGTACATGATTCATTTGTAAAAAGTACATGCATCTCCTATCTCCTCTCTCCTAACTCCTATCTCAATGATTGAAAGTGCCATTTAATCCTCACCCCATCCACTCGCCGTCCATCCGGGCGGCGTTTTTGTGTTCTACTTCCGGCGCGGCACGCATACCCATGGTGCAGAAGCGATAGGAGGGACGAACATGGAATTTGAATGGATTCGTGAAAATATGGAGACCGAGCAGATCATTGCCGCGAAGCCTACGCAGGTGTCGGTAGAAACGGAGGTCGCCCTGCCGGGCGGGCTGCGGGAGGAAGCGCGGGTCTATTTTGCCGACGCCACGGCGGCGGTCAACGGCGGCGAACTGGCAGGCAGCCGCGCGTCAGCGGACGGGCGCGTGACCTTCCATGTGCTCTACGGTCAGGGTGATTTGTCCAACGTCCGTGCGCTGGAAGCGACGGCGGATTTTTCCCAGGCGCTTCCGCTAAAGGAAGATTATGGCCAACTGGCCGCCGTGCGCTTGCAGCCTAAGGCCACCGTGCAGCATGTGTCCGCGAAGGCGTTCAACGGGCGGCTGCTGTTGCAGGCCATCCTGAACCTGACGGCGGAAGCCAGCCTGCCGCGCGCCGTCTCCTTTATCCGGGACGTGGCGGAAGCGCCGGAGATGCAAAAAATCAGCCAGGTGATTTCCATGCAGCGCACGGTGGGCGAGGGCGAGGGCCAGAACCTGTTCCGGGAGGAATTTGAACTGTCCGACGTGCTGAAGATCACGGACACGCTGTTCGCGTCCGCTGACGCGCAGGTGGAGGATATCATGGGCGGCGCGGACGGGAAAGCGGTCGTGACCGGCACCGTGACCATCGACGCCTATCACACCTCGGATTTGCCGAGCCGTCCCCTCGTGTACACCCGCCACACCATGCCCTACGAGCAGCAGGTGACGCTGTCCGGCGCGCTGGGAACGGCGCTGGCCGCGCAGACCACGGTGAAGGACGTGGCGGTGCTCAGCCAGGAAACCGAGGACGGCGGCCGCCTGATGCGCGCGGAGATTCAATTGGTGACCGCCATCCGGGCGGTGGAGGATCAGGAAATGAACGCCCTGCGCGACGCGTTCACCACGGACGGCGACGCGCTGGAATTGCAGTCCCGGCAGGTGATCTTCCGCAGCGGCACGGTGAACGAAACCGCCGCCGAAAGCGGACGCACCGTAATGACGCTGCCGGAGGGTTCGCCGCGGGTCAAAACGCCGCTGCTGGCTTTCGTGCGGCCCGTGCTGGCCGGGGCAGAGCGGCAGAAGGACAAATTGGCCGTGGACGGCGTGCTGGACATGACCCTGATCTACCAGACCGACGACAGCGACGTGCCCGTGTCCGTGCGGCAGGAGGATGCGTTCCACGCTGTTTTCGCCACGCAGGCACAGCCGGACGACGACCTGACCCTGACCGCCGTTCAAGTGGAGCCCAGCGCCGTGACCGGCGACCGGGTAGAACTGAAATACATCCTGCGCCTCCACGCCGACGGCGTGCGCACGGGCGAGGCCGCGCTGGTGGCCGACGCCGCCAACGCGCCCGCGCAGGAAATTGGAAAGGGGATCATCCTCTATTACCTCCAGCCCGGCGAAACCATCTGGGACTTAGCCAAGCGTTACCGCGTGCCGCTGGACGACATTACCCGGCTGAATCCCGACCTGCCTGAATCTCCCGCCGCGGGCACGCCGGTCATGGCGTATAAGCGGTGATTTGGAACAATTCCGCTGGGCAAGATTTTCCCGCCCGCTCAACGGCTGCTCCGCCAATCGGCTCATAAACTGAAATGCAGGATAAGAAACCGTTCCGGATAAGGAACGGTTTTTCTCGTCCCGCATCTGGATTCATGATGCAGGAATCACGCAAATATTGCCACATGATTCAGCGGTTAAAGAAAAATCGTTGAAATCAAATGACTTCAACGATTTGAAATGACAGGCTCATTGCTGCCGCAGTCCACGAATATTCGCCTGGGCGCGTCCCGCTTCGCATTCCGCTGTGATCTTCACATCTCCCTGCACTTCGACGATGGCGAGAGCTTCGCCATAGTAGGTATCGCAGACGGAATCCAAATAACTGCGGGAATAATAGGGGCAGGCGCTGCCGCAGGCCAGGAGACGGCCGCCCTCCACGGAGAGCTTGATTTCCTGCCGCTCCGTCACCTTGGTGATCCCGTCCTTGTCAGTCAGGCGCAGGCGCAGGAAAGCCAGATGGCCCACCCGGACAGCTTCGGCCTCCGGCTCCAGGCACAGCTGGGTTTCCTCGCCCGCGGTGGTAAGGCGGTCCTGTCCAATGATTTTGCCCGCTTCGTCGTAGGCGATGGCCTCCAGCGTGCCGTTTTCATACGGCGCCTTGAACCGGAAAACGCAGTTTTTCGGATTCGCCGCCTTTGTGCCAAGGGTTTTGCCGTTCAGCCGCAGTTCCACTTTGGCGCAGCGGGCGTAGACCTCTACGTCGGCTGTCTTTCCCTCATACCCCCGGAAGGACCAGCTGGGCATGGCGTTGGTCATTTTCCAGGCGGAGGGAGAATGCTTGCCGGTGTGGCAGATGGGCCGCACGGCGATCAGCGGACCCTGCGTCCGCTCAAAAGCGACGCGGGTGTAGAGGGCCTCCCCCAGCGGTTTCCCGGTCAGGTCGATGCGGCCGCTTCCGGCGCTGATCCAGCCCGGCCCCTGGTCGAAGCTGGGGGCGTAGTCCGGATACTCCCACGCGCCGACCATCACTTCGCCCAGGTAATCGAAGCCCGACCAGACGAAGTCGCCCACGATGCGGGGCTCCTTTTTTGCGATTTCCCAGAAGCGGTAAGCGTCGGCGCAGAAGGTTTCCGAGCCTAAAATCAGGCGGTCGGGGTATTTCTTCAAGTCCTTTTCGTACCGCTTTTCGCCGTAATTGTACCCGGCAATGTCCATGGCGGCGTAGGCCGCGCGGGTATGCACGTCGGAACCGTGAAGGGTCGCGCCGAACTTCATGAAGTCCGCGCCCATGATCCCGGCCAGGTCGTTGAAGAACTTGGAGCCGGTGGAGCGCTCCTTCACCTTTTTCCCGGATTCCTTCGCTTTGGCGTTTCGCTCCGCTTCCTTGGCGGCCTTTTCGTCGGAATACTGGCCGAAGCCGATGGCGTTTAAGAAGTTGAAAAAGATGTTGATGCCGCAGGTCACGGGGCGGCTGGCGTCCAGGCCGTGGAGATAATCGGTCATGGCCTGGGTCAGAGCGACGCCTTTTTCCTGAGCGGTTTCGGCCACCTCGTTGCCGGTGGAATACATGATCACGCAGGGATGGTTAAAGTCCTTGCGCACCATGTCGGCAAGGTCGCGCTGCCACCATTCGGCAAAGGAATTGGCGTAGTCATACTGGGTTTTGTGGATATACCACATGTCCACGTACTCGTCCATCACCAGCATCCCCAGCCGGTCGCAGATTTCCAGCGCCGCCTTGGAGCAGGGATTGTGGGCCGAGCGGATGGCGTTGTAGCCGTTCTCCTTCAGGATGCGCACGCGGCGCTCCACCGCGTCGGAATAGCAGGCCGCGCCGAGCAATCCGTTGTCGTGATGGATACACGCGCCCCGGAGGATCACGCGCCTGCCGTTGATGAGCATTCCATCCTTGCCCCAGCTGAGCGTTCGGACGCCGAAGGTTTCAACCGCCTCGTCCTCCGCGTACCCTACCCGGCAGGTATACAGCTTCGGCGTCTCCGGCGACCAGCAGACCGCGCCGGGAAGCGTCAGCTCAAATTCCCGCGCTTCTCCGCCTGCCCGCGCGATTTCCTTTTCCCCGTCCAGAATAGCGATTTCCACCGGCCCTTCCTCGCTGGTTTCCACGGTCACGCGGACGCGGGCGGGCTGGGCGGACAGGGTTTGAACGCGCACGCCGCCCAGCGCAATGTACTTTTTTCCGCTGGTCCACAGCTTCACCGGGCGGTAAATGCCCGCGCCGGAGTACCAGCGGGAGTTGGGCTGGTCGGCGTTTCGGGCAATGACCTCGATTTTGTTCTCGCCGGGCTTGAAAAACGGGTCGCACTCCACATAAAAATTGGTGTAGCCGTAGGGACGGAACGCCGCCTTTTCCCCGTTGATCCGCACCTCCGCGTTGCGGTATACGCCCTCAAATTCCAGCACATGATGCTTTTCGCCATCCTCCGGGGAGAGGGTGAACGTGTTTTCGTACAGATAATCAAAGCATTCAAACCAGCCGATGTTCAGCCCGCCCGGCGACTGGGCCGAGCGCTTTTCCCGCAGCATGGCGTCGTCGGGAATGGAAACGGCCCTTTCTGTTCCCGGCCCGCTCAGGTGTCTGCACGTCCATCCATCATGAAACAGTGTGCTTTTCATTTTCCTTTTCCCCCTGAAAAAAGGGCAGCAGCCCGTTCAGACCGCTGCCCAGAGATCTTGTGATTACGCCTTGGATTTCCGGGTAAAGCTCGCCGCGATGGCGGTGATGATGGCGACGATGTTGACGCCCGCCAGGGTGTAGTTCATGTTCGCCAGCTCGGGCAGGCCCACCATCTTGATGCCGTTCATGGCCTCGGCGATGTTCCAGATGCCGTCGGAGAACACGGTGATGCACACATAGGCCAGGGCCACCGCGCCGATGATGGAGGTGAAATCCGTCCAGGGCTTTTCGCCCAGCAGAGACGCCGCTTCGCACAGGATGGCGACGGCCGCCGCCGCCCACACCAGGCCCTGCACGATGCCGCCCCGGGCGCTGTAGACGACCAGCAGGACGAGGGTCACCACTGCCAGCACGCAGGTGATGGCTGCCAGATAGAAGCCGATGCTCTTTTTCTTCATGGTTTTGTCTCCTTCCTCTATTCGTCTTTGACGTCAGTTCTTCTTGCCGCTTTTGACCTTGGAGAGCACGAGCATCACCAGGCACAGCCCGGCCAGGCAGCCGGAGGCGATGGTGGTCACGTTGATGGCGGTGGCCCACCAGGGGGTGATGTGCTCGATCACGGAGGCGGAAGAGTAGCCGTTGGCGATCACGGAGCGGCTGATGGCGTATTCCCAGGAAACCGCCGCGTCCTTGAGGAGGCTGAGCAGGTAGCCGTCGTCAGTCTCCCGGGCCTTGTTCAGCACCCAGGTACCATGGCCGCCCACGCCGTCCAGGCACCATTCCTGGGTGCCCGCTGCCAGCACTTCCGCGGCGTGGTTGCGGTAGCCGCCGTCCACGTATTCGCCGAAGCAGGGGGCCGCGTCGGTGTCAATCGCGCCGTTCCAGCCCCATTCGTTGCGCAGCACCTGCGTGTTCAGGGCGTAGCTGGCGGAGTTCCACTTGAGGCCGATGCGGGAGAAGGACTGCATGATGCCGCCGGAGTTCGCCACGCGCACAGAGCCTTCAAAGGCGCGCAGGTTGCCCTCGCGGAAAGCCTGTTCGGTGAAGAAGCAGGCCACGCCGTCGCGGTAGAATTCCTGGTCGTTGCCCACAAAGTGCTTGGGAGCGGCGTGGGAGCCGGTCTTTTCCATGGCTTCCACTTCCACAGCGCCGGCCAGGTAGTTCATCGTGGGGCACTCGGACATATACTCGAAGCTGCGGCCGCCGAAGGGCGTGCGGTGCAGGTCGTTGCCCACGTTGTAGTTGATCATGAAGTTGCTCCACATGCCGTCCTCGCCCATCATGGTGCCGCGGTTGGCGATGATGTCATAGTTGAAGGTGCCGGTCATGATGGGATTGGAGCAGTAGCGGGTGGTGGGCACGGTGATTTCTTCCTCGCCGTTCTTCACGGGGATGGGATAGTTGCCGCCCACGGAGTCGCAGCCGTCGCCCACCGCGAAGGAGGGAGAAAGCTCGCCCACGGCCGGGCAGGAGAAGCTCTCGGCGGTGGCGTTGGGCAGGTCCTCTACCTGGAGCTGGTGGATGAACAGATCCCAGGTTTCGGTATCGGAGAGGGGAATATCCTTCATATAGGCCAGGTTCAGGCCGCTTTCCGCGCCGAACGCCGCGGCCACTTCCGCGAAGCTGGGCGCGTCGGCGGGCTTTTCGTACCATTCGCCGTCCAGCACATCCATCATTTCCTTGGTGGCGTTCACGCTGGTCTGCCGCACCGGGAAGGTGCCCGCCCAGTCGCTGCGGCTCAGGTACGTGCCCGCGCCGTCGATCCAGTAATTCAGGTCGCAGTCCGCGAACTGGTTGGAAACGGCCACGCCGTTTTCGCCGTAGCGGAATTCTTCGCTGTTGAATTTCTCGGCCCACTTGTAGCTCTTGGCGCTCACGCCGTCGGCGGTCATGCCGTTGCCCGTGGTGTAGCCCTGGGCGGCCAGCACGTTGTTCAGCGCGTCGTGGGCGTCGTCGCCGATAGCCAGGTAATAATCGCCCTCGGAGAGGATGTAGCCGCCCTGGCCGTCGTTGGCGGTCACGTCATAGCTCGCCAGCAGGTAGCGGTCCACCGTAATGGTCAGGGTTTCGGACGCGCCGGGCTGGAGCAGCTGGGTCTTGCCAAAGCCCACGATGGCGATGGCGGATTTTTCCACCTTGTGGTCGATCTCGTACTGTCCATAGGGGGTCTGGGCGTAGAGCTGCACGACGCTTTTTCCGGCAACGTCGCCGGTGTTCTTCACGGTGACCTTGGCGGTGATTTCCTTTTCGCCCACGGTCACGCTGTCCAGCGTCTGTTCAAAGGAGGTGTAGCTCAGGCCGTAGCCGAAGGGATACTGCACTTCGTCGGCATAGCTCCAGGCAGCGGCCCCGGCCAGCGCGCCCACGCTGGAGGAGGCGTTGCCCTGGCCCATCACGGCGTCGGCATAGCGGGTTTCATAATAGCGGTAACCGATGTAGATATTTTCCGCCTGGAAGGAGATGTATTCGGCGCGTTCGTCGTCGCCGATGGTGGCGTTGATTTCATCCACGTTCAGGAACAGGGGCGTGTCCGTGCCGGAGTTGACCACGGCGGGCGCGGAGAGGGAGCTGGTGGCGTAGGTGTCTACCAGTTTGCCGGACGGGTTCACGGCGCCCTTGAGGATTTCGGCGACGCCGGTGAAGCCCTGATGGCCGGGATAGCCGATGAACAGGATGGCGTCGGCGTATTCCTTGATTTCATGCACTTCCATCTGGTTGGGGCTGTTCAGCAGGACGACCACTTTGCCGAAGTTCGCCCGCACCATTTCCAGCAGGTCGCGCTCGTTCTTGTGCAGGGCCAGGGAGCTGATGGGTTCGGCGGAGCCGCCCTCGTCGTCCTTGTCCTGCATCATCAGATCGGTGCCCTCCGCGCCTTCGCGGGTGAACACCACGATGGCCGCGTCGCTGTAATCGGCGAAGGTGTCCGCGTACTGCTCATAGAACGCGCGGTTTTCTTCGCTCCCGGCGGCGGAACCGGTCACGGCGATGGTCATGCCGCCCCAGCCCTGGCGCAGTTCGCCGCGGGCGGCGGTGCCGCTGAGCAGGCCGTCCCACAGCTTGGCGTTCACTTCAAAGCCCTGGGCCTCCAGCGCGGTTTTGAGGTCCACGGTGTTCACGGAGCCGGTGGACGCCTTCGTGCCCGCGGAGGACGCCTGGTAAGCCGGGTCCACCGCTCCGTGGCCGAACACGGAAATCTTCACCGCGTCCGCCATGGGCAGCGCGCCGTCGTTCTTGAGCAGCGCCGCGCCTTCGCGCATTTCGTTGATGTTCTGCTCCAGCGCCGCGGCAATGGCCTTGGCCTGGGCCTCGGCGTCGTCAAACGCGCCGAACTGGCTCTTGTAATAGGTGGTGTCTGTCGGCGCGGTGCCCTTTTCCACCACGCGCGCGGTGTTGATGCCCAGCTGGCTGTTGATGTAGCTGGCATTGGCCGTGGCGAGGGTATTGCCGACCAGCGCGATCACCAGAATGACCGCAAAGAGCGACGTTAAACCGGACCACAGTTTCGAGTTTTTCAAAACGGTCGCCTCCCTTATTTCCAGGCGGAACGCTGCCGCCTGATGGTTGATTTCAGTGTAAATCAAACCAGATCGGAAAGGAAGGGTTCCTTCGCAGGTGGTCGTTTTTTTGACGCAAGTGGCGAAAGATTGTATCTGTTCCGCCGGGCGGGAATGAAAGGACATTTTAAATCAATAAGATAGGAGTTAGAAGATAGGAGATAGGAGATAAATATAGCCGGATCAAAAGACGGAAGTCCGGCTCGCTTTTTTGAAAACATTATTTAACTCCTATCTCCTCTCCCCTAACTTCTATCTTGATGATTTAAGTTCCCTTGAAGTGTATCCCTGAACATTTATTTCGCCGCTTGCCCGCCCAAAGGAAACAGTATGTCCAGGCTGAAAATGCCGTCCTCCCAGCCGGTGGTCAGCGCGCCATGGTATTTTTCACACAGATAGCGGATGCTCCGCATCCCAAATCCGTGATAGTCCGTATCCGGTTTGCTGGTGACCGGCAGCCCATCCAGGAACAGCGGCTCCCTGGGACAGGGATTTTCGATATGGATGGCAAACAAACCGCCCTTCGGCGCGGCGTACAGGGTCACGATGCGGCGGGCCTCCGCCTCCTCCTGGCGGCTGGCCTCGATGGCGTTGTCCAGCGCGTTCCCCAGCAGGGAATACAAATCGTCAATCCGCATGAAGGACAGCCCTTTCCCGTCCACCACGCTGCGGATTGCCACGCGCTCCTCCTCGGCCAGCAGGCTCTTTTCCGCCAAAATCAAGTCCACATCCTCATTGCCGGATTTGGGGAAGCTGTCGTAGATCATCACCGCGTTTTCCAGCTCGTCGATGCTCTGGCGCTGTTCCTCCCGGCTCATGCTGCGCAGGGCGGCAATCTGGTGCTTGAGGTCGTGGCACTTGCGGTTGATTACGTCGATGGTCGCCCGGCTCAATTGGTGCTGCTCCTGCTCCTGGCGAAGCAGCCGTTCCATGATCAGCTGCTCCCGTTCCGCCCGGCGGATGCGGAAAATATCCAGCAGGATAAAAACAATCAGCAGGCAGGTAAAGAAGTCAAACAGCAGCACGCCCGCCGTTTCCTGCTCCTGCGAGGTCGTCCAATAGCTGAGCACGTAGACGATCAGCGTGGACACGATGGCGAAAATCAGCAGGTGGACGTTCCGCACGTCCGCGGTGTCGCTGTCCCGAAAGTGGTTGCGCAGGAAGCGGTACACGACCAGGCAGATCACGCCCATATACAGCATCTGTACCGCCTGCGCCGCCGCGAACGGCAGGGAAAGCGCCTGCTCCGTCACCCGGTACAGGCAGTGCACCATGTGCTGGAGCGTGTGCGCCACACAGCAGTAAAAGATCATCTGGCGAAAGCTCATCCGGAAGCAGAACCAGATCAAAAGACCCGACAGAATGAACATCACAAGAAAGCCGAAGGTGAACCAGCCGACCACGAACCCCGGGAAAAAATAGCCGCCCGGAACCATCACAGGCAGAGCGCAGTACAGCGCCGCGGCAGGAATAAACCGCAGCCAGAAGCGCTCCCTGCGCTGAAGCCGCAGGCAAAAGAGCAATTCCAGCACCAGAATCTGAAAATGAAAATCATTGATGAACCACATCATACGCCCATTCCTCCCAACAGCGCCGCCATTTTTTCCAGGCATTCCTTCCGCCGCCGCCGCGAAAGGGGAATCGTTTCTCCGTTCACCAGCAGGGAGTCCTCCCGCACCGCGGTGATCTGCGCGGCGTTGACCAGATGGCTGTTGCTGACCCGGATGAAGCCCTTGAAGCGCTCGTCCTCCTCCAGGGCGGCCAGCTTGCCGTAGGCTTCGATGCTTCCGTCCGCGGTATGATAGATCAGGCTGTGATTGTATACTTCCACATAATATAAATCCCGCAGGTTCACCCGGCGCACGCTGCCGCGGCTGTTCACCATCACCGTGGCCGTCGCCCGCCGCCGAAGCAAACGAAAAATCCGGTCCAGCTTCATGGAAAATTCTTCAAAGGTGATGGGCTTGATGATGAAGTCCATGGCGTTCACTTCATAGCCGTGAATGGCATACTGCGCTACGCTGGTCACGAAGCACAGAATCACTTCCTCGTCCAGCGCGCGAAGCCGCCGGGCGCACGTCATGCCGTCCATGAGCGGCATCAGCACATCCATGAACACCACGTCGTATTCGCCTCGGTACTTGTCCAGGAAATCCACCGGATTGGCAAACCACCGCGCCGACAGCTCTATCTGTTTTTCCGTCGCGTACCGCCTGCAATAGTTGATAATTGCTTTAGCGTAGCTCTCCTCGTCCTCAACGATCGCAACGGCGATCATCGGCGTTCCCCCCTTTCGTACAGCAAATTTTGCGGGAGCTCCTTCCAAGAAAAATGATATGTCATGCCATTTTTTGCCCCAAATCTTCTGTTCGCCAATGTGCTATGAAAGATAACTTCCTGGCTTTCTTCTCTGCCCAAGTCACTCAGCGCTTATTGCAAAGGCCGGTTGAAAAAACAGAAAAACATCCATGCCGATCATCAATCATTCTTCGTCTAAGTCAATCAGTGAAGTTTTTATATCCTGTTATATTATAAGCCTTCTAATAAATTACCGCAATAGATGTTGAAAGATTGATCAGGGCAATCGCTTACGAAATCAGCACGCTGTAAAACCACGGAAAAATGTAGGGGCGGATACCATCCGCCCGCTCTGTCGTTCAAACGTCATACTTCATTTTTCACTCATCTTGGTTGATGTAACGTTCGGGCGGATGATATCCGCCCCTACATTTTTCCGTGGTTTTGCTTCTTGATTACGTAATTATTTCTTCATAAAAAAGTAATAAGCGATAGCCTTGAAAGATTGAAATAAATAATGATTGAAGAAAGTTGAAAAGATTGCGTGATAATATGATGAATCGTTGAAGAATACGATCTGCATCCAGAACAAAGGCGATTTATGAAAACATACTTTTTGTAAAAGAAATCTTATTCAAAGCGTGAGTTTGATATAATAGCAAACTGGGGAAAGGCAGACTGGAAATCTGCCTTTCCCCAGATGAAGGAAACTGACGATTCTTTTTTCCGAAACACATCCTTGCGATCAGTAAGAATTGTTTCAGGCCGCGCGCTGTTTTTTATTATACTTTGCCCGGCGGACGAACGCCAGCACGCCCCAAATGACGACGATGGCGGCGACGCCGATGTTCAGGTAATTGCGGTAATTGTGCCACAGCGGCGGATTATAGCCGACGACCTCCGCGTTCATGGCGTTGGAGTTCACGAAGCTGTACAGCACGTTCTTGGTAGCGTTGCGCAGCACGATGGCGTCGCCGTTTTCGGAGGTGTCGGCGTCCGTCCACATGCTGGTGGTCAGGGTAGCCAGGTCCAGGTCGCCGCCCGCGTAGAACATCTGGCGGGGTACCATATACTGCGGGATGGTGTTGAAGTCGCAGATGACGGTGCCCTTGAAGCCCCATTCATTGCGCAGGATCTCCGTGATCAGGCGGTAGTCGCCGCCCGTCCAGCGGACGCCGATGCGGTTGAAGGAGCTCATCACGCCGCGGGTTTCGCCCTGCTTCACGGCCAGCTCAAAGGACTTGAGGTAGATTTCCCGCAGGCTCTGCTCCGTCACCCAGCTCAGATCGCCGCCGATGGAACGGTGGGTTTCCTGCTCGTTGGCGGCGAAGTGCTTGAGCATCGGAACGACGCCCTTGGCTTGCAGGCCGCGGATTTCCGCGCCCGCCATCACGCCGGACAGGAAGGGGTCCTCGGAGAAGTATTCCGAGCAGCGCCCGCCGAAGGGACTGCGGTGGATGTTCACGCCGGGAGCGTAGATGGAGGAGTAGGGCTGGCCGGTGGCCTTGTCGCCCAAGATGCCTTCCTCGCCCATGGCCTGGCCCAGTTCCTCCAGCAGTTCCACGTTCCAGGTGGCCGCCATCACGGGCTCAGACACATACTGGCAGGTGCCGTTGATCTGCTCGCTGTTCATGAAGCAGGTGAAGCCGGAAGGGCCGTCCCCATGAATCGTGGAAGGAAGCCCCACGTTTTCCAGGGCCAGGGTGTGGTACGCGCCGTTGTTGATCAGCGCCAGCATTTCATCCTCGTTGCAGGCGTCCAGGATTTCTTCCCAGCGTTCATCATCGTAATCCACAATGGCCTTGTAATCCGCCGCTGCCGTTTCGGGCAGCAGGTCGCGCAGCTTGCTGACCACATCCTCGCCGAACCAGGGCGCGTCCTCTTCGTCAAAGTCGGTGGGGTTGTTGTGCTCGATATCCTTGATCTGGGCCGCCAGCTCGGGGTCGGTGGTGTGGGTGGCGTCGGTCTGGGGTGTGGGCCAGGTGCCCGTCCAGTCCGCGCGGCTGAGCACGGTGTCCAGCTGCCAATCGCTGTCCAGGTTGCCCTCCGCGTCAGTGAAGCGGTTCACCACTTCATTGCCGGTAACCGGGTCTTCGCCGATCTGGATATCCTCGTCCAGGGTCAGGGCGATGGCCTTCACGTCCTCATGGGCGTTGCGGGAAACGTACAGGGTGTATTCCCCGGCTTCCAGCTCGTAGCCGCTGAAGCCGTTGCCGTTCATGTCTCGATAGTCGTAGCTGGCTGCGTCGTAGGGGGTGAAGGAAACGGTGACTGTGTCCTTCTCGCCGGGGTTCAGCAGCTTGGTCTTGGCGTAGCCCACCAGCACCTTGTGAGCCTTTTCGATGCCGCCCGCCGCGTAGGGGGCGGAAGCGTACAGCTGCACCACGTCCTTGCCCGCAGTCTTGCCGGTGTTGGTGACGGTGACGGGCACGGTGATAGTGGTGTCCAGGTCAAAGGAGGTGGCGGAAGGTTCGCCCACTTCCCAATCGAAGGTGGTATAGGAAAGGCCGTAGCCGAAGGGGAACACCACATTCTGCTTGTACCAGTCCTCGCCATCGGTGAAGCCCCGGGTCTCGTAGTACCGGTAGCCCACGTAGATGCCCTCTTCGTAGTCCACGGAGTAATACATGCCCAGATCGTATTGGTCTGTGGTCTGGTCAGTATGACCGGTGCCGAAATTCTGGAAGGCGGGATTCCGGCTGAAATCCGCTGCCCAGGTGTCCACCAGGCGGCCGGAGGGATTCACTGTGCCGTTCAGTATTTCCCCCAGGGCAGTGATGCCGTTGGAGCCGGTGAAGCCAATCCACACCGCCGCGTCGATCTTGTCCGCGAAGGCGGCGTAGGCCGGATCAGTCAGGAAGGTGGCTTCAAAGCTGGAAGGAATATTGAACAGCACGATCACATGGTCAAAGCCCGCGTCGCACACGGCGGAGAGCAGGTCGCGTTCGTTCTGGTCCAGTTCCAGGTAATGGCTGTCGGCGCTGACCGCGCCTTCGGTGGTTCCCTGGTAGCGGGGCAGGTCAAAGCCTTCGCCGCCAATACGGGTGATCACCACCAGCGCCGCGTCTTGATAGGAAGCGTAGCTGTTCTTCACCTGATCGGTATACTTGCTCTGGGGCGTTTCAGCCGTGGCGATGCGCTGGTTGCTGCCGCTGTCCAGGTCGCTGGAGTTGGCGGAGCGGGCGGGGCCGGACTTGCCGTTGTCCTCATAGAAGGCTTTCAGGGTGGGGTTGGTGGTGAACCCCGCGTTGGCCAGGCTGGCGTACAGTTCCTGGTTGTTGCTGGTGTCGAACCCGCCGGAGCCGGAACCGCCGTAAGAAATCGTAGGCGTAATACAGGTAGTACCGCCCGTCGGGCCCCTTCGCCACATCCGGCGCGAACAGCAGGCGCAGGCCCAGCTTATTCATGGGGTCCTGGTTC
>CADAKE010000034.1:0-1825 GCA_902788445.1 uncultured Eubacteriales bacterium
CCCTCGAACTGGGGATTTTTCACCATCGTGGTCAGCACCACGGTGATGCCCTCACGGAAATCCTCGCCCGCCAGGTTGTTGTCCTTTTCTTTCAGGGCCCCAATCTTCCGGGCGTAGTCGTTCAGCACCTTCGTCCACGCGGCGCGGAAGCCCGTTTCGTGGGTGCCGCCCTCACCAGTAGGGATATTATTGACATAAGAGAAAACAGATTCGGTGTAGCTGTCGGTGTACTGGATGGCAGCGGTGCAAATCACGTCGTCGCGTTTGCCCTCAAAAAAGATCGGCTCCTCGTGCATGGGCGTCTTGTCCCGGTTCAGGTACTTTACATAGTCCACGATGCCGCCCGCGAAGCAGTATTCCGCGAACGCTTTCCCCTCTTCCTTCGTGCGCTCGTCGGTGAAAGAAATCTTTAATCCTTTGTTTAAATAGGCCAGTTCCCGCAGCCGTCTGCGCACGTTGTCGCCGTTGAACACGGTTTCCTCAAAGATGGTGTCGTCCGGCAGGAAGCGCACCAGCGTCCCGCGCTTGCGGGTGTTGCCCACCTTATCCAGCCCGGTCACCGGATGGCCCGCCAGGAATTTCTTCTGCTTGGGGTCATACCAGTTTTCGTAGCGCTGGGTGTAGTGCGCCCAGTCCCGGAAAATATCCACCGTCAGCCATTTGGACAGGGCGTTCACCACGCTTGCGCCCACGCCGTGCAAGCCGCCGGAGTAGGCATAGTTATCGTTGCCGAACTTGCCGCCCGCGTGGAGCTTGGTAAAAATCACCTGCACGCCGGGAATGCCCAACTGCGGATGATTGTCCACCGGCATCCCGCGCCCGTTGTCCCACACGGAGGCGGAGCCGTCCTTATACAGCGTCACTTCCACTTCCGTGGCGTAACCACCCATGGCCTCGTCGATGGCGTTGTCTACGATTTCCCACAATAAATGATGCAGGCCCCGGCTGCCGGTGGAGCCGATGTACATGCCGGGCCGCATCCGCACCGCGTCCAGCCCCTCCAATACTTTGATACTGCCCGCGTCATAATTCTGCGCCATAAAAGCACCTCGAAGATTTTGTTCGTGTGATTCTGAAAATACCACAAGATATAGTATAACACAAATTTAACATTTTTGCAAAACTTTCTTTCGTTTTTTCATTTTTCAAGAAAGCTTTGGTTCCAGGGCAATCGCTTACGAAATAATGTGAGACCTGGAAATAAAAAACCATGTAATTGTAGGGGCGGATATCATCCGCCCGCATCCTGTAAATCATTCAATGCGGGCGGATGATATCCGCCCCTACATTTGTTCTCTAAATTGAAACAGATTTGTAACTTAATTTCAATAAGCGATTGCCCTGGCTTTGGTTCCATTCACATATTGCCGAAGCAATAAGGGAAACGCTGGGGGCTCCGCGCCCCAGACCTGCGCCAGGGTGGTAACCGTCCGCAGCCTCAATCGGCGCAAGTCCTACGGACATTGCTTGTTTCGGCTGATCTCACCGCCGATGAGATTTCCGCCACAGGCGGTCATCGGCGGTTCGTCCCTGAACCCGTACCTGGCGAAGTTACGTCGCTGGGATAAACCAACAACGTTCGCCTGCCGCGCTGGAGTTACGAAAGTTTGAGGGTTTCTGGCCCAAGAAAGCCCGGGAAAATCCGCTGGGAAAGCTCGCTTTCCCTGCGGATTATTCCCTGGCTTTCCCCCGGATGCTTCGCATCCGGGTTGGCGTCCGAAGGACGCCGGGCCAGAAACACAATGCGAACAAGTAGAACATCCGCGTTCCTTCAAGCATCAGCGGGAACCAACTCGAATTATACGCGCATGTCAATTCCGCTGCC
>CADAKE010000034.1:1866-17372 GCA_902788445.1 uncultured Eubacteriales bacterium
TCATCGGCGGTGAGATCAGCCGAAACAAGCAATCTCGCCATCATGGCGAGTTGCGCCGATTGAGGCTGCGGATCGCACAGGCCCTCGCTCCGGTTAACAAGCGTCATGCGGTAGCTGAATGATGTCAAACTTTGTTCAGGAAAATAAATCCAGCGTGTAGACAATCCGAAAGAATCAGAGTATACTGACAGTATTCTCCATTTTCCAATGACATTCATTGACAAAGGAGCGCGGTTTTTTGCATTTTTTGATGGATTATTTGAAGCCTTATGTGCGCCGGATGACGGGCGGCATGGTCTGCAAATTCCTGGGCACGATCATGGATTTGCTCATTCCGGCGCTGCTGGCGTACATGCTGGACAGCATCGTGCCGACGCAAAACAGACAGCAAATTTATCTGTATGGCGGGCTGATGGTGCTCTGCTCCATCCTGGCATGGATGGGCAACGTGTTTGCCAACCGGGTGGCGGCGGGCGTGGCGCGGGACTGCACGCGCCGCATCCGTCATGATTTGTTTGGAAAAATCACCCACCTGACCGCCGAAGAAATCGACCGGTTCACCATCCCCTCCCTCATTTCCCGTATGACCACCGACACCTATAACGTGTACCGCATGACGGGCATGATGCAGCGCATCGGCATCCGCGCGCCGATTCTTTTGATCGGCGGCATCATTGTGACCATGACGCGCGACGCGGCGCTGTCCGCTTTGCTCGTCGCGCTGCTGCCCTTCATGGCGCTGATCGTGTGGTTCATCTCCCGGATGGGCGTGCCGCTGTATTCCGAGCAGCAAAAGAATGTCGACCACCTGACCCGCATCGTGCGCGAAAACTTGACGGGCATCCGCATCATCAAGGCGCTGTCCAAGACGGACGATGAAAAGCGTCGTTTCAGCACGATCAACGAAGCTCTCGCCGCCAGCGAAACCAAGGCCGCGTCGGTGATGGCGGTGAACGGGCCGACGATGCAGTTCCTTTTGAACATGGGCCTGGTGCTGGTGCTGGTGGTCGGCGCACGGCGGGTGAACCTGGGCCTCACCGGCCCCGGAAATATCATCGCGTTCATTTCCTATTTCACGATCATCCTGAACGCCATGCTCACCATCACCCGCATCCTGACCATGTATTCCAAAGCCCTGGCTTCCGCCCGACGCATCGAGGAGGTGCTGACGGGAAAGGAGGAAACCGCGCCGGACGCCCTGCCCGTCCTGGACGAAACCGCGCCGCATATCCAGTTTGACCATGTGACTTTTTCCTATAATAAGAAAGCGACGGACGTGAAAGACCTGAGCTTCTCTTTAAACCGCGGCCAGCGGCTGGGCATCTTGGGCCCCACCGGGGCGGGGAAATCCACGGTAATTAAGCTCTTGCTCCGGCTCTATGACCCGGACAAGGGCGTGATCCGCATCCAGGGTGCGGACATAAGAGAGCTGCCGCTGGAAACACTGCGGCGGATGTTCGGCGTGGTGTTCCAGAATGACGCGCTGTTCCAGGGCAATATCGGAGACAACATCCGCCTGGGCCGCGAAATTTCCATGGAGGAAGTCGATCGCGCCATCGCCGACGCGCAGGCGTCCTTCATCGCCGAAAAAGGCGGGCTGGAAGCGGAGGTCGTATCCCGCGGCCAGAACTTTTCCGGCGGCCAGCAGCAGCGGATGCTGTTGGCCCGCGCGCTGGCGGGGTCGCCCGAGATTCTGATTTTGGACGACGCCTCCTCCGCCCTGGACTTTAAAACCGAGGCCTCCCTCCGCGCCGCGCTGCGGCAGGGGTACGCGAACACCACCACCATCATCATCGCCCAGCGCATCAGCGCCGTGATGCAGTGCGACCAGATCCTGGTCATGGAGGACGGCGTGCCGATGGGGCTGGGAACGCACCAGGAACTGATGCAATCCTGCCCGCTGTATCGGGAAATCGCCCAGCTGCAATTGGGAGGTGACGCGGATGAATAACCGTCCCGGAAGCCTGCGCGGAATGCCCGTGAAGGGCCAGCAGTACGGCAGGAAGCCCGTGAACAAAAAAGCCGCCATCCTGCGGCTGCTCAAATACATGTGGCAGTTCAAGTGGCTGCTGCTCCTGGCTCTGGCCCTCACCGTGTTTTCCAACGGCTTCGCGCTGATCGGCCCGCGCCTTTCCGGCAGCGCCATCGACTGCATCGCCTCCCCGGACGGAGTAGATTTCGCAGGTGTGGCCCATTACGCGCTTTTAATGCTGCTGTTCTATCTGGCTTCCTCCGTCTTTTCCTATCTTCTGTCCATCCTGATGGTGCATATCAGCCGCCGCGTGACGCTCAGGATGCGGCGCGATTTGTTCGACCACCTGTGCGACATGCCCGTGGGCTTCATCGACCGCCACGCCATTGGCGATTTGCTCAGCCGCATTTTCTACGACACCGACACCATCAATACGTCGCTTTCCTCCGACGTGGTGCACGTGCTCACCAGCAGCATCACCATCGTGGGCTCCCTCTTCATGATGCTCACCATCGCGCCGCCGCTGGTGCTGGTGTTCGCGTTCACCATCCCCCTGTCGCTGTTCATCACCACCATGATCACCCGCCACACCCAGCCGCTGTTCCGCCTGCGCTCCCGGAAGATGGGCGAGCTCAACGACTTTTCCGAGGAAATGATTTCCGGCATGAAGAGCCTGAAAGCCTACCACCAGGAGGACAACACGCTGGGGAACATGGACGCGCTGAACGAGGAAGTGGTGACGGCTTACTACAAGAGCGAATACTATTCCTCCATGATGGGCCCGTCGGTGAACCTGATCAACAACCTGTCCATGTCCCTGATCAGCGTGTTCGGCGCGATCCTGTTCATGAACGGCGGCATCACGCTGGGCAACATTTCCTCCTTCGTGCAGTACAGCCGCCGCTTTTCCGGCCCGATCAACGAAATCGCCAACATCTACGGCGAACTGCAATCCGCCCTCGCCGCGTCCGACCGCGTGTTCGCGCTGCTGGACGAGCCTTTGGAACCCGCCGACGCGGAAGGAGCCCTGCCGCTTGAAAACGTACAGGGCGACGTAGAAATGAAGGACGTGTCGTTCAGCTACGAAAAGGGCAAGACCATCCTGAAAAAGCTGTCCTTCCACGCCCGGAAGGGAAACATGATCGCCATCGTCGGGCCCACCGGCGCGGGAAAAACCACGCTGATTAACCTGCTCATGCGGTTCTATGACATTGATTCGGGCCGCCTGACCGTGGACGGAAAGCCGGTGGACGAAATCACCCGCGACAGCCTGCGCCGGGCATACTCCATGGTCTTGCAGGACACCTGGCTCTTCTCCGGCACGATCTACGACAACATCGCCTACGCCAAGTCCGATGCCACCCGCGAGGAAGTGGAGGAAGCCGCGAAGGCCGCGAAGATTCACCACTACATCATGAGCCTGCCGGACGGTTACGACACCGTGATCACCGACGACGGCGCGAACATCTCCAAGGGGCAGAAGCAATTGCTCACCATTGCCCGCGCCATGCTGGTGAACGCGCGGATGCTGATTTTAGACGAAGCCACCAGCAACGTGGACACCCGCACCGAGGTGCAGATTCAGCAGGCCATGCGCCGCTTGATGCGGGACAAAACCTGCTTCGTGGTCGCCCACCGCCTATCCACCATTCGCAACGCCGACCTCATTCTGGTCGTCCGTGACGGCAACGTGGTCGAGAGCGGCACCCACAAGGAACTGATGCAGCGGGACGGCTTCTACCGCGAGCTTTACGACGCGCAGTTTGCGTAAGCGTTTTAATCAAAGAACATCCTTCGCTTTCCCGCTTGAAAACGAAGGATGTTTTTATAATTTTATCAGTCCAATTCCGCGTGCGCCTGACGTACCAGGGCGGCGATACGTTCGTCGGAAATTTCTTCGCCGGGGCCGGGCTGAATATCGGCTAAAAACTCGATATTCCCCGCCGGGCCCTTGATAGGCGAAAAGGTCAGGTCGCGCACATGCCAGCCGAAAGAGGGACAGAACACGCAGATTTCCCGCAGCACCCGCTCGTGGATTTCCTTTTCCCGTACCACGCCGTTCTTGCCCACCTGCCCGCGCCCCGCCTCAAACTGGGGCTTAATCAGGGTCAGGAACCGCCCGCTCTCCCCCATGATGGCAGCCGCGACCGGCAGAATCAAACGGATGGAAATAAAGGAAACGTCCATCACGGTCAGGTTCGGCCGCTGCGGAAACTGCTCCGGCGTCAGCGCCCGGGCGTTGGTGCGCTCCATGACCGTCACTCTTTCATCGTTGCGCAGCTTCCAATCGAGCTGCCCGTACCCCACGTCGATGGCGTACACATGCGAAGCGCCATGGCGCAGCAGCACGTCGGTGAATCCGCCCGTCGCCGCGCCAATGTCCATGGCGACCGCGCCGGACACGTCCGCCCCGAACGCGGTGATGGCCTTTTCCAGCTTGTGCCCGCCGCGGCTGGCGAAGTGATCCGCGCCGCTTCCGCGCACCTGCAAAGGCGCGTCCTCCGCCACCTGCTCGGAGGATTTTAATACCTTCTTTTCCCCCACGTACACCTGGCCCGCCATGATGAGCGCCTGGGCCTTTTCCCGGCTCTCCGCCAGTCCGCGCGTCACCAGCCACACGTCCGCCCGCTGCTTCATCCTTTCACCGCCTTTTTCACCCGCGCCGCAATGCCTGGGCCGTCCAGCCCGTACCGCTGCAAAAGCAGCTTCCGGCTGCCGTGGGGCACAAATTCATCGGGCACGCCCAGCATGGCGATGGGCGCGGGCAGCTTCATCCTCGCGCAGCACGCCGCCACCGCGCTGCCAAAACCGCCGGAAAGGAAATGCTCCTCCACCGTCACGACGGGGATTTTTTTCTTTGCCAGATACCGCAAACAATCCGTATTTAAAGGCTGGAGGGTCGACGCGTTGATCAGGTACGCTTCGATGTCGTCTTCTTTCAGCAGCGTCAGCGCTTCCTCACATTCCTTCAAAATCGCGGAAGAAGCCAGAATCGCCACGTCCCTGTGAAGGGCGGATACGCTTTCCCAGGAACCGAAGCGGAAGGGCTTCTCCGGCCAGTCGAGCTTCGGCAGCGAACGCGGATAGCGGATGGCGCAGGGGCCGTCATGTTTGAGCGCCCAGGAAATCATGTCTTTCAGTTCACTTTCGCCCCTGGGCGCCAGCACCGCCATGTTGGGAATGGCCCGGAGCATGGAAACGCCCATCAGCCCGTGATGCGTCGCCCCGTCCTCGCCGCCGATGCCCGCCCGGTCCATCAGGAAACAGACCGGCAGGTTCTGCATACACACGTCCACGGCAATTTGGTCAAAGGCGCGCTGCAAAAAGGTTTCGTAAATTGCCACGAAGGGATGCATCCCGCCCGTGGCCATGCCCGCCGCCAGGGTGACGGCGTGTTCCTCGGCGATGCCGACGTCAAACAGGCGGTCAGGATACAGCTTTTGAAACTCGCCAAAGCCGGTGCTGTCCGTCATGGCGGCGGTGACGACGCAGATTTCCGGGTGCTCCTTCGCCAGCCGCGCAATGTACTTCCCGCCCACCGTTCCGGCGGAGGGGCCCTGTTCGTTGCGGGTTCTGCCATCCTCCAGATAGAACGGGGCCACACCGTGGTACTTGTCCGGTTTTTCCTCCGCGTCGTGGAAGCCGCAGCCCTTTTTCGTCACGACGTGAACCACCACCGGGTGATCCACGTTTTTCAGGCTGCGGAACACCTTCTCCATGCCCTGGATATCCTGCCCGTCGATGGGGCCGAAGTACTCAAAGCCCAAGGCGCTAAAGAACTTATCCCTGATGAAAGCGTTGCGGATTTTGTTCTTGACCCGCTGGAAAGCGTCGTGCAGCCTTTCCCCCACGCCCGGCACCTTCCGCAGCGCTTCCGCCACGTTCTTTTTCACGCCCAGCCATCCGCGGCTGATCCTGAGCCGGGTAAGTTGTTTGGACAGCGCGCCCACGTTCCTGGAGATGGACATGCCGTTGTCGTTGAGCACCACCATCAAGGGGGTGTGCAGGCTGCCCGCGTCGTTCAGCGCCTCATAGCACATGCCGCCCGTCAGCGCGCCGTCGCCCACCACGGCGACCACTTTATACTTTTCTCCCCGCATATCCCGCGCCCGCGCCATGCCCAGCGCCGCGGAAATGGCGGTGGAGGCGTGGCCAGTGTTGAAGGCGTCGTATACGCTTTCCTCCCTGCGCGGAAAGCCGCAGATGCCGTCGAGCTTCCGCAGGGTAGAAAACTCCGCGCTTCTGCCGGTCAGCAGCTTATGAGTATAGCACTGGTGCCCCACGTCAAAAATCAGCTTATCCCGGGGGCAGTCAAACACCCGGTGCAGGGCGATGGTCAGTTCCACCGCGCCAAGATTCGACGCCAGGTGCCCGCCGTTGAGCGATACGGTGCGGATGATTTCTTCCCGGATGTCGCCCGCCAGCGTTTGCAGCTCCTGTTCCGGCAGGCTTTTGATGGATGACGGAGAAGTGATGTCCGTTAGCTTCATAACAGGTCTCCCAACCGATGAGATGATACGGAAGAATTATAGCATATCTTTGCAGAAAATGCAAAAAACATCTCTTTTTCCGTCGGGCACCAACCGCGCCTCAAAAGAATAAGATAAAATGTGTGGTTTTATTTGACATTCCGCCCATAAACGGGTACAATATCAACCGAATCTTTAGAGGAGTGACGGATCATGATCGTAACGAAATTTGGCGGCAGTTCTCTCGCGGACGCGGAGCATTTTAAAAAAGTCAAAGATATTTTGCAGATGGACATGGAGCGCAAGTTCGTCGTGCCCAGCGCGCCGGGAAAGCGCGGCCCCGGCGACGATAAAATCACCGACCTTTTATACGCAGCCCACAAAGCCGCCAGCGAGGGGAAAACTTTCCAGCATTTGCTGGAGCGCATCCGCGCGCGGTATGAGGAAATCGCCAGCGAACTCAACGTGGACATGGATTTCGGTTCAGAGTTCGCGGACATTGAAAAGCATTTAAAGCAGGGCGCCGCGCCGGACTACGCCGCCAGCCGCGGCGAATACCTGAACGGCAAATTGCTGTCCCGGTACATCGACTTCCCCTTTGTGGACGCGGCGGAGGTGGTTCGCTTTTCCGCCGATGGCCGCCTGATGGAGGAAGAAACCAACGCCCTCATGGGCGACCGGCTCATGAACATGCGGCGGGCGGTGATCCCCGGCTTCTACGGCGCGGACGCGGAAGGGAATATCCATACCTTCTCCCGCGGCGGCAGCGACGTTTCCGGCGCGTTGGTGGCCCGGGCGGTGAACGCGGACATTTATGAAAACTGGACGGACGTGACAGGCTTCCGAATGGCCGACCCCCGCATCGTGCCCGACGCGCAGTATATTTCGACCCTCACCTACCGGGAACTGCGGGAGCTTTCCTACATGGGCGCAACGGTGCTGCATGAGGACGCGGTGTTCCCCGTGCGCAAGGCGGGCATCCCCACCAACATCCGCAACACCAACGACCCCAAGCATCCCGGCACCATGATCCGCGCCAACGCGGGCCAGAACGACGTGGCCCACGTTATCACCGGCATCGCGGGCCACAAGGGATTCTCCATCGTGTCCGTGGAAAAGGACATGATGAACGCGGAGCTCGGCTTTGGCCGCCGGGTGCTGCAAGCGTTTGAGGAATACGGCATCAGCTTTGAGCACCTGCCCACCGGCATTGACACCATGTGCGTGGTGGTGCACGGCAAAGAACTGGAGCCCTACCGGGAACAGGTGCTGGCCCGCATCCGTGAACTGTGCGACCCCGACACCATCACGGTGTCCGACCACCTGGCGCTCATCGCCACCGTGGGCCGCGGCATGGTGCGGAATTTCGGTACCGCCGCCCGGCTGTTCACCGCCATCTCCGCCCAGGGCATTTCCATCCGCACCATTGACCAGGGCAGCAGCGAGCTCAACATCATCGTCGGCGTGGACGAAGAGGACTTTGAAACCGCCGTCAAGGCGATTTATGATACGTTTGTGAGGATGTGAGGGGCGATTAGGGAAGAGGGATTAGGGAGTAGGCAATAGGCAATAGGCATTAGGCATTAGGGATTAGGGATTAGAGTACAGAGCGCAGAGTACAGATGATTTTGTCGATCAAAAATGCTGAACGCTTATTGTTATCTATATTCTCTGCACTCTGTACTCTTCTACCTTTTGCCTAATGCCTAATGCCTATTGCCTAATGCCTAATGCTCCCCCTTTTTTGTACAATCTGAACAATCTTTGTCCAAAATCTTTTCTGTTGTATCCTTGACGGACGCGCTGTTTTTTTGCTATAATAATATGGAAAATTTGGTTTAAATTATTATTTTTTGGAGGGGTACTTATGAACTTTCAGGGGAAGGCCGTATTGGTCTATTTAGAGGAAGATAATATCGCGCGCGCGTATTTTCGGGTGCAGCCTTTGATGACGCAGGAGGGGCCGCTGGCGGAAATGACGGCGGAATATCCGGACGACGGATTCCTCCGCATCGTACCGGACAAAAACGAGCAGCATACCTTTAAAGAAAGGATGCGCACCCTGTCCGGGCTGTGCCTGGTGGATCTTCGCTTCTTCCCCATGGATTCCAACAAGATCCGGACGAACAAGAATTATTCTCCGTCCCGTGGAGAAACCAACCAGTATATCGTATATTCCGACGCGGTGCGCGCCCTGCCGGACGACCTGGTTTATCAGGTGGTGGCCGAGGGCGACGTGCGCAACGCCATGACGCCCTGCGTTTATATCCGCAACGGCGCGAACATTCAGGGTCCCTTCCGCAAGGACAACCTGGAAAACAAAGCCGACGCCGCCCAGCTTCCGCCGGACAGCGCCGAACTGCATTCGATTACCCTGCACGGACAGGACATGCTGTTCTACTGGCCCAAGCCCGCTCAGGAAGAAAAGGCCGAAGCCGCTGCCCAGCCCGAACCGGAAAAGGAAGCCGCGCCGCAGCCCGCCCCGCAGGAAAAACCGGAAAAGCCCGCGCCCGCTCCCACGAAACCCGTGGAGCCTGAAAAGAACGCTTTTGAACAGATTCAGAGCATGAACGAGCAGCTGGGCGATCACGCCAACCGTTTAAGGCCCGCTTCGTCCGCCGCACCGGTGGATTTCGTGCCGGAGCAGCCCGCCAAGCCCCTGATTGGCACCAAGCTGTACCAGGCCCCCCAGCGCCAGATGAGCCCCAAACGCGCCCACAATCCGCTCATGGAAGTGGTGGAAAACCAGCGCTATGCTTCCCGTTTTGAGGCGGGACGCTACGAAGCTCCGGGCGCGACCATTCCGCAGAATACCGAACTGAAAGAAGTTGCCAATCCCGCCGACGCTTTTAAGCGCGCGCTGCTTGGCATGTGCCATTCGCCGGAAGCCCAACGCCAGGCCGTCGATATCGTGCTGGCCCAGAGCGGAATGCGGCAGAATCTGGCCAAGGCCTTGGGTCATGAAACCAACGATCTCACCCTCGCCGCCATGCACAGCCAGCTCCAGGAATTGGAGGCCGAACGGCTCATGACCCTGATGCAGCTGGACGACGCGAAAAAGAATCTGTCCGCTGCCCGGGAGCAGGCGTTGGGCAGCCTGAATATGGTGGAGCAGAAAAAGCTGGATCAATTGCACATCGCCCAGCAGACCGCCCAGAATGCCCTGGATCAATTGAACAAAACCATCGCGCCCCTCGAAAAGCGGCGCGAGGAAGCGGCGGCGTATGTGGACGCCGTGCGCGGATACGAGGACGGCGGCAAGCGCGTGCTCTGCCCCGCCATCGGCGGCACTGCCACCAAGGCAGAACTCATCAATCGTGTAGAAGAAAGCATGAAGGCGGCGGGCTTTCTGATGGAGGACGGCGACGCGCTGGCCATGCTGACCGCCTTTGCGCTCAGCGCCAAGAACAATGTGTGGCAGATCCGTTCCGAAGCCCCCGCCGACGCGGATACCGCGCTGGACGCGTTCGCCGCGGCGCTGGGCGTCCAGGTCGTCCGCACCGGACTGCACGATGATTTCGTGATTGTTCCGGGCGGCAACACTCCTGTCTTTATATCCGCCAATTACGAGGCGATTTCCCATCCCCTCGTCTTTACCACCTTCATTGACAAGCTGGCCAAGCCCGAAAAGGACGCGGAAGCCTGGCAGACGCCCCACTGCGACGTGCCGGTGTACACTGACCCCGACGCGCTGCCCAAATCGCTGCCTGTTTTCCCGCCCGTCAGTTTGGATTGCGTGATCAAGGAAATGCTGGTCGATGGCGCTTTGACCGAAGAAACCACCGCCACCCTGCTGGCTGTGCGCAAGGCCATCTCCGCGACCGGCTGCCCGCTGCCGCTTGAAACGGTGCGCATGATGGCCCGCTTTATCGCCGCTGCCCAGAATGAATTCAAGGGCGGCGTGGCCGAGGCCATCGACCGGGCGTTCTGCCTGTATGTGGTGGCCCACATCCTGGACTGCGGCCTGGCCGCCGAGTCCGTGAAGGCTGAATTGGCTGCCATGCCGCGGACGCTGAAAGCCCTGAAAGCATGAGCGAAGTTATCACCAGCCTGCAAAATCCCCAGGTAAAAATCTGGCGCGGCCTGAACAAGAGCCGGGCCCAGCGCGTGGAAAGCGGCCTGTTTCTGGCCGAAGGGGAACACATGGCAGGCGAAGCCCTGAAAGAACAAAAGGCCCGGGCGCTGCTGATCGCGGACAGCGCCCGGGACAAGTACTGCGCCCTTGCTGAAAACGCCAAGGGCGCATCGGTGTATTATCTGGCGGGCCATGTGATGGCCGCGCTGTGCGACGCGAAAACGCCGCAGGGCGTGATCGCGGTGTGCGATTACCCGGAGGAATGCGCGGAATTTCCGCGGAACGCCTCCCTGCTGGTGGCGCTGGACGGGGTTCAGGACCCCGGCAACGTGGGCACGGTGATCCGCACCATGGACGCGGCGGGCTACCATTGCCTGCTGATGGACGAAAAGACCGCCGACCCTTACGGCCCCAAGGCGATGCGCGCGTCCATGGGCGGCGTGTTCCGCGTTCCCGCCCGCAGGTATGCCGACCTGGCCGGGCAGCTGCGTCTGTTGGCCGGGCAGGGATACGAAATCGTCGCGGGCGATTTGCACGGCGAACCTTTTTACCGGCGAAGAAAAGCGAAAGACAAACTGTGCGTCGTGATCGGGAACGAAGGCCAGGGCGTCTCCCCCGCCGTTTTCGCGGAAAGCACGATGCGGCTCAAGCTCCCCATGGCGGGCGGCGCGGAATCGCTGAACGCGGCGGTAGCCGGGGCCATCATGATGTATGATTTCCTGCGGGAGCGGATGGCCTGACGACCAGCCCAAGCAAAGACGCCAGCTGAATCCCCTGCTCCTGGGTAACGATCATCCCGCGCAGCGCGGGGATTTCCACCAGCCAGCCCTCAATATCGCAGGAGGTCACGTCCAGCCCCTTTAAAGCGGTTTCGTGGATTTCGGCCCGCCGCGTCACGCAGGAGCGCAGCACCCAATCCTGCCAGCGGAAGCGGGCAAAGGAGCATTCCTTCATCCCGCAGTCGGAGAACAGCACATGCTGGGCCTTGCTCTCTGAAAAGACGGCCAGGTCAAGCAGGCAGTTTTCAAAGGAAACGTTCATGAGCGGCGTTTGGGAAAACACCGCCCCGCTCATCCGGCAGCCCCGAAAGGCCACTCGCTGGAACGTAGACTTTTCAAAGCGCGCCGCGCCCAGGTCGCACTTGTCCAGCACGCAGTCAACGAACACCAGATGTTCAGCCCCGGTCAGGGAAAAGGCGCATTTTTCAAAATGGCAGCCGGAAAACTCGAGCGTCTCCCCGGACAGGGCGGGCATTTCCTCCCCGTAAAAATGGCAGCCCTTCACGTCCAGTCCTTCGCCGATTGACAGGCTGATTTCTTCCTCCAGCATTGCTTCCCGGAGAGGCTCCGGCAGTTTGGGCGGCGTAATCATCTTTGCTTTCCCTTCCTTTCGACGGAACCCAGTATAAACCATTCCCCCTGTTTTCTCAAGCGTTATTTCTTTGAAGGAGGATGTTATGGAAATTTTCACCACCGACGTTTTGATCCTGGGCGGCGGCCTGAGCGCTTATATGGCCGCTTACACGATGCTGAAAAAAAGGAGAAAGGAAAAGCTGATGATCGTCGCGCCAAATCGCGGCGATGACGCGGCGCACGCGCTGAACGGCATGGCCCTGCCCCGGACGGACGGGGATTTTATCGCCAAATATTATCAGGACACGCTGGCCGCTGGCGCGAACCAGAACGACCCGGCGCTGGTGAAGCTGCTCAGTGAGGAAAGCGCCGTGGTGTTTGACCGCCTCCGCACGGTCACGGAATTCGGCCCGGCGGAGGAAGGCAGCCGCTTCCGTCCCGTCACGGGCGATAAAAACGCTTTGTGGAAGGCACTTTCGGACGCTGTTTCCAAGCACGCCGAAATGAAGTCCGGCAGCCACTGCCTGCGGCTCTTTGTTCAGGACGGGCGCGTGCAGGGCGCGCTGTGTTACGATGAAACCAACCGCGCGTTCTTTGCCGTGTCCACGGGCACCGTGGTGCTGGCGACGGGCGGCTTTGGCGATCTGTACCGGGAAAACGCTGATCTCAAAACCCTCCGCAGCCCGGGCAGCGGCATCGGCCTGGCCTACTACGCGGGCGCTGAAATGGCCGATCTCGAATTTGTTTCTTTTGAGGATGGCAACGCGACAACCTTGGGCGGCGTGGTAATCGACAACCAGTGCCGCACCTCCATTCCCGGCCTGCTGGCCTGCGGCGGCGTGACCGCTGGCGTGCAGGGTGCGGGCTTAATCCGCGGCAACGCGGAAACCGCCGCGCTGGTGTTTGGACGCCGCGCGGGACACACCCTGACCCGCATGGATTTTGAACAGGGCGCGGATGAAGATTCGCTGTACAGGTGGGCAAATGAAACCGTGTACATCGGCCAGAAGGATCAGACGGAAACCTATGCCCGCATCCGCCAGGAGATTGCCCACACCCTGAACGTGAGCGCCGGGCAAATTCGCACCCAGGAAAAGATCGAGGACGGGCTCAAGATCGTCGCGCATTTACAGCATGAGCTGAACGACCTTGACCTGTGCCCGCTTCACCAGGTGTACGAAAAGATGGAATTGGACTTCGCGCTGATTGCCGCGCGGCTGGCCTTGCTCGCTTCCCTGGAACGCGAGGAATGCCGCGGCTGCTATCAGCGGGCCGTGATCCATCTGGTGGAAAAGGTTCCGGAAGAACAGCCCGAGGAGCCCACCGAGGAAAGCGGCGAAGCGGACGCTCCCGAAACCGCTGCCGACGACGAAACAGCACAGGCCGAATCAATTCAGGATACGCCGGAAGAATCAAATGATGAAGAGACTGAACCCGCTCCCGCGCCGGACGAAGAAACAGCCGTGGTCTGCGAGCAACCCAAGGAGCCGGAATACGTGGAGCAGATCGAACTGATCGAAAAAGAAGTCAAGCCCTACCGGGTGACCATGAAGCTGACCAACATGATTTTGATGCCGCAGAAGGAAGCATGGAACAAAGAAGCATGATTTTCCTGCATAAAAACCGCCGGAAGCGTTTTCGCGCTTCCGGCGGTTATTTTGTTATTCAGCCGTCGCGGTGAAGCCGCCGTTGCCGTCGGCGTCCACCACGATGGTCTGGCCGGGCAGGATATCGCCCGCGATCAGCTTCCGGGCCACCAGGGTTTCAACCTTGGATTGCAGCACGCGCTTCATAGGCCGCGCGCCGTAGACGGGATCGTAGCCCTGATCCATCAGGCGGTCAAAGGCCGCATCGGTGAGGCGCAGGGACAATTGCTTATCCTTCAAGCGGCTCTTGAGCCGGTTCAGCAGCAGGTCAACGATGGAGCGCACCTGGGAGCGGGTCAGCGGCGTGAACATCACGGTATCGTCGATGCGGTTCAGGAACTCGGGCCGGAACGCGGTTTTGAGCTGGGCCTGCACGGACGCTTTCGCGCTGTCAGAGAGATGGCCGTTTTCGTCGATGCCGTCCAGGATTTGGGCCGAGCCCAGGTTGCTGGTCATGATCAGGATGGTGTTTCTAAAGTCCACGGTGCGGCCCTGGCTGTCGGTCACGCGGCCGTCATCCAGGATTTGCAGCAGGATGTTGAACACGTCGGGGTGCGCCTTTTCCATTTCGTCGAACAGCACCACGGAATAGGGATGCCGCCGCACGGCTTCGGTCAGTTGGCCGCCCTCCTCATAGCCCACGTATCCGGGAGGCGCTCCGATGAGTCGGGACACGGAGAACTTCTCCATGTACTCCGTCATGTCGATGCGCACCAGGTTCTTTTCATCGTCAAACAGCGCTTCGGCCAGGGTCTTGGCAAGCTCGGTCTTGCCCACGCCCGTGGGGCCCAGGAACAGGAAGGAGCCGATGGGCCGGTTCTCGTCGGCCACGCCCGCGCGGGAGCGCAGGATGGCTTCGCTGACGCTTTCCACGGCCTCGTCCTGGCCGATGACGCGCTTGTGCAGCACGTCGGGCAGGCGAAGCAGCTTTTCCCGTTCACCCTCCATCAGCTTGCTGACGGGGATGCCCGTCCAGCGGGCCACGATGCGGGCGATTTCTTCTTCGGTCACTTTATCGCGCAGCAGGGTATTCCTGGCAGGGCTTTCCTTTTCCGCTTCCTCCAATTCAGCTTTCAGCTTGGGCAGTTCGCCGTATTGCAGTTCGGCTGCCTTGCCCAGGTCGTACTTCTGCTTGGCCCGGTCGATTTCGGCGTTCACGCGCTCAATTTCCTCGCGCAGCTTCTGCACCTTGCCAATGTCATTCTTTTCGTTTTCCCAGCGCGTCTGCATCTCCTGGAACTGGTCGCGCATGTCGCTCAGTTCCTTGCGGATCACGTTCAGGCGTTCCTGGCTGAGCGGGTCGGTTTCCTTTTTCAGGGCCGCTTCCTCGATCTCGTGCTGCATGATGCGGCGGCGGATCTCATCCAGTTCCTGGGGCATGGAGTCCATTTCCGTGCGGATCATGGCGCAGGCTTCGTCCACCAGGTCGATGGCCTTGTCGGGCAGGAAACGGTCGGTGATGTAACGGTTGGAAAGGGTGGCGGCGGCGATCAGGGCGGCGTCCTGAATCTTCACGCCGTGGAACACTTCATAGCGTTCTTTCAGGCCGCGCAGGATGGAAATCGTGTCCTCCACCGTGGGCTCGTTCACCATGACCGGCTGGAAGCGCCGCTCCAGAGCCGCGTCCTTTTCCACGTACTTGCGGTACTCGTCCAGGGTCGTCGCGCCGATGCAGTGCAGTTCGCCTCTTGCCAGCATGGGCTTTAACAGGTTGCCCGCGTCCATGCTGCCCTCGGTCTTGCCCGCGCCGACGATGGTGTGCAGTTCGTCGATGAACAGGATGATCTTGCCTTCACTCTTTTTGATCTCGGCAAGGACGGCCTTCAAGCGCTCCTCAAACTCGCCGCGGAACTTGGCCCCGGCGATCAGGGAGCCCATATCCAGCGAGAACACGGAGCGGTCTTTCAGGCTGTCCGGCACGTCGCCGCGCACGATGCGCAGGGCCAGGCCCTCGGCAATGGCGGTTTTGCCCACGCCGGGCTCGCCGATCAG
>CADAKE010000034.1:17413-17740 GCA_902788445.1 uncultured Eubacteriales bacterium
GGAGCGGTCTTTCAGGCTGTCCGGCACGTCGCCGCGCACGATGCGCAGGGCCAGGCCCTCGGCAATGGCGGTTTTGCCCACGCCGGGCTCGCCGATCAGAACAGGGTTGTTTTTGCTCTTGCGGCTCAGGATGCGGATCACGTCGCGGATTTCGCTGTCGCGGCCAATGACAGGGTCCAGTTTCCCCTTTCGCGCCATATCCACCAGGTCGGAGCCGTATTTCGCCAAGGCGTCGTAGGTGTCCTCCGGGTTGTCGCTGGTCACTCTGGCCGCGCCGCGCACGGCGGACAGCGCTTTCAGGAACGCCGCTTCGGTGATGTTCAGGCG
>CADAKE010000035.1 GCA_902788445.1 uncultured Eubacteriales bacterium
GAGTTAGAAGATAGGAGATAGGAGATAAATATAGCCGTATCAAAAGGCAGAAGTCCGGCTTGTATTTTGAAAACATAATATAACTCCTATCTCCTATCTTCTAACTCCTATCTGCGTTAAAGCGCCCATAAAGTCACAGTTGACTGAACAAGTACAAAAAAACAATGGCGCAGTTCTTCCCGCGCCATTGCGTTGAAACGGTTTTTTCGCTTATTTCCACAGGGAGTTGGGATACTCCCCGTCCTTTTTCTTCCGTGCGATGGCGGCCTGGAGTTCGGGCATGTCGGGCTGGTAGGTGACGCCGTACCACTTTTCGGGGCAGGGCAGCACGCGCACCTTCGCCTTGCCCTCGGCAATCAGCGCGTTGGGAATCAGGGGCAGGAAGTATTCGCATTTGAGCGGGTTCTTCGGGAGATTCTCCGCCAGGAACGCGGCGAAGCGGCCTTCGATCTCTTTCAGAATATCCGGTGTGAAGCCCCAGAAATTCATGGACACTGTGGTGCCGTTCGGCAGGAAGGTGAAGGTTTTTCCGTCGTCCTCGGTGTAAGCCGCGCCGCCGTCCCGGGGCTCGATGTGGGTGCGCTCCACGATGCCGGTCAGGAACTGGCCGCTCTCGTCCATGGCGCACACGCCGCGGGCCACGTGGCCGTTTTCGGTCAGCGTGTTTTCCACCTGATACCCTACCATGGCGTATTCGTTGGCGGGATGGTCGGACACCAGATAATCATAAATGGTCTTGAACGCGCCTTTGCCGTAGAAGTCGTCCGCGTTGATGACGGAGAACGGCGCGTCGATCGCGTCCTTGGCGCAGAGCACGGCGTGGGCGGTGCCCCAGGGCTTCACGCGGCCCTCGGGAATGGAAAAGCCTTCGGGCAGCACGTCGGGGCGCTGGTGAACGTACACGATCTGCGCCCGGTTGCCGATGCGCTTGCCCAGGGTGTCGCGGAAAAGCTGTTCGTTTTCAGGCTTCACGATCAGGATGATCTCCCCAAAGCCCGCGCGGACAGCGTCGAAAATAGAATAGTCGATGATCCAATGGTTCTGCGGGTCCACCGCCGCCATCTGCTTGAGGCCCCCAAAGCGGCTGCCCAGCCCCGCGGCCATAATCACCAATTGCGGTTTCTTCATCTATCATAATCCTCCGTTCATTTTCATTCCTATGAACATGGACAGTATATTACATTTTCCCGGATTTGTCCATTTCTTTTTACGAATCGAGCGGCAGGATGCGCGCGTTCACGCGCTGAAGGAAGGTCTGGTCGTGCTCCACCAGAATCATCGTGGGCTTGAACTGGGCAATCAGCCGCTCGATCTGCATCCGGGAGAGCAGGTCGATGAAGTTCAGCGGTTCGTCCCAGATGTACAGGTGCGCCTGCTCGCACAGGCTCCGCGCGATCAGCACTTTCTTTTGCTGGCCCGCGCTGAGGGCGTCGAGGGGTTTATCGAATTGCTCCCGGGAAAAGTTCAGCTTCCGCAGGATGGTCATAAACAAGGTTTGTTCGATGCCGCTTTCCTGAATGTAGTCCCGCATCGTGCCGGTCAAATGCGCCTGCTGCGGCACCACGGACAGGATGAGCCCGCTTGCCAATTTGATTTCTCCGGCAGCGGGCGCGAGCTCACCGGTCAGGGCTTTCACAACGCTGGATTTGCCGCAGCCGTTTTTTCCGGTCAGGGCCAGGATATCGCCGTTGAATAAGGTGAAATTCAAATCGGACAGGATAATCCGATCCCCATAGCTGATTTTTGCGTCGCGGCATTCGATCAGCCGCCCGGCGGGATGGGCGAGCGGGAAGATTTTCAGATCGTCGGCCAGCTCCAGATTTTTCAGCAGCCCTTCCTTTTCCTCGATTTCGCGCTCCATTCGGCTTTCCAGGTTCTTCCTGCGCTGCTGCATCCGGCGGGATTTTTCCCCAATGAACGCCCGGGCGTCCAGGCTCTTTTCCCGCCCGCCGGGACGGATGCCGATCTTGGTGCTCTCCACCTTGTCGGCCCAGGCGCTGGCCTGCCGCGCGGCGGACTTGAGGGAGGAGATTTCCTTTTTCAGCCGCTCATTCTGGCTGATTTCAAATTCATCCTGCCGCCGCTTGTTTTCCTCCCAGGAGGAGAAGTTGCCCTTCTGCACCTCAATGTTGGCCCGGTTGATCGAAAGAATGTGATCCACGCATCCGTCCAGGAACGCCCGGTCGTGGGACACCAGGATGAAGCCTTGCTTGGTGTTCAGGTATTGGCTGACGATCTTTCGGCCCTGCATGTCTAAATGGTTGGTGGGCTCGTCGATCAAAAGGAAATGATGCTCCCGCGCGAACAGCGCCGCCAGCAACACCTTGGCCTGCTCCCCGCCGGAGAGGGTGGAGAAGGGACGGCTCAGCGTTTCGTCCGCCACGTCCAGGCAGGCAGTTTCCTTCATGAACCGCCACACCTGCCCCTCCGCGTCCATGTCCGCGGCGATTTCCAACGGCGTTTTATTGGGGTCTGGAACGCTGAAAGGAAAGTAATCAAACTGCACCGGGGCGCTCACCGCGCCGTGATCGGGCAGCTCGCCGCACAAAATCTTCAGCAGCGTAGTCTTGCCCCGGCCATTGCGGCCGATGAAGCCCAGTTTCCAGTCCGTGTCCACCTGAAAGGAAGCGTCGTCAAAAATCAGGTCGGGGCTGCCCTCATAGGCAAACGTTAAATGGGATACCTGTATTCTCGCCATATAGTACCTCCGAAGGATGAGTCCGCAGGCCAATGGCGCTCTTTGGGCCATTGTTCAGTCATACACATTTCAAGGGCGCATTCATGCAGATAGGAGTTAGAAGAGAGGGGAGAGGAGATGGATATGGCTGAATCAAAAGACGGAAGCCTGGATTGTTTTTTTGAAAACATGCTTTAACTCCTATCTCCTATCTTCTATCTCCTAACTTCGGAAAGTATCCTTGATCGTAATATGACGGAACAGCCTTTTTGTGTTTACTCGCGGCGCAGCAAAGCGCGCGGAAAGAACGCAAAAAAGACGCGCGTATTCGGCCTGCCGGGGCATAATAAAACAAGGCATGTCATCAACATGCTGTTTTCACTGCTGCCCTCTTGTAAATCGGCAGAACCGTTATTTGCGCATCTTTCCACCTCTTTCTTCTTTATTGTTTGTATTATATTCCATTTCCCGAAAAAAAGCAAGAAAAACATGTTGACAAATACCCACGGGGGGTATATAATCATGATACCCCGATGGGGTATATCGACAGGAGGACGCGCCATGGAAGAAGAAAAATGCTGCTGTGGGGGCGAAATCACGGAAGAACCTTCCTGCTGTTCCCACAAAACCAAGCAGCGGAGCGAGGAAGAATACAAAAAACTGATTCATCGCCTGAACCGCATCGAGGGCCAGATTCGCGGCATCCGCGGGATGGTGGAAAAGAACGCTTATTGCACGGATATTCTGGTGCAGGTCGCGGCGGTGAACGCGGCGCTGGCGGCGTTTAACCGGGAAATTTTGGGCGAGCACATCAAGTCCTGCGTGAAGCGGGACATTCTGGAAGGCAAGGACGAAACGATTGACGAGCTGCTTGTGACCTTACAGAAGCTGATGAAATGAACGGCCTGTAGGGGCGGATATCATCCGCCCGAAAACGCAAAACATTGTGAACGCCGGATCATGAATGTATTCGATCTTTGACAGGAAACGGGCGGATGATATCCGCCCCTACAAGAAAAAGAGGTATTATATGAAACAGTATACCGTAACCGGCATGAGCTGCGCGGCGTGCAGCGCGAGGGTGGAAAAAGCGGTCAGCCAGGTACCTGGGGTGCAAAGCTGCTCGGTCAGTCTGCTGACCAATTCCATGGGTGTGGAAGGAACCGCGTCAGACAGCGATATTATCAAAGCTGTGGAGGAAGCGGGCTACGGCGCGGCGAGCAAAGAAGCGTCCGCGCAAAACCAGTCTCTCTCTATGGACGAAAAGGCATTGGAGGACAAGGAAACGCCGAAGCTGAAAAAGCGGCTGATCGCGTCGCTATGCCTGCTGATTCCGCTCATGTATCTTTCCATGGGCCACATGATGTGGGGCTGGCCCCTGCCCGCCTGGTTCGATGGGAACCATGTAGCGATGGGCCTGGTGCAGATGGTGCTGGCGGGGCTGATCATGGTGATCAACCAGAAATTCTTTATCAGCGGCTTCAAGGCCCTCTGGCACAAAGCGCCGAACATGGACACGCTGGTGGCGCTGGGCGCGGCGGCGTCTTTCGTGTGGAGCACGGTCATCCTGTTCGCTATGACCCGCGCTGTGGTGGACGGCGACGGGGAAGCGGTCATGCGGTATATGATGGATTTCTACTTTGAATCCGCCGCCATGATTTTGACCCTCATCACCGTGGGCAAGATGCTGGAGGCCCGCTCCAAGGGTAAGACCACCGACGCGCTGAAAAGCCTGATGAAGCTGGCGCCCCAGACCGCGACCCTGGTTCGGGACGGCAAGGAAGTCACTGTGCCCATCGCGGACGTGCAGGTGGGCGATATCTTTGCCGTGCGCCCGGGCGAAAACATCCCGGTGGACGGCGTGGTGGTGAGCGGCGAAAGCGCGGTGAACGAAGCGGCGCTGACGGGCGAGAGCATCCCCGCCGACAAAGCGCCGGGCGACCGCGTGTCCGCCGCCACGGTGAACCAGAGTGGCTACCTGCAATGCCGCGCCACCCGCGTGGGCCAGGACACCACCCTGTCACAGATCATCAAAATGGTCAGCGACGCGGCGGCGACCAAAGCGCCCATCGCCAAGATCGCCGACAAAGTGTCCGGTGTGTTCGTGCCGGTGGTGATCGCCATTGCGCTGGTCACGCTGATCGTGTGGCTGGCGGTGGGCAAAGAGTTCAGCTACGCCCTGGCCCGCGCCATTTCCGTGTTGGTTATCTCCTGCCCCTGCGCTTTAGGACTTGCTACGCCCGTCGCTATCATGGTGGGCAATGGCTTGGGCGCGAAGCACGGCATCCTGTTCAAGACCGCCGTGTCCTTGGAGGAAGCGGGCAAGACCGAAATCGTGGCCCTGGACAAGACCGGCACCATCACCGAGGGTCAGCCCCGGGTGACCGATCTTCTGCCCGTTGAAAACATAACGAAGGAAGAACTGCTTTCTGCCGCCTTTGCCCTGGAGCAAAAGAGCGAACACCCCCTGGCGAAAGCCATCGTGGCCTATGGGAATGAACAAAACCTGTCCGCGCCCGAAGTAAGCGGTTTTTCCGCCCTGCCCGGCAATGGCTTGACAGCGGAGTTAAATGGGGATAAACTGATTGGCGGCAGCCAGAAGTTCATGGAAACCCAGACCGGCATCTCCGCCGCACTGAAAAAGCAGGCGGAAGCGCTGGCCGACCAGGGAAAAACGCCGCTGTTCTTCGCCCGGAACGGCGAACTGCTGGGTGTGATCGCGGTGGCCGACACCATGAAGGAGGACAGCGCGGAAGCGATTGCCCAGCTTCGGAACATGGGCGTGCGCGTGGTCATGCTGACTGGCGACAACCAGCGCACCGCCGACGCCATTGGCAAGGCGGCGGGCGTGGACGAGGTCATCGCGGGTGTGCTGCCGGAGGGCAAGGAGCAGGTCATCCGCGACCTGAAAAAGAAGGGCAAGGTCGCCATGGTGGGCGATGGCATCAACGACGCGCCCGCCCTGACGCGGGCTGACCTCGGCGTCGCCATCGGGGCCGGGGCCGACGTGGCCATCGACGCGGCCGACGTGGTGCTGATGAACAGCCGCCTCACCGACGTGCCCGCCGCCATCCGCCTGAGCCGCGCGACCCTCACGAACATCCACGAAAACCTGTTCTGGGCCTTCTTCTACAACACCATCGGCATCCCCCTGGCGGCGGGTGTATTCATCCCCCTCTTCGGCTGGACGCTGAACCCCATGTTCGGCGCGGCGGCGATGAGCCTGTCCAGCTTCTGCGTGGTATCCAACGCGCTGCGGCTCAATTTCTTTGACCTGTACAGCGCGAAGCGGGATAGAAAAATGAAAGCGAAAAAGGAGAAAAAGACAATGGAAAAGACCATGAAGATTGAAGGCATGATGTGCACGCACTGCTCCGGCCGCGTGCAGAAGGCCCTGGAAGCCATCGACGGCGTGGAGAGCGCGAACGTGAGCCACGAAACCGGCACCGCCGTGCTGACCCTCACCAAAGCCGTTGACGACGCGGCCCTGAACAAAGCCGTCACCGATGCGGGCTACACCGTGGTGGGATAATCAAGCGCAAGCATCAGGGACTGTCTCACATTCTGTAAAAAGCGAATAAACGCAGGATGAAAAAACCGCGTACCCTGTAGGGGCGGATAGTATCCGCCCGCATGAAACACATTGATTCGACTGACTTTTCCGCGTCATGACGGAACCGTCTGATCGGGCGGATGATATCCGCCCCTACAGGGTTTCGTCATGTCTTTTTGTGCCCTTTTTGTTTATGAGACAGCCCCTTTTGATAAGCAAAAACCGCCCATGCCTTTGCGCATGAGCGGTTAACTAAACTTTGAATCAGTTGATCTTGAGGCAGTACATGTTCGCGTTGTTCTTGCTGCACGTGCCGACCACCAGGTAATTCTTGTACACCGCCGGGCTGCCCTGAATCGCGCCGCCCAGGTTGGTGGTGGAGCGCACTTCGCCGGTTCTGCCGTACAGCATGGTCAGGTTGCCGCCCTCGTCGCCCTGAATGATCCAGGCTTCGCCGCGGCTGTCATACACCGCCACGGGGGAGGAGATGGCTTCGTCCGCCAGCGCCTTTTCCCATACGACCTGGCCGGACTGCTTATCCAGCGCCAGGATCTTGCTGCCGCCGCCGTCCACTTTGTTCACGGTGAAAATCACCAGGTTGTCGATCGCGTTCTGGCCGATCACCGGGCTGGCCTTGCAGCCGGAAAGCTGGTTCTTGTCATAATCGCACTTGATCTCATAGCGCCAGATTTCCTCGCCGGTCAGCGCGTTCAGCCGCCGGATGGTGACGGGATTCTTGGTGCCCAGGCGGGAATAGGCGGTGTTGCCGGTATACAGGCTCACGTTGTTGTTTGCGTCCATGTCCAGGGCCAGAGTCGCGTCGATGTTGTCGCCGCCGTCCACGGCCCAGACGGTTTTCATCGTGTCGGAATCCACGCAGCGGATGACGCCGTAAGCGTCGGCCATGTAGATGTATTTGTCGTACATCGCCACGCTGCTTTCCACGCTGGTGAGGGCGTCCTTTTCGTTGGCCGCTTTGGTGCGCAGGTACGTCACGTCCGGCTTGATTTCGATGGACACAGCGCGGTCGGGGAAATCGTTGTTGGGATACTCGAACTTCATGTTCAGGTCGAGGGTATACAGGAGGCCGTTTTCCCCAGCGACGATCATGGCGTTCACGCCCTGCTGGTCGCACAGGAAAAGGGAGGTGCCGTCAAACGCGCCGTTGGTGGAATACTGCACCTGGCCGTCGTGCTTGCGGCCATTGAGGAAATAGGCTTCCTTGCCCGTGACCAGGTTGTACAGATGCATCCCGATCGTTCCGGTCTTGCCGTTGGCGAGCTTGGAAATGCCCTGGCCCACCGCCAGCAGCGGACGGTCCATGCAGTCCACGGACACGCTGCCCTTGAGGGGATAGCCCACGTTGATGGTGTCGCGGGTGGGCGTGCCGTCCGTCAGGTCAAGGAAATAAATTTTGCCGTCCTGCGCGCCGAAGATCACTTCGTTCAGGACTTTGCTCTTTTTGTCCTCATACAGGTTCATCCCTTCGCGCACCTGCTGCGTCCAGTGGATGATGGCGGGCTGGCCCGTCCAGCCGACGCCGTACAGGGTGCCGCTGTCCTCCGTGCGGAGCGACCCGATGGGGGATTCCCACAGCACGGTCAGGGTTTCGCTCTGCACGTCGGCGGTGCCGTAAGCGGCATTGCGGCGGAAGTTATCGCCCCGGAAGGTGGGCACGCCCAGGGGATAGTGGGTGTAATCGTCGGGATGCGGGGCGATATAGCCCAGCGCGCGGTTAAAGGTCACGCTCTTTTTTCCCTGGTAAACCGTGTCCGTGGATTTGAGCGACCCGACGCCGTCATAGGCTTCCTGGCGGGGCAGGGGCGTGGCGGTGGGCACGCTGGTCGGCCCGGGCGTTGGCGCTTCGGTCGGCGCTTCCGTGGGCTCGGGTTCGGGCGTTTCTTCGATTTCAGGCTCGGGCTCCAGCGTCGGTTCTTCCGTGGGAAGGGGCTCCGTGGTGGGGGCCCAGGTGACCACGGCGGAAATCAGTTCGTCCGTTTCTTCGATCAGCGGAATGCTGTCCGCCACGGGTTCCTCGGTGTAAAACACAGGGGCGGCTACCGTCGCCAGGGGCGCCTGCGTGGGAAGCGGCGCTTCCGTGGGCACGGGCGTGGGATCGGCCACGATCAGGGAAACGGCCAGATCCGTGCGAACCCAGTTGTTGTCCTGCCGAATGACCGCGAAAACGTCGCCCGAATAAGGCGCGTCGAAAATAGCGCTGATATTCCAGATTTTGTTGGTTTCGTTGGAGCCGTTCACCTGGTTCACCGTGCAGGCGATGTCGTTGCCGTCGGCGTCCTCAATGCGCACGCCGTCCACGGACTGGTTGGTGGTCAGGCTGAGGAGCAGGCGGGTGTTGGTGGACACGCTGTTCGTGGCGGCCTGGAAAGAAATCGCTTTGCCGGGTTCCTTCGCCCGGACATTGACCAGGCCGTCAATCGCGTTTTTGATCGGATTCAGCGGACCCGCGTCCTGGATGAAATGCAGCGCCACGCAGAACAAAAGCACTGCGATCACCAGGCCGACGATTACTTTCATCCAGGGGAAGGAACGTTCGTCCTCTTCATCGTCGTCATAAGCGCTGTTCAGGTTCACGCTTCTGCGCATGTACATCTGCTCGTCCTGGGCGGGAGGAACCTGGCTTCTCCTGCCGCGGGGCACGGGGTTCTGGGAAAAATCACTGTTCTCTTCCGGCCAGTTGGACGGCTGGCGGCGCTGCCATCTGATTTCATCCGCCGCTTCCTGCTCGGGCTCTATCTGCCGGGATGGGTTGACGACCGGCGCCTGATAACTGTTATTGTCCGCCTCCTGGCGGTGGCGCTCGCTTCGGCGATGGCGCACCACTGGCTGCTGGTTAAGGTTTGGGTCTTGATAATTGCTCACAGGATAAACCTCCCGTATATCATAAGCAGTATAAAGTTATCCGCATACAGTATACCAGAAACCCGCTCGAATCACAAGAAAAAAATCCCCCTGGGGAAAGGTTTAACAGAAAATTCATTTGAACGGAAAACAGCGCTTCTTTTTTTTCTTCGGTTATGATACAATAAACAGCGAAAAATCAGGAAAGAAGGATGCGCCATGCACCGTTTTTTTGCTGAACGGCTGGACGCGGAAACCGCCGTCCTGCCGCCGGAGGAGGAGAGCCACGCCCTGCGGGTGCTGCGCATGAACCCCGGCGACGCCTGCCAGGCATTGCTGGAAGGCCAGGTGTTTTCAGCCGTGATCCGGGAAACCGCGCCGCGCGTGATCGTGACGCTGAAAGAAACGCTGCCCTCGCCGGAACCCTCTGTGTGCGTCACGCTATACCAGGGCATCCCCAAGGGCGACAAGATGGATTTCATCGCGCAGAAGTGCACCGAGGCGGGCGTTTGCCGAATCGTGCCGGTGGCGTTCTCCCGCTGCGTCGCCCGCTGGGAAGGCAAGGACGCGGAGAAAAAGCAAGCGCGGTATCAGCGCATCGCCGCCGAAGCCGCCAAGCAGTCGGGCCGCGCGGTCACGCCGGACATCTCGCTGCCGCTTTCTTTCAAAGCCATGTGCCAGCGGCTGTCCGCTCATGACCTGATTTTGGCCCCCTGGGAGGAAGCGCAGGGCACTGGCATCCGCGCCTGCTATCAAAGCCAGCGGAACGCCGCCATCATCATCGGCCCCGAGGGCGGCATCTCCCCGGAGGAAATCGAGCAGTTAAAGCAGGCCGGAGCAGCGCCCGTCACCCTCGGCCCCCGCATTTTCCGCACCGAAACGGCTGGCCTCGCCGCGCTGATTTCTCTTCTGACGCTGTCGGGGGATTTGGGGTAGCTGAGTTTCAATACAGGAGTTAAGGACACTTTAAGTTATCAAGGCAATAGGCATTAGGCAATAGGCATTAGTAAGTAGTGACCTACAATAGTAACTCGACCCGCAGTTTCAACTTTTTTCCTAATGCCTATTGCCTAATGACTAATGCCTTTTCTTACTTAAATCGCGCAACAACATACAAAGGAGCCAATTTTATGCGAACCGTTGCTTTTCACACCCTGGGCTGCAAGGTGAACCAGTACGATTCCCAGGCGATGCTGGAGCTTTTTGAACAGGCGGGCTATGAGCCCCGCGCTTTTTCGGACGTGGCGGACGTGTACGTGGTGAACACCTGCACCGTCACCGGCACGGGCGACAAGAAAAGCCTGAACGCCGTGCGGCGCGCCCTGCGCACGAACCCCAGCGCCGAAGTGGTGATTGCAGGCTGCCTGGCCCAGCGGGACGGGGAAAAGCTGCTGGAGACCGGGGCGCGGCTGGTGATTGGCAACGCGCGGCGCGGCGAAGTGGTGAAGCTGCTGGAGGAAGCCGTCGAGAAGGGGGAGCGCGTGGCGGCGGTCACGGACATTCTGCGCACGCCCTATGAGCCGCTTTCCATTTCCAGCCACGAGGGGCACACGCGGGCCGTACTGAAAATCCAGGAGGGATGCGACCGGTACTGCACCTACTGCATCATCCCCTATGTCCGCGGTGGCATCCGCTCGCGCAGGCCGGAGGAAATCGCCCGGGAAGCCTGCTGCCTGGCCCAGGCGGGCTTTCAGGAACTGGTGCTTACCGGCATCCACCTGACAAGCTATGGCCGGGATTTGGAAAACGAAACGCTGCTGGACGCCGTCCGCGCCTGCGATGTGCCGGGCGTCTGCCGCATCCGGCTGGGCTCTCTGGAGCCGGTGATCGTGACGGAGGATTCCGTTCAGGCATTGCGGCAGGAAAAGAAGCTCTGCCCCCAGTTCCATTTGGCCCTGCAATCGGGCAGCGACGCGGTGCTCAAGCGGATGCGGCGCCGCTATACGACGGAGGATTTCCGGCGCGCCTGCCAGCTTTTGCGAAACGCTTTCCCCGCCTGCGCCATCACCACCGACGTGATTACCGGATTCCCCGGCGAAACGGAGGAAGAATTTTCCCAGACGGTGGCGTTCTGCCAGGAAATCGGCTTTGCCCGGATGCATGTGTTTCCCTATTCCGCCCGCCAGGGCACTCCGGCGGCCATGATGCCCAATCAGGTGAAACGCGCCTTGCGGGAGGAACGCGCGCGGCGGCTGATCGCCGTGGGCAATGAACTGGCGGAACAGTACCAAGCCTCCTGGATTGGGAAAACGGTGGAGGCGCTGCTTGAGGAAACGGATGAAAACGGCCTGACCCATGGCTATACCGCGGAGTATATGCCCTGCGCCGTGCCGGGCGGCACGCCGGGAAAGCTGTGTTCGGTTAAGATCAGCGGAATAAGCGATAAAGAACTGACCGGCGTGATTGCGCAATAAATGATTCAGCAAAAAAGGACTGCTTCATCTTACAGTGAGGCAGTCCTTTTTCCATACAGGCTTGTTACTCAATTCCGGATTTGCTCATCAGCTCGCCCGCGGTGGCGATTTGTTCGCCGATCAGGTCGACCACGTCCATGCCGGTGAGCGCGCCGCCGTCGTCGCGGGTTTCCCAGCCGCCGACGATCACGTTGCTGAGCGCGGCCTCCAGGCACGCGGCTTCCTTGCTCAGATGCAGAGAGCAGCGCAGCATTTTGCCCACCGCCAGCGCGGCGGCGAAGGGGCTGACGTCCTCCTGGTCGGGCGGGCGCACCGGCGCGTACACGCCGATGGTTTCGTCAAAGGCGAAATCATGGATCACGCCGGGATGGGTGGAAAGCGCCGTTCCGGCGGAAAGCATGATGCTTCCGGCATAGGGCGGGCAGAGCAGCAGGCCCATCCGCTCCGGGGAGGAAATCATGCCGCGGATGGCGTCCGGCGCGGTCAGGGCGTCGGCGGATACCTGGGGGAACATCGTTTCCTGCACGCGGATGGCAGCGGCCCAATCCGCCTGGCTTTTTCCGGTCGGCGCGGCGTGGCACAATCGCACGTCCATTTCCTGGGCCAGGCTGAACGCGGAGTGGATGGCCTGGCGCAGCGTGTCCTCGTCCATGGAAAAGACGGAACCCACATACAGGTTCACCGGTTTTTCATGCCGCCCGCACAGCACCTCCGGCACGCAGAAGGAGCGCACCAGCATCGGCAGGTTCAGGGCATCGTAAAGCTCCTGCACGCCCTCCGCGCCAGCGTCGCAGACGAAAACAGCCTGGCAGTCCTGGCAGGCCTGGATCGTTTTTTCCGTCAGGCTTTCCCCATCCGCCGCCCTGGCCTTTTCACCGATCTTTTCCTGCCGCATGGAAAACGTGTGGTCAAAGGCGGCGGAAAGGTCGATCAGGATTTTTTCGGCGTAAGCGGCGTTGATCTCATCCTGCGCTGAAGAGGAGAGCAGCATGATTTTTGCCCGCAATGTGCATCATCCTTTGTTGTCATTAAGTTCTAAGTTCCAAGTTTTAAGTTCTAAGTCTTTCAGTTCTAAGGATAGCAGTTCTTAACGATAAGCATCAAATGAAAAACAAGCTTAAAGCTTAGAACTTGGAACTTAGAACTCCATTCACTCCATCGTCCAAATCTCCACGGCGTTTTCCCCGTCGATTTCCGGCACCTTGACCGCGATCAGCTCCGTGCGGGAGGTGGGGACGTTCTTGCCCACATAGTCGGCGCGGATGGGCAGTTCCCGGTGGCCGCGGTCGACCAGAATCGCCAGCTGGATGCGGGCGGGACGGCCCATGGAAAACAGCGCGTCGATGGCGGCCCGGGCGGTGCGCCCGGTAAACAGCACGTCGTCCACCAGCACCACGCGCTTTCCGGTGATGGAAAAGGGCACCTGCGTCCTGTTCAGGCGCGGCTGGCCCGCTTCACCGGCGGGGGACAGGTCGTCGCGGTAGAGCGTAATGTCCAGTGTGCCGACGGGAATTTTCTGCCCTTCGATCAGGGCGATTTTTTCCGCAATCACCCGCGCCAGCGGTTCGCCCCGGCGGCGGATGCCGACGAGGCACAGGTTTTCACAGCCATCGTTGTGCTCCAATATTTCGTGCGCGATGCGGGTCAGGGCGCGGTTCATGGCGGCTTCGTCCATCAGCCGGGCTTTCAACTGTGCCATCGGTTTACTCCCATTCAAGCGGATACGTGCTGACGGCGTATTCCAGGTTCTTGGTGTTTTCCTTTTTGCTCAGGGTGTTGATGACCGTCTTGATGTTTTCGGTTTCGGTGTAGGGCGTGATGGCGAAATCGTTGTAGTCCTTCCGGGAGGAAATGCGGCAGGGGATGATGCGGAAGGGATTGTCCACGATCTCGCCGTTCCGGATGCGGAACTTGCACTGGAAGATGAACGTACACATATCGCTGGGCTTGTTGTTGCCAGCGAAAGAGCAGTTCGCCAGGGAATACACAATGTATCGCCCGTTGTATTCCTCGATCGGGTTGATGCGGTGGCTGTGGTGGCCCAGCACCAGGTCGGCCCCCGCGTCGATGGCGGCACGGCCCAGGGTCACCTGGCGGTAAGGGCTTTCGTCCCGCGGCGCGTAATCCAGTTCCTTGCCCCAATGGAAGCTGACGGTGACGATATCGCAGGTCTGCTTGGCCTTGGCGATGTCGGACGCGACCTGTGCCTGAAGGGCGTCCGCCTGCATTTCGTCGCTGCGCAGCGGGGGCACAATTTGGTAGGCCAGCATCCCGATGCGGATGCCCTGCACTTCGTATACGCCCATGTGATTCTTGTTCGACCAGACGACCCCCGCATTTTCCATGGCGGCGATGGTGCTGTTGATGCCGTCCTCGCCGAAATCGCCGATGTGGTTGTTTTCCATGGTCACGGCTTCCACGCCGTTGCCGGAGAGCACCTGCGCGTATTCGGGCGACGCCAGGAACAGGAAATCGTTGTTCTTCTTGCTGGAGGGAATGGTATAGGTATCGGCCAGCACGCCTTCAAAGTTGGCGATGGTCAAATCGTCGCTTTCAAAAATGTCCTTTACGTTACGGAAAATAAAGTTGGGGTCGTTCTTCTGCTTTTTCAGTTCCTTTTCAAAAATGGAGGTGCCCTTGTGCTGCACGTTCCGGCCGATGGTCACGTCGCCCACGGCGGTCAGGGTGATTTCGATGCTGCCGTCCGCCTGATAAATGGGTTCGGGCGTGGGGGAGGGCTCCGGCGTCGGATTGGGCGTGGCGCCGGGAGGCGGCGCGGGCGTGGGCGGATTGATGAGCGCGTCAAAAGAAAACTCCACCTCATCCTCCCATTCCTCCGCGTAAACAGCATAAAGGCCCAGGGAAAGCAGCATGGCCAGGATCAAAAGAACGGACAAGGTTTTTTGCATATTTGCCTCCTCATCGGGGAGAGATAAATAAGAGTGTACAGAGTGCAGAGTTCAGAGTGCAGAGAATCAAGATTGCTTTGCATGGGCTATGCTTGATAGAAACATGATCCTCTGCACTCTGTGCTCTGAACTCTCTTTCCTTTAAATAATCGTTTACAGGTTTTGAATAAACGTGTCCATCCGCTTGAACGCTTCCAACATCCGGTTCAGGTCGGTGGCGTAACAGCAGCGGATATGGCCCGCGCCGCTCTGGCCAAAGGCGTCGCCCGGCACGCAGACCACCTTGTGCTCTCTGAGCAAACGGGTGCAGAATTCCTCACTGGTCAGCCCCGTGCTCTGGATGGAGGGGAAGCAGTAGAACGCGCCGCGAGGCTCGAAGCAGGAAAGGCCCATCTTTCTGAAAGCGTCCAGCATCACCCGGCGGCGGCGGTCATAGCTGCGGCGCATGGTGCTGACGTCCTCATAGCCGTTTTCCCGGTTCTTTTTGAGGGCCTGCATCCCGGCGACCTGCGCCTGGCGCGGCGCGCACATGATGGCGTACTGGTGGATCTTGTTCATTTCATACAGGATTTCCTTCGGCCCGCAGGCGTAGCCCAGGCGCCAGCCCGTCATGGCGAAGGCTTTGGAAAAGCCGTTGATGAGTACCGTGCGTTCCCGCATCCCGGGCAGGGCGGAAAAGGCTGTCTTGGGCGCGTTCTCGTCTTCGCCGTAGGTCAGTTCGGCATAGATTTCATCGCTGATCACCAGCAGGTCGTACTTCTCCGCGACCCTGGCGATTTCCTCCATCTGCGCCTTGTTCATCACCGCGCCGGTGGGGTTGTTGGGATAGGGGAAAATCAGCGCGCGGGTCTTTTCCGTAACGGCGGCTTCCTTCAATGCCCGCCGCCGTGATGCGGAATTCATCCTCCGCTTTTGTGGCTACCGGCACCGGCACGCCGCCCGCGAAGGTGACGCAGGGCGCGTAGCTGACGTATCCGGGGTCGGGCAGGATCACTTCGTCCCCCGGACGCAGGCACACGCGCAGGGCCAGGTCGATGGATTCACTTGCCCCAACCGTCACCACGATTTCCGTCTCCGGGTCATAGGATACCTGAAAGCGG
>CADAKE010000036.1:0-11629 GCA_902788445.1 uncultured Eubacteriales bacterium
CGATACGCTCCGCGTATTCGTGAAGGTTGTGGAAGGCAGCCGCGAACGTCTTCAGGCGTTTGAGGGTACTGTGATTGCCAAGCGCAACGGCTCCAGCCGCGAAACGTTCACCGTTCGCCGCGTGTCTTACGGCATCGGCGTGGAACGTACTTTCCCGCTGCATTCTCCCCGCGTTGACCATATCGAGGTCATTCGCCGCGGTAAGGTTCGCCGGGCCAAGCTGTATTACCTGCGCAACCTGCAGGGCAAGGCTGCCAAGATCAAGGAAGCCGGCCGCCGCTGATTTTCTTCGTGAAAAAAGAGTCCGCTTGCAGAGAAATCTGCGGGCGGATTTTTTGCTGTTGGTTTCTTTGCATATGAGCTGATGGACACTTTAAATCATCAAGATAGGAGTTAGGAGAGAGAAGATAGGAGATTGATTTAGATGGATCAAATAACGGAAGTCTGGCTTGCTTTTTTTGAAAACATGAAGCAATTCCTATCTCATCTCTCCTAACTCCTACCTGCTTTAAGGTGCCCTCGAAATCACCGCCAATTCTCCAGCATCCGAAAGAATCCTTCCAACAGTCCGGGCAGGCGCACGCTCTGGGCGGCGACGGCGGGCAGCTCCGCGATGGGCTTCCCGGAGAGCAGCACCTGCACCGTGCCCAGCGGTTCGCCTTCCGCCACGGGCGCGTTCAGGTATTCCGGCAGATGGGTTTCAAAGCTCAGCTCCTTTTGCTGGCCGTTTTTCAGCAGCAGCGACAAGCCGCTGCCCAGCGCCGCGTCCACCTGCTCTCTGGCCCCCAGCTTGACCGGCACCTGCACGCCCACCAGGTCACCCGTCTTCGCCACCTGTACCCGGTTGTAATTGGAAAAGCCGTAATCCATCATGGCCCGCGCCTCGTCAAAGCGCGTCTGGCTGTTGGGCACGCCCAGCACCACCGCGATCAGCCGCATCCCGTTCCGCTCCGCCGTGGCGCTGAGGCAGTATTTCGCCTCGTTGGTGGAGCCCGTTTTCAGCCCGTCGCAGTCCTTGTAAAAACGCACCAGGCGGTTGGTGTTGGTCAGGTCGGTCGTCCGGCCGGAAGGGTGGGTGAGGCTGTCCAGCCAAGTGGAGGAATAGGTGAAGTACGTCGGATGCTTCACCACCTCCCGGGAAATCGCCGCCACGTCCCGGGCGCAGGTGTATTGCCCGTCGGCGGGCAGGCCGGTGCAGTTGACATAATGCGTGTTTTCCAGGCGCATTTCCTGCGCCTTTCCGTTCATCAAGCTAACGAACCCGTCCTCCGTCCCCGCGATATACTCCGCCAACGCCACCGCGCCGTCGTTCGCGCTGGCGATGATCGTGGCTTTGAGAATATCTTTCAGCGGATACACCGCGTAAGCGTCCAGAAACGCCTGGGAACCGGGCTGGCCAGCCGCCGCGGGCGACACCGTGATCTTGTCCTCCAGCGTGACGCTGCCCTCGTCCAGCTTTTCCAGCACCAATAACAGCGTCATCAGCTTCGTCACCGACGCCACGGGCCGCTGCTCGTCGGCGTTTTTTTCAAAGATCACCGCGCCCGTGTCCGCTTCCAGCAGGATGGCCGAGGGCGCGGTCAGGGTCATGGGCGCACCCTCCTCCAGCGGCGCGGCAAAAGCGCCCAGCGGTGAAAGGGCCAGGCATACACAAACAAAGCAAATCATCAAACGGAAAAACCGTACCATGCTTTCTTCCTCCCTCACTGTTTCGGGTCGTATTCTATACAAGCATAGTACGGTGATTCCATTTTTATAACCAGGGGCGGTCATAAAATCAAGAGGAACATTTCATTTCATTCGATCCACGATAGAGCGCATTCGATAACAATACCCAACCAATTGTAGGGGCGGATATCATCCGCCCGCCTTTACTGGAAGAACACGAACGGCTTTTCATTGATTCAAATGAACGATTTACGGAATGCGGGCGGATGATATCCGCCCCTACATGAAGGGCTCGGGACTTCAAGTGTTCTTATAAGATATTCAAATAAAATTATAAAAATATTATTCTTAAAATCATATTGACAGATATGATAATCAATGCTAATATGATTTCAGAAATCATATTCAGGAGGTATCATTGAATGAGCCATAAGAGTGAAGCAGTGAATGAAACGTTAAGATTCCCGCTGGGCGACGCATTCGAGAAGGACGTAACCGACTTCATGGAGGCCCATCCCGACGGCGACGCGGAACTGGTCATTGCCGTGATCGACATGGACAACTTCCTGCACATCAACGAAAACTTCGGCTACGAAGGGGGAGACCAGGTGCTGATCGACATGGGCAGGCAACTGGCGGCTGACCTGCCGGAGAACGCCGCCATCTACCGCATCGCCGGGGACGAGTTCGGCATCCTGTTCACGGGGATGGAGAAGGAAGAAGTGTTCCTGTTCATGGAGCAGAAGCGGAAATCCTTCTCCGTGAAAGCGCCGGACGGGGAGGAAATGACCATCTCCGTGGGCATCGCCGCGGCGTTTGACGACGCCTCCCGCTATCAGGAATTGATGCGCAAAGCGGACAGCGCCATGTACCGCGCCAAGTACGCCGGGCGCAACAAGGTGGCCCTGGCCCGCGAGGAAAAGATGGTGCCCAAGACCTCGCACTATACCTCCGACCAGTTAAAGCGCCTCAGCGCCCTCTCCAAGCGCGAGGGCATCGGCGAAGCGATTCTGCTCCGGGAAGCGCTGGATATGCTGCTCAAGAAGTACCCCAATTAAAAAGAGTACAGAGTTCAGAGTGCAGAGTACAGATGATTCTTGCTGTAACAATGGTTCCCGCCAATTGTCACATAAGATTCTCTGTACTCTGTACTCTGAACTCTGTGCTCTGTACTCTCTCTTTCAAATGAAGTTGTTTTGTCAGAATTACCTCAGGGTAACATACCCCGCCTGGGCGACGGCCTTCTGGCCTTCCTCGCCAACGAGCCAGTTGACGAACGCTTCGGTGTTCTCGTCGCCCTTGCGGTAGACGGCGTAATAGTTGACGGTGAAGGGATAGGCCCCGGACTGCAAATTCTCGTCGGTGGGCGCGACGCCGTCAATCGCCAGCACCTTGATGCCGCTATTTTCCACCAGCGTATTCACGTAATAGAGATAGCTGTACCCGATGGCTCCCGGCCCGTTGTCATAGTTGCCGATCTGGGCCACGGCGTCGGCCATGCCGTCGGAAATGAAGTTCTCCTCCACCTGCTGGATTTTCAAGCCCTGCATCACCATTTCCTCCATGGCGGTCTGGCTGCCGCTGCCGTGGGGCCGCTGGAAAGCGTCCAATTGCTGGGGCTGGCCGCCGAAGTCCGCCCAGGTCTTATGCTGGCCCGTATAGATTTCCTGAATCTGGGCAACCGTCAGGCTGTCCACGGGGTTCCGGCCGTTCACCATAAACACGAAAGCGTCGTAGCAGAAGGGCACGTACACCAGCTCCACCCCCGCGTCAGCCGCGGCCTGGCGCTCGTCGGCGTTGGGATAGGTGGCCAGCACCAGGTCGATGGGGTGAGTGTCGTCCATCATCACGCCCTGGCTCTTGATGGTTGCCAGCGGATTGGCCTTGCCTTGGGTCAGGCGGTCGTAGGCGTAGGGCGTGGTGGAGAAGGTGATGAAGCCGTTCATGTCCCCTTCCTCCAGGCCCAGCCATTGCCGGGCCAGCTCCATCGCCATGGGCACGCAGACCGTGCTGCCGTCCATGCTGGGGTAGGTGCCCCAGTCGCCGATGAACAAATCGTCGTACCCTTCCAGGGGCTTCTTGTCCCCCAGGTGGAACGCGCCGTCCGTTTCCACCTTCCGCCAGCCCTCCCCCTTGCTGACCGCCTGGTTGATCTGGCTCCAGGAGCCGGTGTCGGGATTCTCCGCCAGCGCGGGCATCACGCCCATCACGCAAACCAAAAGGATGCAAAGCAGCTTTTTCATGGTACTTCCCCTCCTCATTCTTCCGGTACGATTTTGACTTGTATCTTTTCCACCCAGCCGGTATCCCGGCCATCGGTCACCTGATACCACGCATCTGTTTCATCCAGGATTTGAACCTGGGTGCCGCCGATCAGGGATTTCATTCCCGCCCTCCGGCGCGTCCCGCAGCAGAATGTCCGGTTCAAGGACGCTTGTCAGTTGTCTTTTTTCTACCCATCCGATATCCTGTCCATCGGTGATCTGTATCCAGTCTCCCTCATATTCCAATACTTTCACCTTTGTGTTGTTCGCAAGGGTTTTTATTGGCTGGCCATCCGGCTTATCCAGCAGCTGAATCCCCTTGCTATATTGGTCTTTATGATAATGGACGATCCCGTACACGTTCCCCGTGCCGTCCGGTTCCCGGGTCGACACCGCGTCCTCGACGCGGCAAGCGAAAATGGCCCGGGAATAAGAATCCTCAAAGCGCACATAGGGGCCGAACAACTCGGCTTGATAGCTCCTGCCCTCCATGGGAATGACTGTTTCCCAGCGAACCCAGGAGGCATAGTCCGGCAGATGGCCCCACCAGACGAGCATCGTTTCCTGGGGAAGGATGTCCGCATACTGGAACAGGCTTTCCTGGGGAAGATACTGCACGTCCTCGATATCCGCCCAGCCCAGTTCATCTTTGTAGCCCCTTCCGCCCAGCGGTTCATACAGCGCCACCCGGCCATTCTGATAAGCGCCCAGATACACGATTTTTCCGCTCCTGTAAAAATTGCCGGAGCTTGCGGCTTCCGGGGAATCATAGATTTTCACGAGCTCTTTGTCGTATAAATCCGTGTCCTCCTGCCGTCTGTATACTCTGCCCGGAGCGCCAATGCGACCCTTGCTTCTGGCCCCGCCCAGCGTGTCGCCGTTATCGCCCCGGAAGATGGCGTCGTCCGGGTAATACTCCGCCCAATAATAGTTTTCATCCCGAACCGCTTCCATGCCCTGGCAGGGACACCAGTTCCAGCGAAACACATTCATTGAAAATGCCTTTACCGATTTCTTTCACCGTCAGCGGCAGGGCGATGGATTGCAGGCGCGTGCAGCCGGAGAAAGCATAATCGCCGACGGATTTCAGGCCAATGGGCAGGGAGATGGTTTTCAGGTATTCGCTGCCGAAAGCCCCGTTTCCAATGCGCTCCACCCCGGCGGGCACGTCGTAATGCTCCGCTTTGCGGTCATTCGGATAGGCCAGCAGGGTTTTCCCATCCTTGGAGAACAGCACCCCGTCCACGGATTTGTAGCGGGGATGATCCTCCGGCACTTCATAAGCCGCGACAAGACAATCGTACAGGCAGTCCAGAATATCAGTCGCTGGCAGAGTCGTTTCGACGCGCAGCATATCGAAAGAGCAGCGGTAAAAAGCGCCCTTTTCCAAAACCTCCAATTGGTCAGGCAGCGTGAACTCCTCAAAATCGTAGAAGCAGAAGGCTTCCATGCCAAAATAACGCAGCGTCGAGGGCAGGGAAACCCGGTGGAAATCGCCGCCGTCCATGTCCCTTGCAAAACTTGGGCCATTTTCAAACCTCGGCTCGATTTCTACATCCATTTCCAGTTCTTCATCCCAATAACTGTCTCTTGCATATCCCATGGCCGTGATGCCCTCGAAGATGATGAGCGTGTCGTCCCGCACGTCGCAGAAATCGAAATACCCGTTTTCCTCCCACTCCGCCCGCCAGTCCCAGTCGTCCCAGTCCTCCCAATCGTCCTCTTCCTCGCCCCACGCGCCTATGGGGAGCAGCAGGAGCAGCGCCAGCAACAGCGCAAGCAAACGGTTCATCCGTACCCCTCCTTTTCAGGTTCTAACCATATAGACAAAAGAATCATGGAAATTGTTTCATCGTTTCACACAATTTGTTATGAAGCACATTTATTCTCCGCTTGACGGAACGGGCAAAAAAAACTATAATGTGTTTGAGGTGAGCAGGATGCCGGTATTCCGCACAGAATTCAAAAAAGCGGCTATGAAGTATTTGGCAAAGCTTGACCGGGAAACCCAGAAAAGCATACTGACCGCAATCCAGGGACTGAGCCAGTTTCCGCCTCTGGGAGATTTAAAAAGGCTCTCGGGTGAAAAGGGAAAATACAGGCTTCGGGTCGGTGGGTATCGCGTTATCTTCAGCTATGGCAAGGATGGAGAAATCATCATTATCCTGATTGAAGAAATCGGCCCGCGCGGTGATATTTATAAGTAAGGGAGGAATGTGGCATGAGCGAAACAGCACAGAAAATTGCGGAGACATTTGACATGCTGCCCGAAGATCAGCAGAAGCTTGCTTATGAATTGCTTAAAACCATGGTACGGAATTGGGACCCTGATTTTACAAAACTTACGCCCAGCGAAGCCGAAGCATTGAAGGAAGCGGAAAACGACCCTGAATCATTCTCCATGGAAGAAGTGCTCCAGGAATTGGGGATCACCCTGTAACAGCAAACAAATCGCAAAAGGGAACCTTGCTTTTGAACGTTCAGCAAGGTTCCCTTTTTTCACTTTTTCAATTCTTCGATTTCCTTTTCAATCATTTCCTTGGTGGCATAATTCAGCGGCGAGAAGCGGCCCTCCAGCGCCTTTTCGAGTTTTTCCTTCGCGGCCTGCTTGTCGCCCGCTTCCTTATCGTACTGCGCCAGGAAATAGAGCGTGTCGATCTGGCTGTCCTTGATTTCGATGGCCTTGTCGAAGTATTCCTTGGCCTTTTCCTTGTCATTCAGCAGGCGGTAATAGGTCTGGCCCAGGTTGTCCAGCACGATGGGGTCCTCGTCGTCGTAGTCCAGCGCTTCCTGGTTGTAGGCCAGGGCCTTTTCCGCGTCGCCCGCCTCAATGTACAGCCAGCCGAGGGACTGATACGTTAAGCCGCAGGGGGCTTTCCGGTGGGAGGCTTCCAGCAATTGAATCGCCTTTTCGATCTCGCCCAGCTTGTACTGCGCCACGGCGTAGTTCATGAACAATTGCTGCTTGCGGCCCGCGTCCAGGTCGGGCGCTTTCTCCGCTTTTTTCAGGATTTCCTTGACCTTTAAGTAGTTCGCTTCCCCGCCCTCGCGGAGCAGCAGCACGCTGTAGGGCAGCATATACGCGGCGGACAGGTATCCGCCCGCGAACAGCTCGTCGTACATTTTCTTTGCTTCCTCGGTGTTGCCCTTCTGCTGGGTCATCAGCGCCTTGCGCGCCTTAAAGCCGTCCATGATTCCCATGTCAATCCTGCCTCCTTGCTTTCTTCATCAATCGCTCATATCGTTTTTGCAGCGCCGCCATGTCGCTGTCCGGCTGGTCGGCAGCCAGGATGATGGCCTTGCGCGTATACTCCATGGCGGCGGGAATGTCCCGCGTTTTGTGCTCGCAGATTTTCGCCAGCGCGATCAGCGGCCCCGGCCCGCCCTGGCGGTCGGACACCATGCGGCGGTACACCTGAGCGGCCTCGTCGTATTTTCCTTCCCGCCGGTAGGTTTCCGCCATGCGGCCCCGGGCCAGAATGGACACGCTGCCCCTGTCCGCCGCGCGGTAGCACATCCGGGCGCCCTCTGCTTTCCCGCGCTTTTCGTACACCCGGCCCAGGGAAAATAAATCCTCCGGCGCTTCGGCCAGCATCGGCGTATCATGCAGGCGCAGCAGCCTGTCCAGGATATGGGCCAGGGAAATAATGTCCTGGGCGTTGTGCTCCAAAATATCATCCAGCAGGGAAAAGTCCCTTGTTTTGAGGAAATTGAAATATCGCTCCGGCACCAGCGCCCCCGGCAGGTCGTCCTCCCGCTCCATGCCCAGCACCGCTTCTTCCAGCGCCGTCAGGTTGCAGCGCTTAAGCCGCAGCTTCCACACCCGGCGCGAAGCCGGCAGCAAATCCACATGGGGCTTTTCCCGGTACAGGTTCCGCATCCTTTGCATGGTGAAGCGCACTTCCAGCAGCGGCAGGTCGAAGGTCTGGCCGTTAAAGGTGCACAGGATTTTGCGGTTCGCCATTTCCTCCGCCACGTGGGCAAGCAAAAGCGCTTCCTCGTCGTAGTCCCGCATCAGGTATTGCCGCACCACGAAGTCCGTTTCGTCAAAGTATCCCACGCCCACCAGAAACGCCACCGTGCCCGCCCCGTGGGAGAGGCCGGTGGTTTCCGTGTCCAGGAAGCAAATGTCCTCCCGGCGGATGTCGGGATACGCCGTGCCCTGCATCATTTCCAGCGACGCGCCGGAGATTTCTTCCGGCAGGGAAAACCGCCTGAGTGGCGTCCTGACTTCCTTCACCATGCAGTCCACAGGCAGGGGCTTTTTCGGCGCGGGCTTCGCGCTTCCCACGGATTTTAATTTATCACGCAATGAAAGCATATTTGCGTACCATCAATAGAAAATCGAATATTCCTCTTCCCCATTCTCGTCCACGTCCACCACCCGGACGTCGCGGACGCGGGCGCGCCAGAGAATCAATTCCTGGAAATCGCCGCCTGCGGCTTCAAAGTCGGCGATGTAGCTTTCCCATTCCTCGGTGAATTCCTCCAGGGACAGGTGGTTTTCCATGATGTATTCCGCCGCCTCCCGGCCCACATAGCGGAAGTGCCAGGGCTCAAACTTGATGGCGGTGATTTCTTCCTTGTCCTCCATATACCGAAGGATGAAGCCGAACTCCTGGCAGTGCTCCAGCATCCACTGGGCCTCGGCGGTCTTGGCGAACTCCTTGTTCATGCCGTCCTTCAGCGTCCAGGCGTAGTTCAGGATATCCGCGCCCAGGCCCGTCTGGTGGTCGCTGGCCCCGGGGTAGGACACCAAGCCGTCGTCCCGCCCGTGCATTTTGTCCAGGCGGTTGTTGTACATGGTTTTCTGGGTCTGGTAGCTGCGGTAGGCGCTCTTTAAATACAGGGTGTACCCCGCCTCCGACGCCGCGGCGAACATGTCGGCCAGCGCGTCGTTTGCCGCCTTGCGAAGCTGCATCTGCCCCGCGCCGGACGCCCGCTTGACGGTCACGGTCACGAGGTCATTCGGCACATAGTCGCTGCTCAGCAGATGGGTGCGGTTCGCCAGGGTGATATATTGGTCGAAGTTATAAATGATCTCCGGCTCGAGGGGATACTCCCAATCCGGCATTCCTTCCGCCTGCGCGCCAAATAGACACGCGAGGGCCAGCGCCAGGCACAAAAGACAAGCCATCGTTTTCTTCATCTTGTGTTTTCCCCCTCCTCCTCGACCACCACATAAGAGCCCGCCTGCCGGTCGATGTATTCTTCCAAGGGAATGTTCAGTTCATATATTTTCCGGGCGTGGGTCTTGCCCACATAGCGGATGTGCCAGGGCTCCCAGGCGTAGCCGGTGACGGCCTCCCACTCCGCCTTGTAGCGGATGATGAAGCCGAACCGGTGCGCGTTTGCCGCCACCCACTGGCCCTCCGGCGTCCGGGCGAAAGCTTCGGTCAGCCGGGTTTCCTTCTTCGTGCCCAAGTCCATCGCCAGGCCCAGTTGATGCTCGCTGCAGCCCGCCGGGGCGACGGTGCGCATGGCGGTTTGTTTGTCCACCTTTTCCAGCTTGCGTTCAAAGATGGACGCCTGCTGGCCGTAGCTGCGGTAGCCCGACACGGCGGCCAGATACAGTCCTTCCTCTTTCGCCGCAGCGAACATTTCCTCCAGCGCCGCCGCCGCTTCGGGCCGCATCCGGGTGGCTTCCCCGCCGCCTAAGACCTTGGGCTCCATTAGGTCGCGCGGGAAATAATCCTTCCCGATGGGATGCTCCCGGTTGATGAGAAACAGCCTGCCGCCCAGTTCCGTTTCATTGTTCATGTCCTCCGCGAAGGCGCAGAGGGGCATCAGGAACAAAATAAATAGGAAGCAAATGAAGCGCTTCATCATGGCTGAATCATGCCGCCATATTTCGCGGCGATCTGCCCGGCGGCGTCCTGGGGCAGCATGACCGTAACGCGCGTGCCGGTGTCCTCGTACTCCTCGGACAGCACGCGGCCCTTTTGCCGCAGTTCGTTGATCACGCCGTACTGGGCGAAGGGCACCAGCAGGGTCATTTCCTGCTCGGCCTTGCGAAGCTCCTTGGCGATGGCGGCAAGCAGCCGATCAAGCCCCGCGCCGGTTTTCGCGGAAATGTGCAGCGCGCCGGGCATGATGGGTAGAATCTCCTGACCCTCTGGCACCAGGTCGCACTTGTTCAGCACGTCGATTCTCGGCTGGGTGTCCGCGCCGATTTGCGTCAGCACTTCCTCTACCACCTGGTGCTGCTGGGGCGTGTCGGGGTTCGCGCCGTCGGACACGATCACCAGCAAATCGGACAGGGCCGCTTCCTCTAAGGTGGATTTGAACGCTTCCACCAGGTCGTGGGGCAGCTTGCTGATAAAGCCCACCGTGTCTACCAGCAGGAATTCCCCGCCATCCGGAAGCTCCACCCGGCGGCTTACCGCGTCCAGCGTGGCGAACAGCTTGTTTTCCGCGTACACGCCCGCGTCGGTGATGGTATTTAATAAAGTGGATTTTCCAGTATTTGTATATCCGACCAAGGAAACGATCGGGATGGCATTCTTTTCCCGGCTCTTGCGGCGAAGCTGGCGCTGCTTTTGAAGCGTATCCAACTCCTGCTTTAACCGGTTGATTTGCTCCCGGATGCGGCGGCGGTCGATTTCCAGCTTGGTTTCGCCGGGGCCGCGGGTGCCGATGCCGCCGCCCAGGCGGCTCAAGATTAGGCCCTGGCCGATCAGCCGGCCGGAGCGGTATTTGAGTTGGGCCAATTGTACCTGCAATTTGCCCTCGCCGCTCTGGGCGCGCTGGGCGAAAATGTCCAGGATCAGCGTGGTTCTGTCCACGACCTTGACCCCGATAATATCCTCCAGATTGCGGGTCTGGGCCCCGGTCAGTTCGTCGTCAAAAATGACCACGTCGGCCTCATACGCCTGGGCGTCCAACTGCAATTCCTGGGCCTTGCCGCTGCCGACGAAGGTGGCGGTGTCGGGCTTGGGCCGCTTCTGGAAGAACCGGGCCACCACCTGCGCCCCGGCGCTCTCGGCCAAAGCCGCCAGTTCGTCCAGGCTCTTTTCGCTGTCGATGCCAACCAGGATCGCTTTCTCCGGCGGCTCGGCGGTATCGGGGTCGTCCCCCTGCAAAACCCTTTTATCCGAAAGCGCGATTTCCTGCATCCACGCTTCCTGCGGCAGCTTTCGGAGCGGGAAGATTTCTGTTTCTTCCACACCCGGCACACCGTTCACTTTTTCCGTCAGGAACGCGGCGCTGACGCCGGTGATGTGGCCGTCGTCCGAAACGCCTACAGCGCACATGCTGTCCAGCATCATGGAGCGCAGGGCGGCGATATCCACGTCGGACAGCCTGGCGCTCCCGCCTGGATGGGTGTGGATACAGCGGACGAAAGAGAGGCGCTTGCTGTTCCGGCGCAGGCGCAAGTCCATCAGCGGCACGCTGTCCGTCACGCCCACGATTACATCCAGCACGTCCCCGTCCCGGCTGATATATACCGCAATTTCCCGGTTCAAAGCGCACGAATGCCGCGCAAGCTCTGTCAGGAGGTCGCGCGGCGCGTATTCATTCCATTCAAATGGGCAGTCGTAGATCGCTTTCAGTTCCGCCAACTGCGTATCCCGAATGCCCGTAATGTTGCCATGTACTTCCGGCATGGTTGCTCCTTTTCCAACCGGAAAGAAACCCAATCATAATGCTCAGTCACATATCGTGAGAGTACAGAGTACAGAGTGCAGAGTGCAGAG
>CADAKE010000036.1:11646-28689 GCA_902788445.1 uncultured Eubacteriales bacterium
CAGAGTGCAGAGTGCAGAGAATCATGTGATATACAGCCGATAAAATCATTGCTATTTCATCTGAACTCTGCACTCTGAACTCTGTACTCTTCCTTTCACTCACGACACAACTGAATCCTGTCAATCAATCGATTCTTCCGGATGATTCTTCAAATAGTCTTCCACCGCCGCGTGGATGGCTTCTTCCGCCAGCAGGGAACAGTGCATCTTCACCGGGGGCAGGCCGTCCAGCGCTTCCGCCACGGCCTTGTTGGTGAGCGCCAGCGCTTCCTTGAGCGTCTTGCCCTTCACCATCTCCGTCGCCATAGAGGACGTGGCAATCGCCGCGCCGCAGCCAAAGGTCTTGAACTTCACGTCCTCAATGATGCCGTTTTCCACCTTCAGGTACATGCGCATGATGTCGCCGCACTTGGCGTTGCCCACCGTGCCCACGCCGTTCGCGTCCGGGATTTCGCCCACGTTGCGGGGGTTTTCAAAGTGATCCATTACTTTTTCGCTATACATGACGGATTCTCCTTCTTATTTCAATGTAAATTATTTGTGGGGGAAACCGCTCTTTGGAGGCCAAAGAGCGGTTTCCCCCACACCCCCTTCCGAGAAAGCCAATAAAGGGTGATGGGCCACACCAACTCCAACCTCTTTTGAGCGCAAAACTTTTTTAGAGATTATTTTTTTCCATTGATAAAGTCATCAAACATCGGGCTCATGGAGCGCAGGTTTTCCACGATCTTGGGCAGCACGCGGAGCACCTCGTCGATTTCCTCTTCGGTGGTAGTGTCGGTGAGGCTGAGCCGCAGGCTGCCGTGGGCCACCTCATGGGGCAGGCCGATGGCCAGCAGCACATGGGAGGGGTCGAGGCTGCCGCTGGTGCAGGCGGAACCGGAGGAACCGGCGATGCCCGCCAGGTCGAGCCGCAGGAGCAGCGCTTCGCCCTCGATGTACTGGATGGACACGTTCACGTTGTTGGGCAGGCGGTGCAGCGGATGGCCGTTCAGCCGGGTGTAGGGAATGGTGTCCAGGATGCCCTTGATCAGCTTATCCCGCAGGTAGGTTTCCCGAATGCCGTTTTCCTCCAGGTTGTTGACGGCTTTCGCCAGCGCCGCCGCCATGCCCACGATGCCGGGCACGTTTTCGGTGGTGGCGCGCTTGCCGCGCTCCTGCGCCCCGCCGTGCATGAACTGGTCGACCTTCGTGCCGGTGCGGATGTACAGCGCGCCCACGCCCTTGGGGCCGTGGAACTTGTGGCCGGAGAGGGACAGCATGTCCACGTTCCAGGCGTCCACGTTCACCGGAATCGCGCCCACCGCCTGCACCGCGTCGCAGTGGAAGGGAATCTTGTGGGCCTTGGCGATCTTGCCGATTTCGGGGATAGGCTGGATGGTGCCGATCTCGTTGTTCGCCGCCATGATGGTGATCAGGATGGTCTGGTCGGTGATGGCCGCTTCCACGTCGGCGGGGTTCACCAGGCCGAATTCGTCCACGGGCAGGTAGGTGACTTCAAAGCCCTGCTTCTCCAGCCACTGGCAGGTGTGCAGCACGGCGTGATGCTCAATCTGGCTGGTGATGATGTGGTTGCCCTTCTTGCGGTTGGCGAACGCCGTGCCCTTGATGGCCCAGTTGTCGCTTTCGGAACCGCCGGAGGTGAAATAAATCTCAGCGGGCTTGGCGCCCAGGGCGTCAGCAACCGTGCGGCGGGCCTCCTCCAGCAGCTTCCGGGCGTCGCGGCCCGTGGAATGGATGCTGGATGCGTTGCCGTAATGCTCCCCAAAGCAGGGCAGCATGGCGGCCAGCGCTTCGGGACAGATGGCGGTGGTAGCGGCGTTGTCCAGGTAAATGCGGTCCATAGTGATTCTCCTCATCATTAACTTTTATTTTTTGAGTAGTTACGTAATCAGATAGGAGTTAGGAGATAGAAGATAGGAGATTGATTTTGTTATTTGATTTCGCAAATCTTTGGGTTCAGTTTTATTTCAAACTTTTATATCTTCTATCTCCTATCTGAACTCAGGTTGTTCTCCACCATATCCTCCAAAGTGATTCCGTCTAAGAGTCCATTGACCTGGCCGGTCAGGTACTCCCAGACGCCTTTGGCGGGGCAGTTGACGCTTCTGTTGCAGGCATGTTCCGGTTCACTCACGCAATCCGAAAAGTTCAGCGGCCCTTCCATCGCCTCAATGATGTTCCGGGCGGTGATCTGTGAAGGGTCGCGGCTGAGCTGGTAGCCGCCCTGCGCCCCGCGCACGGACTTGACCAGGTCGGCCCGCCGCAGGGTGCCGAGCAATTGCTCCAAATAGGCTTCCGGCGTGCCCAGGGCGGAAAACGCTTTCAGGCTCTGAGGCCCTTCCCCCTCATGCTGCGCCAGGAAAATCATAGCGTACAGCCCATATTTTCCCCGGGTTGACAGTTTCATGAAAGACCTCCTTTCCAGAATCCCGACTATTTTCATCGGGTTTCCTGGGTAACTATATCATGAACCAGAGTGGTTGTCAATATGTATTTTTAAATCTTAAAACCCCATTTGTTTTCAACATCAACCAACGAGCATAGAACAAGTCAACAGACGCTCTCGCTCCACTCCGCTCAGGATGACAATGCTGTCTCATACTTTATAACTGCTTGACTGAAATTGTTGCCCGCCAAAAAACATCTGTGGATTTTGCTTTTTATCCTCTGATTCCCCATTGACAAACCCCTATAACCTGTTATAATGTTAAACGGTTAATGATTAAACATTTAATTTTTCTTTGGAAGGAGCTGAATCCATGAACTTCTGCGGCGCCGTAGGGGCCATGCACAGGCTGGAATTTCTGCGGCGGATTCGGGCGCGGGCGCTGATGAACGATTCCGGGCTGCATCCCGGCCAGCCGCGGCTGCTGCAATACATCTGGGATCATCCCGGATGCACGCAGAAAGAGGCCGCGGACGAACTGGACATTACCCCCGCTTCCGCGGCGGCGAGCCTGAAACGATTGGAAAAGGCGGGCTTCGTGAAGCGCTCCCCGGATGAAAAGGATAACCGGCGCAACCGATTATTCATCACCGACCATGGCATCGCCCAGATGGAGGAAAACAAACGATTGTTCGACCAACTGGACGAACGGATGTTTCGCGGCATGGACGAGGGCGAAGTGGAAGCCTTTCGCCGGGCGTGCGAAAAAATGTTTGACAACCTGGCCGACGAAAGCTGCCGCCATCTGACTATCTGGAAGCTGGCCCAGCAATCGCGCCAGAGTGAGGAGGGACAAACCACTTGAACACCCAGAAAAAGAAAAAGGACAGCATTGCCAGCCTGCTGAAATACGCGGGCAAGTACAAATGGCCGCTGATCTTCTGCCCGGTCGTGATGATCGGGGAGGTGGCCATGGAAACCTACATCCCCAAGCTGATCCAGCGCCTGATTGACGAGGCCATCCCCTACAGCGAGCAGACGGGCGAAATCTCCCAGGTGCTGCTCTGCGGCGGGCTCATGATCGTGATGGCCCTGGCCTCGATGGGCTTCGGCATGGCGGGCAGCTATCTGAGCTCCAAGGGCGGCATGGGCTTTGGCCGCAACCTGCGCCAGGCGCTGTTTGAAAAAATCCAGCATTTTTCCTTTAAGAACATCGACAAGTTTTCCACCGCCTCCCTGGTCACGCGCATCACGACCGACGTGAACCAGACCCAGAACACCTTAATGATGCTGGTGCGCGGGGCCATTCGCTCGCCCATCATGTTCCTGATGGCGCTGGTGTACGCGCTGCAACTGAATCCGTCGCTGACCACGATTCTGTTTGTCGCCGTGCCGCTGCTGGCGGTCGGCATCATCGTGATTATGCGCAAGGCGTTCCCGCGCTTCCAGATCATGATGAAAAAGTACGACACGCTGAACCGCGAAGTGCAGGAAAACCTGATCGCCATTCGCGTGGTGAAGGCGTTCGTGCGCTCGGACTATGAAAAGAAGAAGTTCGGCGCGGCGGCGGACGACGTGATGAACGCCCAGCGCAGCGCCGAAAAAGTGGTGCTGTGGAACGGCCCGCTGATGCAGATTTTGATGTACGGCTGCATCGTGAGCGTGCTGTGGTTCGGCGGCCAGCAGATCATTAGCGGCCAGATGGGCGTGGGCGCGCTGCTCACCTTTATCACCTACATCACCCAGATTTTGATGGCGCTGATGATGCTGTCCTTCCTGTTCGTGGGCATCGTGCTTTCCCGCGCGTCCATCTCCCGTATCCTGGAAGTGCTGAATGAAGACCCCGATATTGCCAATCCCGAAAACGCCGTGAAGGAAGTGAAGGACGGCGAAATCGAGTTTGACCACGTGGGCTTCTCCTACGCGGGCGACAAGGACAACCTGGTGCTCCAGGACATTAACCTGCATATCAAATCCGGCGAGACCATCGGCCTCATCGGCGCGACGGGCTCGGCCAAGACCAGCCTGGTGTCGCTGATTCCGCGCCTGTACGACGTGACGAAAGGGTCGCTGAAGGTCGGCGGCCGGGACGTGCGCGATTACGACATGCACGCCCTGCGCGACGCGGTGGCGATGGTGCTGCAAAAGAACGTGCTGTTCTCCGGCACCATCAAGGAAAACCTGCGCTGGGGCGATGAGCACGCCACCGACGAGGAAATCACCGAAGCCTGCCAGGCCGCGGCGGCGGACGAATTCATCCGCTCCTTCCCCGACGGCTATGATACCGAACTGGGCCAGGGCGGCGTGAACGTGTCCGGCGGTCAGAAGCAGCGCTTGTGCATTGCCCGCGCGCTGCTGAAAAAGCCCAAGATCATGATTTTAGACGACGCCACCAGCGCCGTGGACACCGCCACCGACGCCCGCATCCGGGACGCCCTGCGCTCCCACATGCCGGAAACCACTAAAATCATCATCGCCCAGCGCATCACCTCCGTCATGGACGCCGACCGCGTGGTGGTGCTGGACAACGGCAAAATCGCCGACGTGGGCACCCATGACGAACTGATGGCCCGCAGCGAAATCTACCGGGACGTGTACCTGTCCCAGCAAAAGGGGGTGGCTTAATATGCCTCCACGCGGAGCTATGCGCGCGCCTGCCAAGCCCAAGAACGCCAAGGGCACGTTTACCCGGCTGCTGTCCTATTTAGCGCCTCATAAAGGCAAGCTGCTGCTGGTCGCCGGATGCATCATCATCAGCACCGCCGCCAGCGCCACCGGAACCTACCTGTTAAAAGACGTGGTGAACAGCTACATCCTGCCCCTGATCGGCCAGGCCGCGCCGGATCTCATGCCGTTTGCCCATTTCCTGCTCTTGATGATGGGCATGTACCTGGCCGGGGCCGTCGCCACGCTGATTTACAACCGCCTCATGATGAAGGTGTCCACCGGTACGCTGAACAAAATGCGCAAGGACATGTTCCTGCACATGGAGGACTTGCCCATCCGCTACTTTGACCAGCGCACCCACGGCGAAATCATGAGCCGCTACACCAACGACACCGACACCATGCGCGAATTTTTGAGCCAGTCCTTCCCGCAGGCGGTGTCCTCCTTCTGCTCGGTGCTGTTCTCCTTCTGCTATATGGTCAGCCTGAACGTGTGGCTGACGCTGCTGGTCATCGCGCTCATGCCCGTGATCCTCAGCGTCACCCGCGTGGTCGGCAAGAAATCCGGCGCGAACTTCGTCGCCCAGCAGAAGGCCGTCGGCGCGCTGAACGGCTTCATCGAAGAGACCATCGAGGGCCAGCGCGTGGTGCAGGTGTTCTGTCATGAGCAAAAATCCATGGACGCCTTTGAAGTGAAGAACGAGGACGTCCGCGTGGCGGGCACCCGGGCGAACACCTTCGCCAGCATCCTGGGCCCCATCATGAACAACCTGGGCCACTGCAACTACGTCATCATCGCCCTGATCGGCGCGATCATGATTATTAACGGCTACACCAACACCGGCGTGCTGGTGTCCTTCCTCACCTTCACCCGCCAGTTCAGCCAGCCCATCTCCAACCTGGCCCAGCAGTTCAACGTGATCATGATGGCCCTGGCCGGCGCGGAACGCATCTTTGAAATGCTGGATGAACCCGTGGAGGAGGACAACGGCTACGTGACCCTGGTGCGGGCCAAGAAGGACGAAGCGGGCAACATCGTCGAATGCAAGGAGCGCACCGGCATGTGGGCCTGGAAGCATCCCCACAAGGCGGACGGCAGCGTCACCTACACCGAATGGAAGGGCGACGTGGTGTTTGAGGACGTGACCTTCGGCTATGTGCCCGAAAAGACCGTGCTGCACAACATTTCGCTCTACGCCAAGCCCGGCCAGAAGATCGCCTTCGTCGGCTCCACCGGCGCGGGCAAGACCACCATCACCAACCTGATCAACCGCTTCTACGACATTCAGGGCGGCAAAATCCGGTACGACGGCATCAACATCGAGAAGATCAAGAAGGACGATCTGCGCCGTTCGCTGGGCATGGTGCTCCAGGACACCCACCTGTTCACCGGCACCGTGAAGGAGAACATCCGCTACGGGCGGCTGGACGCGACGGACGAGGACATTGTACGCGCCGCGAAGATCGCCAACGCCGACTTTTTCATCTCCCACCTGCCTGACGGCTACGACACCATGCTCACCGGCGACGGCTCCAACCTGAGCCAGGGCCAGCGCCAGTTGCTGGCCATCGCCCGCGCCGCCGTGGCCGACCCGCCCGTGCTGATCCTGGACGAGGCCACCTCCTCCATTGACACCCGCACCGAGGCCCTGATCGAAAAGGGCATGGATCAGCTGATGAAGGGCCGCACCGTGTTCGTCATTGCCCACCGCCTGTCCACCGTGCGCAACTCCCAAGCCATCATGGTGCTGGAAAACGGCGTCATTATTGAGCGCGGCGACCACGAACAGCTCCTCGCCCAGCAGGGCAAGTATTACCAGCTGTACACGGGGATGTTTGAGCTGTCGTAATAACGAACCGTATAGGAGAGTACAGAGCGCCTGGCAAACGCGTGAGTTAGGAAAGCATTACAGATTGCTCCCAAAGCCTTCCCTTACATACACATCAAAGTTACTATCGTATTTTTTACATTGACGACATTGCCCCTTAATGGGAAGGTGGCCTGTGCGGGGCCAATTTCACACAGGTCGGAATAAGACGAACAAGCAATACCATTCTATTCTCCGCCCGCCGGAATCACCGGCGGGTGTTTTTTGCTTGTTCGGAGAAAGGAACAGCCGGCGCTTGCTTATCCATCCCGATCCCGCATATTGCCGTCTGTTCCACGACGCGCTGTTCTTGCGATTCAATCCAGCCTGCGCCAACAGGCGCTTGATCATGAAAATAACTGCTTGTTTGCTGTAAGTGATTGCCATGCATTCGCGCGGGAAAACGCTTGTCGAAGCGAATCCTTCTGTGTTATACTCAGAGTGGAGCATGATAAAAGATAGGGGAGAGGAAACATGCTGGACCCGCGCATGGAAAGCCTGCTGATGATTTGCGACAAGAACAGTTTCACGAAAGCGGCCGAAGCGCTGTCCCTGACGCAGCCCGCAATCAGCCACCACATCCGGGGGCTGGAGGAGGAACTGGGCGTGCGCCTGTTTTACCGCAGCCGCGGGGAACTCAAGCTGACCACGGAGGGCGAAATCGTGGCGGGCTACGCGCGGCGCATCAAGGGGATGCACGAGAAGATGCTCCGCTCCCTGGAGGACGCGCAGCGGCAGATGACCTCCATCCGCGTGGGCATCACGCACACCGCCGAAAGCAGCCTGGTTGCCGAGGTACTGGCGAAGTATTCAACGTCCAGCGCGGGCGTGCGCCTGACCATCATCACGGACACGATCAAAAACCTTTATGATCTCTTGGATCAATACGAGCTGGATCTCGCCATCGTGGAAGGCAAGCCGCCGGAGGGAGACATGAACGGCCTTCTGCTGGACACGGACTATCTGGTCTGCGTCGTGTGCAACGACAGCCCGCTGGCGAAAAAGAGCATGGTCACGCTGAGCGACATCCGCAAAGAAAAAATGATCCTGCGCCTCCCCGGCTCGGGAACGCAGAACCTGTTCGTTTCGCATCTGGAAAGCATCGGCATGTCCATCAAGGAGTTTAACGTGGTGCTGGAGGTGGACAACATCGCCACCATCAAAGACCTGATCCGCAAAAACATGGGCATCTCCATCCTGGCCCACAGCGCCTGCATGGACGAACTGCGCAAAGGAAAAATCACCGCCCTGCCCATCGAGAACTTGAGCATGGTGCGGCAGATCAACATCCTGTACCACAAGGATTTCCCGCACACGGAAACCCTCCAGGCGATTACCAAACTGTATCGGGACACGGCGAAGCTCTACACATTGTAAAACGCAATGGGTCAGTCAATTCCTTAAGCAAATACAAACGCTGTCATTCTGAACCCTCGAAGAGGGTGAAGAATCTCCACAGTGCAAAGACAAACCGGGGGAGATTCTTCCGGCTCTGCGAGCCGTCAGAATGACAGCGTAACTTTCACACTTTAATGCAGCTTAACTGGATAGTTACAATTTTTCTTTATGGCTTTCTTGGAAAGGGATCTGGGGGAAACCATTCTTTGGCCGCCAAAGAATGGTTTCCCCCAGAATTATTTTCGATTACTCGTCTCCCAGCGCTTCAGTCTGGCGCACGGTGACCTTCACGTTGTAGCAGGAGAAGGCGTCCTCCACCAGCTTTTTATCGGGCTTGGGGGTAATGAAGCTGACCACCGGCACGATGATGAGCCCAGCCAGCATACAGAACGCGCCCGCGTTGATGGGGGATTGGAGCAGGGCCGGGAAGCTGGAACGGACAAAGATGTTGGCAATCATCACCACAGTGGAGAACACAAAGCTGACCCAGCAGGCGAGCTTGGTGGTGCGCTTCCAGTAGAGGCCATAGAGGAAGGGGGCCAGGAAAGCGCCCGCCAGCGCGCCCCAGCTGACGCCCATGAGCTGCGCGATGAAGGTGACGTTGGAGCGGTACTGGATGATGGCAAGCACCACGGAAACGGCGATGAACGCCACGATCAGGCCGCGCATCGACTTGACCTGCTTCTTTTCGTCCATGTCCTTGATCACGTTGCCTTTCAGGAAGTCCAGGGTCAGCGTGGAGGAGGAGGCCAGCACCAGGGAGGACAGCGTGCTCATGGAGGCGGAGAGCACCAGAATAACGACAACAGCGATCAGCAGGTCAGGCAGGCCGGAGAGCATCCCGGGCACCACCGCGTCGAAGCCCCCCACCGGTGCGCCCGCTTCGGTGACGCCAATGGTTTCGGAGAACAGACGCCCAAAGCCACCCAGGAAGTAGCAGCCGCCCGCCACGATGAAGGCAAAGGCCGTGGAGATGATCATGCCCTTGTTGATGGCGCCCTCGCTCTTGATGGCGTAGAACTTCTGCACCATCTGCGGCAGGCCCCAGGTGCCCAGGGAAGTCAGGATAACCACGCCCAGCAGGTTCAGCGGATCGGGGCCAAAGAAGGAATTGAACACGCCGGGGGAGGTGGACACCGTTTCGTCCGTCACCTGGGAAAGCCCGTCCAGCGAAGCCAGGAAGCCGCCCTTGCTGCCCAGCACGGCGGCAATGACCGCCACGATGCCGAACACCATGATGATGCCCTGAATGAAGTCGTTGATGGCGGTGGCCATGTAGCCGCCCGCAATAACGTAAATGCCCGTCAGAATCGCCATCACGATCACGCAAATGGAGTAGTCGATGTTGAACGCCATCCCGAACAGGCGGCTCAGGCCGTTATACAGGCTGGCGGTGTAGGGAATCAGGAAAATGAAGATGATCGCGGAGGCGGAGATTTTCAGGCTCTTGCTGCCAAAACGCTTGCCGAAAAATTCCGGCATGGTGGCGCTCTTTAGATGCTGGGTCATGATGCGCGTGCGCCGTCCCAGCACCGCCCAGGCCATGAGCGAGCCGATCAGCGCGTTGCCAATGCCGACCCAGGTCGCGGCGATACCATACTTCCATCCGAACTGTCCGGCGTAACCCACAAAAATAACCGCGGAAAAATAAGAGGTGCCATAGGCAAACGCCGTCAGCCAGGGGCCCACGTTCCGGCCGCCCAGCACAAAGCCGTCCACGTTGGTGGCGTTCTTGCGGCAGTATAAACCAATGCCCACCATTACCCCGAAAAATACAATCAGCAGCACCGCCTTAATCAGCATACGTTTCTTCCGTCCTTTCGTTCCTGCCCAGCGCCCGTGTTCGGGGAATGACTGGACAGATTCTTTATTGCTTTAAAGTGTAACGCATAAAAGCAATAAAGTCAAGAGCATTTTTCAATTTTTTTCGAGTTTTTGAAAGGATGATATTTTAAAGCTTCTCCTACGCAAAAAGCGGGAGAGGTTCATCAGCCTCTCCCGCCGGAATTCACAGGGTTTATGATTTTGCCGAACGCTGTTCGTTCAGGTTCATTTGCCCGGCCTTCTTCTGCTTGGCGCTGCGCCAGGCGTACATGATGAGCGCCACGGCGATAACGCCATAGCTCAGGAACGCGCGGAAGTATTCGCCCACGGCGGAATTGCCGAACATGGCGGACGCGGCGCTCTGGGCCGTGATGAACAGGGAATGGAACAGGAACGTGCCGACCAGCGCCTGCAAATTGGTGGCCCGGTCGATGGACGCGCCGCCGACCAGGATAGCCGCGCCGGCGTAAAGGCCCACCTGCTCGTGGGCGGCGTAGGTCTGGAAGGTGCCGATGCCCTCGCTCTGCATGAACAAGATCTGGCCCCAGCCCGCCAGCACGGTGGAAATCATGATGGCGATCACGCGCGTGCGGTCCACGTTGATGCCGGAGGCGTTCGCCACGGTCTGGTTCTGGCCCACGGCGCGGAACTTCTGGCCCAGGCGGGTGCGCATGATGGTGGAGTTAAAGAGGCACAGGCCCAGGATCAGGAGCCACGTGACCAGCGGCAGCTTGAGCTCGCGCCCGTGGGCGCCGTTCACATACGCGGCGATCTGCGGCACACTGAACACGCCCGCAATGACGGCGGCAACGATCAGAGAGCCGATCATCCGCTTGACGGTGATCTTCTTGCGGGCGAACTGGATGATCGACGCCAGCGCCAGCGCGCCGCAGAAAATGTACATCGCCAGCAGGAAGGGGATGTGGGCGATGCCGTCGATGGCGGTGTACAGGCCCACGGAGCCGGTCAGGTTCAGGGTGTTCTGCACGCCGCTTGCGCCGACGATGGTCACGTTGCTGTTCAGCGGAATGATGGAGCCGAAGATGAACAGGAACAGCAATTGATACGCGCCGTTGGCGAAGTAGCCCAGGATCAGGGAGCCGATGGTTTCCTGGCCTTTCATCTTGTTCAGCAGCTTTCCGATCAGGAAGCCGAAGAACGCGCCGAGGGGCAGCGTGATGGCCGCGGCCAGCAGGATGCCCGCCACGCCGGTCACGCCCCAGTTAATGGTCAGCAGCAAACCGATCTGCGCCGCCATGGCCCCGATGGTGATGGCGAAGTTGATGCCCATGCCCGCGATGATCGGGATGATCAAGGCCAGCACGATAAAGGCGTTGCGGTTCAGGCGCAGCAAAAGCTGGCTGGCTACATAGTTGATGTCCATGCCGGACGTGACGATGAACAGCACACTCAGCGCGATGAACAGATACGTCACGATGTATTTTTCCAGATGGGCCTTCACTTGGTTTTGCTCACGCACGGCGTCCACCTCCACTCTGCGTCAAAGCGTACAGGATAATCCCGTTGGAAATCATGATGCGCATGACCTCGCTCAGGCCGCCGCCCGCCACCACGGAATTGGCGATCTGCTGGCCGAACACCAGCACGCCCTCGAACAGGAACACGCCGATGAGCACGTGGCTCACCTTGGCCTTGCTCACCGTCGCGCCGCCGATCAGGATGGCGGAGGAGGCGATGAAGCCAAGCTGGCGCGGCGCGGTGTAGAGCTGGGCGTAGCCGAACGCCTGGGAATAGATCACGATACCCACGGCGGCGATCACGGTAGAAAGCACCGTGCCGACCGTGCGCATTTTGTTCACGTTGATGCCGCTGGCCTCCGCGAAACGGGGATTGGAGCCCGCCGCCGTCATAGCGATGCCCAGGCGCGAACGGGAGAACAGCCACACCCCCAGGCAGCACAGGCCCAGGAACAAGAGGCCGCCGGTCGGCACCTTGATGCCAAACACCTTGAAGGCCAGGAAGTTATCCAGCAGATGGGCGAAGCTGCCCAGCAGACTGTGCGTCACGCGCAGGCCCTTGCCGCTCAAAAGCCAAATGATCTTGGGGTTGTTGAAGGGAAGCATCATCCAGCCGATGCACATGAGCGACACGAAGGAGAAGCCCACGTAGGTGGAGATCGTCATTTCGTTGCCCTTCATGCGGTTGAGCAGCTTGGAGTACGCCCAGCCCAGCGGCAGCGACACCACCGCGCCGCTCACGCAGGCGAACACCAGCGCCGGGAAGCCCACCATGTTGAATTGCAGCGCCAGCACGATACCGAGCAGGCCGGAGATGCAGCCGATGGTCATGCCCATGTTCAGGCCGATGCCGCACTGAATGCCCGGCATCATCGCCAGCACCAGTACGCCGTACATCGTCATGCGCTCCAAAACGTTTCCCATCATCATGCGCACGCTGATATTATACAGTTCAGCCAGCAGGCACAGGTACACGAAGAACAGAGCGATGATCGTGCGCGGCACGCCGAAGCGCTCGGTGAGCGGCTTCCAGAAGAGCACCACCAGGCCCAGCAGCAGCACGGCGACGCCTGCCAGGAGCAGGGGCTTGGCAAGGGAAGCCAGGTTCATCTTCCACGCGCCCGCGCTGTCGGTGGTGGCCTGGTGCGCCACATAGGTGTTGTACCGGGCGGAGAAGCTGTTGTTCTCCAGCCACAGCACCTTTTCGATGTTCTCTCGCAGGGTGTTTTGCAGCTTACTGCTCAGGGAACCCAGGTCGGGAATGATGGCAACCAACTGGGCGTTCAGTTCCTCATACGCGGCGTTCTTTTCCGTTTCTTCCCTGTTCAGGGCTTCGGTGGGGGTAAAGTATTTGTAGTCCGCCTGGGTTTCGCTGACGGTGTCCGCGCCCGCTTCGGACTCGGCGGGCGGGGCGATGGTTTCGCCCTTCTCCGCGGCGGCAATGTGTTCCGACGCGGCTTTCAGCAGCGCGTCCTGGAACTTTTCGCCGCCCGCCAGTTCGGGGGCTTCCTGAATCAGCTTGTCCCACAGCGCGTCTTTTTCCAGTCCGGCGTATTCATTCCAGTCGGGAATGGCGGTGGCCAGGACGGTCAAAAGCTGATTTTGCTGTTCGGCGTCCTCTTTGGCCTGCTGCTTGACCGCCATGTCCCGGGCCAGCTTGACGAAGCCATCATGCAGGTGGGAGTTTTCGGTTTTGAGCAGATCGGGGGCGACGTTGCCCAGCGCGGAAATTACGTTCGCGTCCTGGATGCCTTCGCCCGCGACGGCTTTCCAGTCGGAAATGTTATCCACCAACTGCACATACAATTCCGCATACGCGGCGCGTTCCGTTTGGGACAGGCCGCTGGATTCCGCCAGCGCTTTTTCAAACGCGCTGATGGCGCTTTGCAGCGCGGCTTCGTCCTGCACCACGGGATTGGCGTACAGCTTTTCCGCCTCGGCGCGGGCCTCGTTCATGGCCCCGTCGCAGATGGCGTTCACTTCGTCCAGGCCGCGCTTGCGGAAATCCTTGTCCTTGCGAAGCTCCGCCAGCTTATCGGCGCGGGCCTGCTGGGCGATGTTGTTGATGAGGCCCTCGGACGCGGCGTGGAGCACGGCCTGGGAGCGCATCTGATCCAGATTGTCGATGCTCTCCTGGGTGCCCTGCAAGGCGTAGCCGCCAATGGACGCGCCGATCAGCGCCACCGCCAGGAGGATCAGCACGATCGGCACAATGCGGGAACGAATGCCCGGCTTTTCCCTGGTCTTTTCGCTCATGCTTCTTCGCCCTCCTTGCTCTTGACGCCGGACATGGCCAGGCCGAAGGCCGTGTCGGAGGCGTCCACCTTCAGAATATCCACCACTTTGCCTTCCGCCACGATGGCGATCCGGTCGCAGATGGAGCGCAGTTCCTGGAGTTCCGAGGAGACCATCACGATGGTCATGCCCTGCTCCCGGTTGAGACGCACCAGCGTTTCCAGCACCAATTGCTTCGCGCCGATGTCGATGCCGCGGGTGGGCTCGGACACGAACAGGAACTTGGGGTTCAGCGCCAGCGCCCGGGCCACGCACACCTTCTGCTGGTTGCCGCCGGACAGGGTGCCGACGGGCTGGGCGGGGGAGGTGCAGCGGATATCCAATTCTTTGATCATTTTCTCCGCGTAGCGGCGGATGGCGCGGGTGTCCTTTTGATGCAGGAAGCCCTTCATGAAATCGCCCTTCACCTGCATGGCGGTGAACGCGATATTGTTTTCAATGGATTGATCGAGCAGCAGGCCCACGCCCCGGCGGTCTTCGCTCACCATGGCAAGGCCCGCGCGCAGCACCGCGTCCGCGTTGCCCAGCGGCAGCTTCTGTCCGAAAAACTCCACGTCGCCCGCCGCTTCGTACAGGCCCATGATGCCGTTGGGAATACCGATCTTGCCCTGACCGGCCAGGCCGCCGATGCCGAGGATTTCGCCCTCCCGCACGTCCAGGGTGATGCCCTTGTCCACTTCGCCGGGCATGTTTACCCACAGGTCGCGGATGGACATGGCAATGCTGCCCGTCACTTCTTCCTGCCGCTTTTCGACTTGAATCACGCCGTCGCTGCCCCGGCCGATCATCAGCGCGGCCAGCTTTTCCGGCGAGGTTTCGGCTTTGTCAAAGGAAGAAACGAGCTGGCCGTCCCGCAGGATGGTCACGCTGTCGGCGGCGGTCATTACTTCGTCCAGGCGGTGGGTGATAAAGATGATGGCGATGCCCTTTTCCGCGATGGACTTCATCACGCCCAGCAGCTGCTGCGCTTCGCTTTCCGTCAGCACGGCGGTGGGCTCGTCAAACACCAGCAGCTTCATGCCGGTTTTGTCGATTTCGCGGGCGATTTCGATGAACTGCATGTGGCCGATGGGCAGGCCGCTGACCATGGTGTATTCTTCCACACTCATGCCCACGTCGTCCAGCGCCTTGCGGGCGTCTCGCGCCATGGAATCGGTGTCCAGGAATTCCAGGTCTTTGCCCAGCAGCCTGCTGATGGGCCAGGCTTTGGTGATCTCGCGGTTCAGCTTGATGTTGTCCGTTACGCTGAAACCGGGAATCAGCATAAATTCCTGGTGCACCATGCCAATGCCCTTGGACATGGCGTCCATGGGGGAGGCGATGTTCACCTTCTGCCCGTCAAAAATCACTTCCCCCTCAAAGCCGCCGGTGGAATGAATGACCGGCATACCGAACAGCACGTTCATCAGCGTGCTTTTTCCGGCGCCGTTCTCGCCCAGCAGGGCGTGAATCTCGCCGGGGCGGATCTTCAAAGACACGTCTTTGAGCACCGCGTTGGAACCATACACCTTCGTGATATGGTTCATTTCAAGGATATACTCGCTTGCCAACAACCACAACTCCTTCCCTCTGCTCGTGAAAGCGGGCTTTCCGCCGGATGCCCGATGCAGTATCCGCTGGAAAAACCGCCTTTGCAAGTTCCAAGTTCAAAGTTCTAAGTTCCAAGCCGATAGCGTGTCTTGCAAACCGCTTAGAACTTTGAACTTTTAACTTAGAACTTTGTTATTACAAAAATGGAGGGCTGCCCGGGAGGCCGAAAAACGGTTGCCCGGACAGCCCTGTTTGATTTGCGATTAGTTCAGATAGTCAGCGAAGTCGATGGGCTCGAGGGCGATCAGCAGGTAGTTGGGATATTCAACGCCAGCCGCGTCCACATAGGTGCCCAGTTCGATTTCACCGCCGGTGGCATTGGTGAAGCACTGGTTCAGCACGTCCATATCCACCTTGCCGTTGGTCTTGCCTTCGGCGTAAGCGCAGGCGTATTCATAACCGGCGTTGATCATGGACATGTTCACGGGCAGGCTCCAGGTGGAGAAGCGGTTCACAGCGTCATGCTCGTTCAGGTAAGCGGCCAGGTTCTTGATGGCGCCGTCCACATCGCCGTAGGTGGCGGTGAGGCCGAAGGCTTCCTGGAATCCATGATAGGGGCTGGGGCAGCAGGGCAGAGCGTAGTAGGCGTTGGGCTCGTTCACGATGGCCTGCTGGAGGGCGACCTGCAAACCGCAGTTGGTGCAGTAGAAGCACACCTTCTTGCCGGCGTATTCCGCCATGACCTTCGGGATATCTTCCAGCACAGCCGCCTGCGCGCCGCTCATACCGGCGTCACCGGTGGGGTCGGGACAGTCGCGTTCCACGAATTCGATGCCCAGGGATTCGGCGGTCGCCTTCATGGCGTCGCGCTTGGCTACGATGGTTTCGTAGGACAGATGGCGGGCGAAGGAATAGTGCACCAGCACGTCGCATTCCCACATATTGGCCAGGTCGGCGACCTGGTAGCCGCAGCCGATTTCGTCGTTCGCCAGCACGATGTCAGTCACAGCGGCGATGTCAGCGGGGTCTTCGGCGGGAACACCGGCGATGAACAGGATATCGTCGCGGCCCATTTCCTTGGCGATCTGGGTGAAAGCGGCGGTGGCGCCCTGCACGGCCTGCACGAAGATGATGGCCTTCACGTCGGGGTCAGAGGCGAAAGCGATCAGCTTGGAGATGGTGGTTTCAACCTCAGAGGAGAAAGCGTCCGGATAGGTGTCATGGATCACCTTGCCGGGGTTCGCTTCCGCCAGGGAAGAGGCGGCGTAGAATTCTTCTTCACCCTGAGAGGTGGTGCCGGTCATGATGGCGATTTTGTAAGCGGGCGCTTCGGCGAAAGCGATATTCGCCGCGCCGACGAGCATCATCGCGGCCAGCAGCAGAGCAAGCAATTTCTTCATGAATGGGTCCTCCTTCATACGTTATCCAATCAAATGGAATTGTTTATTATTATACAATTCGACATGCATACTGTCAAGGAAAGTACAGAATAAATGCAGGGCAATCGCTTACAGATTGTATGCTGCAAGAAATCCCAGGTATGTAGGGGCGGATATCATCCGCCCGCGCTAAGCAATGTCATGCAAGCCATGAAA
>CADAKE010000037.1 GCA_902788445.1 uncultured Eubacteriales bacterium
GCCGTTCCAATTGCTGATCTTCTTCGGGGGATACCCGGAATGCGACGGTGACGCTGCGCCAGCGTCCGTGAGCATCCAAACTTTTTGCAGACATTTTTTATTCGACTTCCTTTCAATGCTTTTCGTTCATACCAAGCGGCTGTGAGGTGAATCAAGTCGCTGGCTACAAATTGGCTACAAAAGCTTGAGAAACGAACTGATAAAGCGTGGAATAAAAGGATAATACAATTAAAATCCGCACTAATAGTGCTTGTTTTTCACGAGATGTCAAGGTGTCAGTCTTGAGTGGGAATGATTCCATTTTTCCCGGAGCCCTTGATTTTCAAGGACTTCCGGGCTCTTTTTTTGTCTGTGACCACAGTTTGACCACAGAACGGTTGCAGGAGTTCAAGGGTACGACCATGCTCTGCGACATCGGCAACGGCGCCATGAATATCATGACCATCAGTAATGGAAAGCCTAACCCGCAAAAATGCTTCACGGAGAAATACGGTACCTACCAGTGTATGTTGGCAGTCAGGGAGCAGCTGATGCGGAAATTCGGGACCGCCATTGACGATCAGGTGATCAAAGAAGTCCTGCGGAACGGCACGGCAGAAATTGGCGAAAAGTATCTGACGGTGATCCAGGATAGCGCCAGGCAGTACGTCGCCGGGATCATGCGCAGGCTGCGGGAACATGAGTACAACCCGGAATTGATGAAGCTATATATCGTCGGCGGAGGCGGCTGCCTGATCCGGCACTTTGGGACATACGATCCCAGCCGGGTCATACGATCCCAGCCGGGTAACGATCAACGACGATATCTGCGCCACGGCCAAGGGATATGAGTTCCTGGCCAGCCTCCGGCTAAAAAAGGCGGCAGCGGCATGAGCAAGAAAGGAAATCTGTTCACCGCCACCCTGCGGCTGAAACTGGACAACGCGCAGGATATGGAAGCCTGGAACAACCTAATGAGCGCAGACAGCAGCCAACCGGAATACAGCTCCTACAGCCGAACGATTGTCTCCGCGATCAACGATCACTTCGCCCGGATGGATCAGCCGGATCGGGAAGAATGGGTGTCGGCTCTGCAGAAAATACAGGACACTGTCCAAGAGGCGATCATCAGCACCATAAAAGAGATCACGGTCACGGCAGCGCCGCCGATATCAAAAGATGAAGCCCCAAAGGACGATGCTGAGGATGCCGACGAAACAGAACCGGAAACAAAGCCTTCCGCGATGTCACGGTCCAGAGCGGGGTCTTCACCGTAGGTGCCGCTGCCGCGCTGCATCAGGGGAGAAGAAGCCACGCCCACCTGCGGGCCCAGCATCATGGAAACGCCAGCGGCGCGATACTGCTCAGAGTAGGCTTTGCCGACTTCCAGCGCCAGGGCGGGGTCGAAGGTGGCGGCCAGGGACAGGGTCTGCACGATGCCGCTCTGGCCATTGGGGTCGATGATGGAGATCATGGCGGGGAGGCCATAGGGCAGTTCTTCGCACAGTTCCTGCACCAGGTTCACCCACTTGGCGTGGTTAATGTTGCCGTCCTGGTCGCTGCCCAGGTTGCGGGTAACGCCGCCGCAGCCGCCGCCCTTGATGAAGGTCATGCCGTTTGTGCTGGTTTCTTTTTTGCCAAATATAACATCTCCGTCATCGCGGCCCAAAAAAAACAGTTTTCTGCTGATTCGGCTTTTCGTTTCTTCTGAGAATGAAAGCAACCACAACGGAATTGACCACGGTCCACATGACGGTATCAATGGCGGCGGATTGGAAGGGCATGGTCTTCATGATCGCATACTGCGAGAACAAAAATATTCAAGGACTGGGCCCCTGATCGGTTCCCGAACAAAAAAAAGCCCCTCTTCGCCACATGTGGGTTCACATGGCGAGAGGGGCGATTGTATTGAATTGATGAGAAGGTATCAGAACATCAAAGCAAAGCTCTGCTCAATAGCGGTCACGTCGAATTCGATGTCGTATTCATTCAGGGCGTTGGCAGCGCCGGAGTAGAATTGGTCGAACTGGCCGGCGGTTTCTTCACTGTATTCCAGAACAGTAACAGCCACAGTTTTCAGATGCAGGATATAGTAAGGGCCTTCGCCTTTTACCAGCAGCGTGCCGGTAGCGCCCTCCTGGGCAAGATTCAGAGCGTTCTGGCCCTGGGTGAGACGGACAAAGAGCTTTCCGCTCTCATATTTCCATTCGCTGATCGTGCTCAAGCCTACAGAGCCATCCGGATTGATGGACATGATCTGAGCAGTGGCCGTGCCTTCCTTGGCCTGGTAGCCTTCCGCTTTCGCTTCGTCGGCGGAAGAAAGCAGGGAACTCTTGGCGATCAGCACTTCTTCGGCGGCAGTCAGGGCATCGCCGGACAGAACCGTTTTGGTATTGGACGCGGTGGTATAGGCATCCACGGTTTCAGCGACGGCCGCGCTGCACAGCAGCATGGCGGCAAGCAACAGAGCAAACAGTTTTTTCATAGGGTCAGGCTCCTTTCGCATTTTGGTTGTTCATATTATACGCCGAAATTCATAGCGTGTCCAGGTTTTTATTTTTTGACTTTCATCGCTCGGACATTCTTTTCCGAGTACCGTTCATAACAAGTTTGTTGGATTGTTTTACTCGCCCTGGCCGATGCGCACGATGGCGTAAACGTAGCCCTCATAGCGTTCGTCGATAATTTCGCCCACCTGTCCGTCGTCCGGGTGCAGCGTCACGCTGTAGGCATCCGTTGCCGCATCCTTGAGCTCGGTATATTCGGCCGCGAAGGTTTCCCAGCCGTCGGGCTTGACGGCGGAGACGGCGTTGACGATATCCTGATAGGCCACATCGTCCAGTTCGCCGTATTCGCACACCAGGATCGTGAGGCTGTGGACATTGCCGTTCATCACCATAATGACCTTGCCATAGTTTCCGCCGCGGCTGGTGTAATCCTCATCCAGGGCGTCGAAGAAATACACCGTTTCTTCCGTCATAATCATCTGATCCAGCCCCGCGAAGTCATAGGAGGCGTTCAGATGAATGCTGTACTTTGAGGCGCCCGCGCTTTCGTCCGTTTCCACGGTAAGATAGGGATTCTCAGGGCCCAGCCCGGCGATGTAGCCGTTCAGCAGGCTGGAATTCACGCCGCGGCTGGCAGCGACGGCCTGAAACACGGCCAAGGCCATGCTGGAGCCGTAGTAGTCCTCCGCCGCGAAGGTGGCGGTCAGATCGTCCCCTTCCTGAGTGAAGGTCCAGGAGCCGGACGCCACATATTCATTGGCGCTGTCCAGGGTGATAACGATGCCGTTGTCCTCCAGCGCCGCGTCCAGACTGACGCCCTCATAATATTGGGCGTATACGTCCTTGGACTGGCTGAAGCTGGAACCCTCGGCCATCATCGCGTCATAGACCGTCCGAAGCGTATCAGAAGGTTCCGCGAAGGCGGCATGGGCCAGCAGCAGGGCCAACGTCAGGGTCAACAGGGCCAGCCGTTTCAATAATTTGTTCATCAATTCATTCCTCCTTTTCGATGTATTTGTTTAGGATAACGCGCCTTGTCCAGCAAATGTCCAGTAAAAAGACAATGGATTTCCGCTTTTTCCGATTTTCGCTGTTTTTCTTTTGATTTTTACAGACATTTGCTGGACAATTTCTGATACACTGATCATGGGAATGGGGCCCTGGAAGCGCATTGCGAAGCGAATGGGCGCTGAAAATTCACGGCGCAGGGATGGGGCGCTCGGAGATCAGAAGATTGTGACATCATAAAAGATGGGAGAAGAAAATGAAACGCATCAAAAACCTGGTAATCGGCGGCATTCAGAGCAAGGTGTTCAACCTGATCCTGTATACGGTGCTGCTGCTCACAGCGGCGTTCATGGCGGTATCCATTTATCAGAACAACATGCTGTCTCAGCTGGCGGCGGAATCCAGCCGTCAGCGGGAGGAAGCCATCGGCGAAATCACCGGCCAGGTGATGAACGCGGTGGTGGAGCAGAGTTTGGCGCGCTCCAACCGCACGGACGCGGAAATTGCGGACGCCATGTTTGACAGCGCCGCTCAGCGGGTGAGCTTCCTGGCGGACTGTGCCGCGAAGCTGCTGGCCCAGCCGGAGAACTTCACTGCACAGCCCTATGCAGGACCGGACCCGGCGGACGATGGAAAATGGACGGCCAAGGTGATTTACGCCGAGGGCGTCGATCCGAACAGCCCCGCCGTTGCGGAGAAGCTCGGACTGCTGTCCAATCTGTCTGAGACCATGATCTCCCTGTGCCCGGCTTTTGACGCCTCCACCCTCTATATCGGCCTGCCCGAGGGCGTCCACCTGTCGGTGAGCGATAACTCTTCCAGCTGGTTTGTGGACGGCCAGCCCAGAACCTATGATCCCCGCCTGCGGGGCTGGTACCAAAAGGCTGTGGAGAGGGGAACATTGGTGTTCACCGATGGCGAGTGGGACGCCAATACCGGCGCTTACTGCCTGGAATGCGCCATGCCGGTCTATGGCCCGGACGGAACCATTCAGGCCGTGGTGGGCACGGATTTATATTTGACGGAAATGGAGCGGGTGATGCAGGGCCTTTCCGTTGAGGGCGAACAATTCCTGCTGGTGAATGAGCGGGGCCGTGCGGTACTGGCCCCCCAGGCGGAAGCCTTCCCCATGGCGGCGGAGGACCGGGAAGCTGATCTGCGCGCCTCCAGGCATTCCGCGCTGGCTCAGGCGGTCGACAGCGCACTGCAAGGGAACAGCGTCGCCGTTACGCTCGGCGCGCTGGCGGATGGAAATTATTATCTGGCGGCTTCGCCCATTGAGGCGACGGGCTGGGTGCTGGTGTCGGCGTTCAGCGAGAAGATTGCCGCCCAGCCCATTGCCCTGCTTCAAAACAGCAATGACCAGATTCAGCGGGAAGCCGCCGCGGCCTACCAGGAAAAGACGGCAAATTCCCGCGCCTCGGCCATTGTGCTGTTTATCATCGTCATGCTGCTCACGCTGGGCGGCGCGCTTTCGCTGGGCAAACGGATCGTAAAGCCCCTGAATACCATCACCAAACGGATCTCGCAGCTCAGCGAAGGCGACCTGGAATTCAAGATGGAGGACGCCTACCGGACGGGCGACGAGGTGGAGGAATTGGCCCAGTCCTTTGCGTCCCTCTCCCATAAGACCGTGGAATACATGAACAAGGTTGTGCAGGTGACCGCGGAGAAGGAGCGCATCGGTGCGGAGCTTTCTCTTGCCACCCAGATTCAGGCGGCCATGCTGCCCCATATCGTTCCCGCGTTCCCGGACCGCACGGATTTCGACATCATCGGCAGCATGGACCCGGCCAAGGAAGTGGGCGGCGATTTCTATGATTACTTCCTGATCGACGACGATCATCTGGGCATGGTGATCGCGGACGTATCCGGCAAGGGCGTGCCCGCCGCGCTGTTCATGATGGCCAGCAAGATCATTTTGCAGAGCATTGCCATGATGGGCCACTCCCCCGCAAAAATCCTGGAGAGAACCAACGAAGCCATTTGCTCCAACAACGAGGCCCAGATGTTCGTCACCGTGTGGCTGGGCATCCTGGAGCTTTCCACCGGCAAGCTGACCTGCGCCAACGCGGGGCATGAGTATCCTGTGTTCAAACGCCCCGATGGAAACTATGAATTGTATAAAGACCGCCACGGCTTCGTGATCGGCGGCATGGAGGGCGTGAAGTACAAGGAATATGAAGTCCAGCTGGAGCCCGGCGCGAAGCTGTTTGTGTACACCGACGGCGTGCCGGAAGCCACCAATACGGATAAAGAACTGTTCGGTACGGACCGCATGATGGCGGCCCTGAACGCTGAGCCGGACGCCTCGCCGCAGGAGGTACTGAAGAATGTGCGCGCCCATGTGGACGCTTTTGTGAAGGACGCGGAACAGTTTGACGATCTGACCATGCTGTGCCTGGAATACAAAGGAGGGGCAAAGCCATGAAGGAGCTGACCCTGGCGGCGGCGCTGAACAATCTTCCCATGGTGACGGCTTTTATTGATGAGCAGCTGGAAGCGCTCAGCTGCCCCATGAAGGCCCAGATGCAGATTGACGTGGCCATTGACGAGCTGTTCGGCAATATCGCCTATTACGCCTATCCGAACAGCGCGGGCGACGCGACGGTGCGCTTTGATTTTGACGCATTCACCCACACGGTGTCCATCACCTTGATTGACAGCGGCGTTCCCTTTGACCCGCTGCAAAAGGCCGACCCGGATATCACGCTTTCGATGGACGAGCGCGAAGCGGGCGGCCTGGGCATCTTCATGGTGAAGAAAACGATGGACAGCGTGGAATATAAATTTGAAAACGGGCACAATATCCTGACGATTCAAAAGCGCGTGGGATGATGAACAGCGGCAGGAAAAAGCATCGTCGGAAGCATGATTTGAGGAAAAGGAAATGATAGCAAATGACCACCTTGATTCAGAAATTTTTAGAGCAGGCCGGGAAGCGCCCGAACCACGCGGCTGCATTGGATATTCATGGCGCGTATACCTATGCCCAGCTGAACCGCCGTTCCGCTTATCTGGCGGAACGGATTTTGAAATTGCTTTCGGATGAGGGAAAGCGGCGGGGAAGAATCGCGCTGCTTTTGCCCCGGACGAAGGAATATCTGGCCGCGCTGCTGGCCGTCCTTCGCGCCGGGTGCGCCGCCGTGCCCATGGACGCGGAATACCCGGCGGAGCGCGTGCGGGCCATGCTGGAGGACGTAGGCTGCTCGCTGTGCGTGACCACGAAAGACCGGGAACAGGATGTGGGCGGTGTCAAGCGCCTGTTCCTGGAGGATGTGTTTCCCGCGGGCGCGGACGTGCCCGAAGCGGATGAAGCGCTGGACTTTTCCGACCTGGACGCGGAAGGTCTGATTCTCTATACCTCCGGCTCCACCGGGAAGCCCAAGGGCGTCATTCACCGCCAGCGGGTGCTGAACGTGAACCCGGAAACGATGGACGGGATGCTGCCGCTTTCTGAAAACACGCGCACCCTGTGCATCGCCGGGTTCAGCTTCATCGCCTCTTTGATCGACCTGACCCTTCCCCTCTTCTTCGGCGGCAGCGTATACATCGCCAACGAGACGGAACGGAAAAATGTGGACATGATCTGGGCGCTGCTTAAAAAGCGGCAGATCACCGGCATGTTCCTGCCGCCGCAGATGTACGGCGTGATGCGCAAGCTGCACGGCCCGCTGCCGCTGCAATATGTGCTTTTGTCCGGGGAGAAGGCCCAGGCGGAGCACACGGCGGACGACCCGCCGGTGTATGAGTTTTACGGGGCCAGCGAATCCCCCGCCATGCTGACGCATCCCCTGGGCGAAGGGGACGCCCATTCCCTGGGCAAGCCCTGCCGGGGAATCGCGGCGTATTTAATGGACGAAGAGGGGCAGTTCGTCACGGAACCCGGCGTCATTGGGGAACTGTGCATCGACAGCCCCTACATGGCGATGGGCTATCATGGACTTCCCGAGGAAACAGCCAAGAAGTTTACCACCCATCCCTCCTTGCCCGGCAAGCGCCTGTTCCATACCGGGGACTACATGGCCTGGGACGAAACCGGCGATTTGATTTTCCACGGCCGGAAAGACCACATGGTGAAGATTCGCGGCTACCGGGTGGAGCTGGACGAGGTGCGCCGCGCCGCCGCCCGGTATCCCGGCGTGGAGGAAGCCGCCTGCGTTCCCGTCCACGTGAACGGTGGGGACCACATCTGCTGCTATTACACCGGACAGGAGATTTCCAAGGACGCGCTGAAAGCGTTCATCGGCGCGTCCCTGCCGGAATACATGGTGCCGGAATACTGCGTCCATCTGGACGCCATGCCCCGAAATGACCGCAACAAAGTGGACTATCAGGCGCTCAAAGCCATGGAGCTGAAAACTGAGGAAGCGGCTTATGAACCGCCGATGACGGAGCTGGAAGCGGACATCTGCAAAGCCTTTTCGGAAGCCCTGGGCGTGGAGCGGGTCAGCGCCGCGGCGGATTTCTTTGATCTGGGCGGCACGTCGCTGAGCGCGGCGGTGCTCATCAGCCATGTGGAGAAAGCCGCCGCCCTCTCCTTCCAGGACGTTTCCGCCCATCCCACGCCCCGGGCCCTGGCAGCGTTCATTGAAGCAAAGCGGGCGGAACAAAAACCCGCCCTGGAAATGAACCGGACGGATTATCCCCTCACCAAGACCCAGCTTGGCATTTACCTGGAAAGCCTCACCGGGGGCAGCAAGGAAACCTACACCTGCTCCTATCTGGCCCAGGCGGCCCCGGAAGTCCGCGCGGAGCAATTGATGGACGCGGCCCAGCGGGTAATTGCCGCACACCCCGGCATGAAGTACATCATCCACGCGGGCGCGGACGGGATGCCCCGGATGGTGATGCAACCGGAGGCAAAGATCGACATTCCTGTGATTGAGGGGACAGAGGAAGGGCGGCTGGACTTCATGCAGTCCTTCATGCCAGTGGTGCCGATGATGGACGAAATCCTGCTGCATCTGGCGGTATACCGCACGCCGGTTCGCTGTTATCTTGCCATCAAATCCCATTTGATTTTCTTCGACGGCACGGCTATCAGCCTGTTTATATCTGAAATGAACCGCGCGCTGGCCGGGCTGCCGCTGCTGGGCGAGGACTATACCATCCAGCAGGCGGCGATGATCGAAGAACGGCAGCTCATGGACGGCACCCACGAAAAGGCGAAGGAATACTACCTGAATTTGTTTAAGGACGCGGAGGACGTGCCCGCCCTGTCCGGCGATTTGAACGGGCCGCTGACCCCCGGCGTCAGCGAAAACCTCCGCTATGAGCCCGGCACGCTGACCGCTGAGCGGGTGAAAGCGTTCTGCGAAAAGCAGCGCATTTCCGAGAGTGGCTTCTTTATGGGAGCCATGGCCCTGATGCTGGGCAAATACCTGAACAGCAAGCATGTTTCCTTCTCCACCGTATACAATGGACGGCCCCTGGCGGAAATGAGCCACACCATGGGAACCCTCATCAAGCGCATCCCCGTGTACGGCAATCTCAGCAAGGATACCCCCGTGGGGGATTTCCTGCGGAGTATCAGCAAACAGATTTTTACCACCATGGCCAACGACATTTATTCCTTTGACGAGGTGCTGAAAACCTGCCCCGTCAACGAGGACGTGGAGTTCATCTATCAGGGCGATTTGTTTACGGATTCCATGGGCAAGGAGGGTGGCGCTGACCTGCTCCAGGGCGACAAGTGGTTTATGGAGCATTACCACACCGGCATGGTGACGGGCTGCATGTCCATCCAGTTCTTCTCCACGAACGGCCTGTACAACATGACCATCGAGTACCGGAACGAGAAATTCACCGAACAATGGGTGCGCCGCTTCGCCCAGGATCTGTTCACCACGGCGGAGCAGCTGATGGCGGCAACGTCCATCGGCCAGGTATCCCTGCTGACAGAAGACGACCGGAAGCAATTGCGGCGCTTCAACGATACCGCCGTGCCCATGGACTTTGTTCCGGTACACGAGCAGATTCACCGCCACGCGCTGGCAAATCCGGACAAGCCCGCGGTCATTGCGGACGGAAAACAGTTGACCTTCCGGCAGTTGGACGCGCTGAGCAGCCACCTGGCAAACATCCTGATCGAAAAAGGCGCGGGAAAAGACCAATTGATCGGCGTGCTGTTTGACCGGGAGATGTGGGCCTATGTGGCGGAAAACGCCATCCTGAAAGCGGGCGCGGCTTTCCTGCCCTTCATCCCGGAATACCCGGACGACCGCATCGAATTCTGCTTAGAGGACGGCGCCTGTCCCCTGCTGCTGACTACGGCCAGGCAGATGGAAGGCCGGGCGCTAAAAGGAAACAGTTATACCGTGCTGACATTGGAGGAAGCCTTCGGTGTAGATGATTTGGATAAAGTGAATGCTGATACAGTGGATTACCCCGGAGTAACCGTCCACCCCAACGACCTGGCTTACTGCATTTATACCTCCGGCTCCACTGGGCGGCCCAAGGGCGTGATGATCGAGCACCGCAACATCATGAACTACGTCCACCGGAATGAAAAATCCATCGAGATCATGCACTACGCCGCGCCGGGGCAGGTGAACCTGGCCCTGGCCTCCTTCTCCTTCGACGTGTCCGTTGTGGAGGAGTTTGTGCCACTGTGCAACGGAAACACGGTGGTCATTGCTACGGAAGCGGAGATTCATGACCCGGCGCAATTTGCCCGGCTGGTTCGGGAAACCAAAGCGAACGGCATCACCTGCACGCCCACGTATCTGCTGAGCCTGCTGGAAATCCCGGAGAGCCGGGAGGCCATCAAGCAATTCACCTTCTTCGACATTGGCGCGGAAGCCTTCCCCCGGCAGCTCTATGACCGCCTGCGGGAGCTTCGAGAAGATTCTGTGATCCTGAACGTGTACGGCCCCACGGAGTGTACCATGGGCTGCGCCGCCGCGCTCATGACCGGCGGGGAGCAGGTGACGGTGGGTCCGCCCATCGCCAACACCGCGTTTTATGTGGCGGATCTGTTCGGCAACGAGCTGCCCGTAGGCATGAAGGGCGAACTCATCATCTGCGGCGACCAGGTAGGCCGGGGCTATGTGAACCTGCCGGACAAGAGCGCCGCCGCGTTCTTCACCCATGACGGCCTGCGGGCCTACCACAGCGGAGATTTAGCCGCATGGACGGAGAACGGCGAAGTCCGCATTTTCGGCCGCATTGACAACCAGATCAAGCTGCGGGGCTTCCGCATCGAACTGGACGAGATCGAGAAAGTCATGACCGAATTCCCAGGCGTATCCAGCAGCGCCGCGGCGGTGCGCAAGACGGGCGGCACGGAATACCTGGCGGGCTATTTCACCGCCAAGGAACAAATCGCCGTGGACGCGCTGAAAGCCTTCATGCAGGAAAAGCTGCCGGAGTACATGGTGCCCAGCGTCCTCACGCGCTTGGACGAAATGCCCATGACCCAAAACGGCAAGGTGAACCGCAAAGCCCTGCCGGAGCCCGATTTGCAGGAATTAAAGGCCGAGTACATCCCCCCGGAAACGGAGACCGAAAAGAAGCTCTGCGCCGCCTTTGCCCGGACGCTGAAGCTAAACGAAAACCAGGTGGGCTTGCTGGACGATTTCTTCGACCTGGGCGGTGATTCCCTGCGGGCGATGGTGGCGCTGTCCGAAGCGAACATCAACGGCCTGACCGCCGCGGATATCTTCCAGTGCCATACCCCCGGCAGAATCGCGGAAGCGCTTCGCGGCAGAACGGAAAACGGCCAGACGGACATGGACCGGCTGGAAGAAGAGGCCAGACGCGCGCCCCATTTCCTGATGGCAACGCAGACCGTTCTTCTGGATTGGCAGCTGTTCTGCCCGGATTCCGCCGTCCTGAGCGTTTACCGATTCCTTGTCCGCTTTGACAAGGATGTGGACGCGGAAAGGCTCTGCGACGCTGTCAATCAAATGCTGCGGAACCGTCCGGCGCTGTCCATGAAGTTTTTCTTCGATGAAGACAATGAATTGAAGCAGCAGTATGATCCCGCCCTTACACCCCGCGTCCGGGCGCGCGATATCAGGCCCGAAACGGAGGACGCGCTTTCGGATGTGCTGGTGCGGCCCTTTGACAAACTGCTGAACGCTTCCCTTTGCCGGGTGCAGGTTTTCCGGGGACGGAAAGGAAGCTATCTGTACATGGATATTCATCATCTGCTGGCGGACGGCGCTTCCCTGGACGTGATTCTCCAGGACATCGTGGACGCCTATTCCGGGCGGGAACTGAAAAAAGACTATTACCTGGCTTTCCTCGCTCAGGAAGATCAGCGGTTGATGGGCGGGAAAGTGGAAGAAGACAGAAGATACCACCTGGAGCGCTACGGCGGGACGGACTGGCAAGCCGTGCCTTTCACAGAAAACGAAGCGGAGAAAGAGGAGAGCGGAGAAATCACGCGGCGGCTGCGCTTTACAGAGGAAGAAGTGCGCGGCGCGGAAAACCGCCTTGGCGTCACCCTTTCCGTGCTTCAGATCGCGTCCGTCCTGTTGGCGCTTTCCCGCGTTACCGGGAAAAAGGACATCTTTGTTTCCTGGACATTCAACAACCGCATGTCGCCCGAAGCGGAAGCGTCGGTGGGCATGTACGCGAAAAGCCTGACGGTCGCCTGCCATTTGGATGAAATCCATTCCATGCGGGAACTGCTCGCTTCCGTTCGGGAGCAGGTGGTGTCCGGCATCGCCCACAGCGCCTGCAACTACACCGCCGAGCATTATTCCAATCCTGGAAAGCCCTGGGTAGAATCAAACCTTCAAATGAACATGGGCGGCGCGTCGATTGAGGAACTGCGGCCGGAACTGATCGAGCTGGACAATATCTACACAGGAACCGTGAGTCATATGATCCAGGCGGTTCTTCTCGGGAACGAGTATCATGACGGCGGATTTGATCTTTGCCTCAGCTACAGCGGAATCGCCTGCGGCAGGGAGCAGATGGAGCGTTATCACGCAGAGATCATCCACATCCTGGAAGCCCTGATTCTGCGGGAGGACGCCGATTTGAATTGCTGAGGCGGGGATGAAATCATTCTTTTCAATGGCGATTTGTTCATGACTCATCGCGGAATGAACAAGTCTTGCAGAATTATTCCTTCCGCGTCGGGCAGAGAGAGGTTCAGCGCCCAAGCCAGCGTGGGGGCGATGTCGATGAGATTCGCTTCCGGGATACGATGCCCGGCGCGGATGCCGGGGCCGGACAGCCACAGCAGCGTGCGGGCCTGAGGGCAGTCCAGGCCGAATCCATGCTCCCCAAAGGTCGCTTCTTTTCGGTCAATGAAGCAGCAGCCAGGCAGCGCGTCCACGGCCAAACGCACATGCGCCGGGGCATGGAGGGCTTTCAGTTCTTCTTCCCCAAAAATCGTTTTGATGCCCCATGCCTGAATGTTTTTCTCTAAAGCGTTCCGGGCGGCTGTCAGGTCATCCCCAAAGATATACGCGCCCATGCCCAGGCTTTGCGCCCGGGCGCCGCAGGCGGCTTGCAGTTCCCTGTCCAGCAGAATGCCGTTCGGCGCGTCCTGCTGGCCATGGTCGCTGACGATGCAGAACAGCATATCTTCATAAAGCCCAGCCTTTTTCACGGCTTCCACAATGCGGCCCACCCGCCTGTCCAAGCGCTCCATGGCGGCGTGGGCTTTTTCGCTTTCCGCGCCGTACTTATGCCGCATGGCGTCGCAGTCCACCAGATGCACGGTCAGCACGTCCGGCGGGCGGCGGGAAGCATACAGCTTTTCACAGAGCAGGGTTGCGTAATCGTCCAGGTCAGGCTGCTTGATGCTCTTGCGGGTTTTGCCGTAGCACGCTTCCATCCGCAGAATCCATTCAGGCGAGCCGTAACGGATCATTTTCAGCGCCGCGTTTTCTCCCGGCAGGGGCAGCACCTCGGGAAAGTTGCGCCGCACGAAGCGGTTTTTCCCGCTGACGGGCCACAGGATGGAGGCAACGTCCAGGCCCTTTTCCTTCGCCGCCTGATACAATGTCTTTACCTTCATATCCTTCACCGACCAGAACCACTTTCGCATCTCCGGCGGTGTGTCCGGCTGGAAGGGCTGGTTGTGGCCGATGCCGTGGGTGCGGGGATAACAGCCGGTGATCAGCGACGTGTGGATAGGATAGGTCAGGGTGGGATAAACCGTTTTCACATTGTCGCAGAACGCGCCGTTTTCCGCCAAAGCAGAAAGCGCGGGCAGGCCAAGAAGCCTGCCCGCGTCGGGCCGCGCCACTGCGTCCAAAGAAATCATGCAAAGACGCATTTGATTACCTCGCTATTGTTGCAGGAAGGAATTTTAATCAGTGAGGAGATAGAAGAGAGGAGATAGGAGATAAATAAGTGTTTTTCAAATACGTCTCAAGTTCATTTGGCAGGAGTATATAAACTCCTATCTTCTCTCTCCTAACTCCTATCTGCGTGAAATCGCCTCAATAACTGAGCGTGAAAACCGCTCCGCCTTTACCTCCTCCTCCGCTTTTTGCGGAAGAACAGGAAGTAGATCGCCAGGCCCCAGATGATGACGCTGCGCCAGTTGATACGGGTTTCCTCATAATTCCATTCGTTGCGCCAGTCCTGCCAGTACCGGTCGTCGTCATTTTCCCGGGCGTCGTAGTCGTCCCGGGCAAACATGCCGTACCACCAATCCTCAGCCTTCTGGGGCTGGGGCGTGGACTGGATGACCGCCTGGCCGAACAAGCCGGTCACATCCAAGGTTTGGCCCTTGGCTTTCGCCAGGCTCTGGCTCACGTTCAGCGCCAGTTGGGACACTGCTTCGTCGTACTGCCGGGCCAGGAAGGGTGTGCGGAAATGATTCGCCAGCAGGCTGATCTGGGTGTCGTTGGGCAGGGCCTTTTCGGCCTCGCTGCCCAGGGCCATGGCGCTGGTTTCCTCACCAATGACCATCAGCACCAGCGCGTCGTTAGCGCCCAGCGCCCACACATCGAACACCTTTTTGGCGTAGTTGCTCGCGTTCACGCCCCCCAGGAAATGGCGGGTGAGCACATAGATTTTGCCGCCGGTGACGGCGCTGAGCCGGCTGGACAGGGTTTCCAGGTCGGTGATAACGCTTTCCCCGAGTACCCCGGCCAGGTCGGCCACGGTGCCCTGGGGGCGGGGAGGATACTTGGTTTCCGCAAACGCGGGAGCCGTCAGGCTCAGGCACAGCACGAGCGCCGCAAGCAGCGCGGTAAAGCGAATCGCACGCATGTTTTCCTCCCCCTTTCTTACTGCGCGGAGAATACTTCCGCGGGTTTGATGCCCATCAGCTTTGCCAGGAAGCCGCTGAACGTGCGGTTGATGCGGCCGTTGAATTCCGCCGCCGCCTGGTTATAGGCAGCGCCCTCGGTCTTGGCTTCGCTTTCGGAAAGCATCTGGGGCAGATAGTTGTTCACGTACATTTCATCCCGGCTGTCGCTCTTCACGGAATCCATCTGGGCCAGGGCTTTCAGCAGGGCGGCGGCGTCCTGGGCCAGGGCTTCGTTGGCCTGGGCTTTGCGGCCCAGGTCGGTGTAGGCATTGTCAAGCTGGCCCAAGTCCATGCTCACCCGCTGATAGGCTTCGTCCGTTTCGGGCAGATGGCGCTTGGCCACGGTCAGGATATTGTACGCCGTTTCCACCCGGGTTTGCAGCATGCTTTCCAGGCCCGCGTAGGTGGCGTCCACGTGGGCCTTTTCCGTCGTCCAGCCCTTGTAAGCGCCAAACAGCACGCTGCCGATCACCAGAACGATCATGATCACAATGGCGGTACCTGTTTTCAGTTTCATGTCTGGCCTCCCTCTGTTACGTAGAGATAGGAGTTAGGAGATAGGAGATAAAAGATTCAATATAGTCGAATGTTTTCACGAATACCCAGCCTGGCTGCCGTGTATAAACATGATAATCTCCTATCTTCTATCTGATAACCTTGTTACATTGTCAGTAATTTCTCTTTCAGGTTCTTCTCCATCGTCGCCAGGGTCTTTTCGGCCTCGGCCCGCTTCTGGCGGCCCTCCTGCTGGATGCGGGAGACCTCGTTGATGGTGTCGATCAAAGACTGGTTGGTGGCGATGAGGGTTTCCATGTCGATGATGCCGCGCTCGGATTCCTTGGCCGTTTCGATGGTGCCCATTTTCAGGGTTTCGGCGTTTTTGCGCAGCAGGTCGTTGGTCATGTTGGTAACTGCCCGCTGGGCCTGCATGGCCTGCTGGCTGTGGTGCAGGCCCAGGGCCAGCACCATCTGGTTTTTCCAGAGCGGCAGGGTGTTCACCAGCGTGGACTGGATGCGCTCCACCAGCAGGGAATTGTTGTTTTGCAGCAGGCGAATCTGCGGAGCCATCTGCATGGAAATCTGCCGGGTCAGCTTTAAGTCATGCAGCTTCTTTTCAAACCGGTCGCACTGGGCCGCCAGGTCGTTGGCCTTCTGGGCGTCCATGGCGTCGCCGCTCTTGGCCGCGATCTCCTGGAGCTTCACCAGGTCGGTTTCCCGCACTTCCTTCAAGCGCTGTTCGCCCGCCACGATGTACATGGTCAGTTCGTGGAAGTACGCCAGGTTCATGTCGTACAGCTTATTGAACAT
>CADAKE010000038.1 GCA_902788445.1 uncultured Eubacteriales bacterium
CCCATCGGCGGCGGCAAGGGCGGCAGCGACTTTGACCCCAAGGGCAAGAGCGACAACGAAGTGATGCGCTTCTGCCAGAGCTTCATGACCGAGCTGTTCAAATACATCGGCGCGGATGAGGACGTGCCCGCCGGCGACATTGGCGTGGGCGCCCGCGAAATCGGCTTCCTGTACGGCCAGTACAAGCGCATCACCGGCCTGTACGAAGGCGTGCTGACCGGCAAGGGCCTTTCTTACGGCGGCTCCCTGGCCCGCAAGGAAGCGACTGGCTTTGGCCTCTGTTACCTGACCAACGCCATGCTGAAAAAGCATGGAACCTCCTTTGAGGGCAAGACCGTGGTCGTCTCCGGCAGCGGCAACGTGGCCATCTACGCGGCCCAGAAAGCCACCGAGCTGGGCGGCAAGGTGGTCGCCATGAGCGACAGCAACGGCTATGTGTTCGACGAAAACGGCATCAAGCTGGACGTGGTGAAGCAGATCAAGGAAGTGGAACGCGGCCGCATCAAGGAATACGCTGCCCGCGTGCCCGGCGCTGTGTACACCGAGGGCTTCCGGGGCATCTGGACCGTCAAGTGCGATATCGCCCTGCCCTGCGCCACCCAGAATGAACTGGACGAAGAAGGCGCGAAAGCCCTGATCGCCAACGGCGTGTACGCCGTGGCCGAGGGCGCGAACATGCCTACCACCTACGAAGCCACCCTGGCCCTGCAAAAGGCGGGGGTACTCTTCGCTCCCGGCAAGGCGGCGAACGCTGGCGGCGTGGCGACTTCCGCTCTGGAAATGAGCCAGAACAGCCAGCGCCTGTCCTGGACGTTTGAGGAAGTGGACGCCAAGCTCAAGGGCATCATGGAAAACATCTTCGCCAACATCGACGCCGCCGCCAAGGAATACGGCGCGGAGGACAACTACGTGGTCGGCGCGAACATCGCTGGCTTCCTCAAGGTGGCCGACGCCATGCTGGCCCACGGCTGCGTGTAATACAAATCAAACAATAAAATTCGGAGGAAGGATTCGCTCCTTCCTCCTTTTTTCATGTCCAGGGTCGATAGCAACAGGGGTCAATCGGTTCGGGATACCAGGGCAGCGGGCGGGTATTGCAGTTATGTTCCGGGCGGCCCATGGCGCAGGGCGCGATGAGGTAGCCCTCGATATACACTTCCAGCGCCACGTCGCACTGTAAGCTGTCGCAGGGGCAGGGCCGCCCCGCCAGGCGCACCGCGGCCTGAATCATTGGCTGTCCCCGCCAGCATTCGGATGCGGAGCAGAGGCAGCGCAGGCGCAGTTCTTCCTGAATCTCGGTGGAAACGGTGTAGACGCAGCCGTTTCCGTCCCGCACGCGCAGGGTCAGCGGAACGGTCACCAGCAGGGTCACGCCCCACCGGTCGCGGCAGGGCGCTTCCTCCCAGCAGGGAGCGTAACAGGAAACGGCCTCGAGGATGGTAAAGGGCGGCTGCGCCTGCTCGGGCAGGCTGTTTAGGCTCACCGGGTAACAGGCACGGCGGCGGGCAATCCTGCCGCTGGCCAGGATGCGCTGCATCAGGTATTCCCCGCAGGGGCCCGGCGTCGGCGTGTAATCGCAGGGATGGTTTTCGCTGGGACGCGGACGGCTTCCGCAGGGTGCCCGGTCAGGCCGTGGCATGGGCCGTCCACACCCGCAGCCGCCGGGACGACGGTCATCTTTCATCATGGAATCCTCCCTTCTGTCAGGGTTCCATTCCATTTTATTCAGCATCGTTTGTGAAAGTGCATCGAAAAAGCCTTCCCCAAAACGGAGAAGGCCGGATAGAAAAAATGGCTAATCCTGAATCCCGTTATCCGCCACGGCGATGGGCCGGCCGTAAGCGTCGTAGAGAATGCCAATGTCGGTGTTGGCCAGGTTCCACACCCGTTTTTTGCGCCAGCGGGCGTCGATGCTCACTGTGGATTCGTCGGTGCCGATCACGTATTGACCGCCGGGCTGGAGGGTGCCGTCCGGCAATTCCATCAATTCGTTTCCCTTGGTGGAATACAGCGCAAAGCCGTTCAGCGGCAGGGGAGAGGCGTTTTCGTTGAAAATGGTTACGGTGTCCCGCGCGGTGTCGATTGCCAGGCGGATGCCCTCCGCGCGTTCAGGGACGCCCTGCCAGCTTACGTCCTCCACGCTGATTTCGCCGTCTTGCAGGGTGAAAAGCAGAGCGTCGCGGGCTTCCTGGGAAACGTAGACTGCACAGCCGATTCTGTCCAGACGGCGAAGGGGCGATTCCGCAGGCGTGTCGGGCTCCTCGGCCGTGCTGGTGAGAATCACCGCCGCCTTGGGCCGCACGGCCTCCAGGAGCGCCTTGCTGGTCGCGTTGTTGTCGCCATGATGGCCGACCTTGAGCAAATCGCAGGGCGAAAGCAGACCGGCGTCCAGCAGTTCAAATTCCTCGTCCTCCTTCATGTCGCCGGTCAGCAGAATGCTGCTCTCGGGAGAATCAAACCGGAGCACCAGAGAATTGTTGTTTTCGTTGTCCGTGTTGACCGTCAGCGGACCCAGCACGGTGAACCGCCCGTCGTCCCCGACGGCGATTTCCATGCCCGCGTCCAGCCATACGACTTCCTGGCCCCGCTGCGCCGCCGCTAACTTAGCGGGATGCTTGCTCTCCTTCTGGTCGTAAAAGATTCGCGCGGCGTACCAGGCGTCCACGGCGACGTCGCTTTCCGCCAGCGGCATCAGCCCGCCCTGGTGGTCTTCATGGCAGTGGGTGAGGAACACACCGTTCAGCTTCGTTACGCTGTACTGCGCCAAGGCCGTTTGCAGGGCGGGCCATGTCTGCTCGTAGCCCGCGTCGATCAGGTACGCGCTGTCCCGGTACAGAAGCAGCATACAGTCCGCCTTGCCGATGTTCAGGCAAAGCAGGCGAACCGCGTCCTCCCGGCTTTCAGAGTTTGCCGCGCCGCAGCCGGACAAAAGAAAACAAAGCAGCAGAAAATAACAAATCAGTCTTTTCTTCAAAGCGGAAATCCTCCTTTCCATGCTGTCAGTATACCACGGAAGCCTGAAAACAACCATAAAGAACGGAACAAATTTACATTTTCTTTTCAAGCCCGGGAGAAATGATGCGTAATCTGTTTCCAATGGGGGCATACTGCACCCATGGAGGTGGTGGGAATGAACAACGGAACCTGGGACAAAATCCGCGTGGTGCAGTACGGCTGCGGAAAAATGGGGCGCATCATCATGCGGTATCTGCTGGACAAAGGCGCGGACATTGTCGGCGCGATCGACATGGACGAAAGCATCATCGACAGGGACATTGGCGAAATCGCCGGGCTCAAGCGCACGACGGGCATTAAGGTGCGCCGCGACCCGGACACCGTGCTGGACAACTGCGACGCGGACATTGCCATCCTGGCGCTGCAGAGCTTTCTGCCGGACATGCACAAAGCGATTCTGGAATGCGTCACCCGCGGCGTGAACGTGATCACGACCTCGGAGGAAGCGCTCTATCCCTGGACGACTTCGCCCACGATTACCAATCAGCTGGACGCCCTGGCGAAGGAAATGGGCTGCACCATCGTGGGCAGTGGGATGCAGGACACCTTCTGGGTGAACCTGCCCGCCCTGATCGCGGGCGGCGTGCACAATATCGCGGAGATCGACGGCGCAGTGAGCTACAACGTGGAGGACTACGGCATCGCCCTGGCGAAAGCCCACGGCGTGGGCCTGTCGCCCGAGGAATTTGAGCGGGACATTGCCCACAGCCTGAGCGTGCCCGCCTACGTGTGGAACAGCAACGAGGCGCTGTGCATGAAGCTGGGCCTGAGCGTGGAGCAGATCAAGCAGAAGGCCGTGCCCGTGTTTTCCGACCATGACGTACACAGCGAAACCCTGGGCGAAACCATCCCGGCGGGCAAGGTCATCGGCATGAGCGCGGTCGTGACCACGATCACCCACCAGGGCATCGTGGTGGAAACCCAGTGCATCGGCAAGGTGTATGAGGAAGGCGAGGGCGACCTGTGCGACTTCACCATCCGGGGCGAGCCGGACGCGCATTTCTCCGTTACCAAGCCCGACACCGTGGCCCACACCTGCGCCACCATCGTGAACCGCGTCCCGGACGTGCTGGCCGCGCCCGCGGGGTTCGTCACCATGGACAAGCTGCCGCCCGCGCGGTATCTGCCGTATCCGATGTTTGTGGATGTGAATTGAAAAACGCCCCGCGCCGTTCCGTCAGGAACACGCGGGGCAAATGTTTTGGGGTCATTTCCGGGTCAGGTCGTCATACAGGTTTCCTTTGTACACGCCCTCGGCGTACAGCTTGCGGAAACTTTCCACGACCACTTCCTTATCTTCCTTGTAGGTGACGCCGAACCACTGGTCACAGGTGGGCAGCACGGACACCTCCACGCCGTTTTTCAGCAGCCCGTCCACGATCATGGGCAGCAGGTATTCATCCTTGAGCGGATTGTTCATCCGCGAAAGGAACGCGGGAAAGCCGACCTTCAGCACGTCCATGAACGACGCGGGGAAGCACCAGAAGTTCATGGACACGAGGGAATTGATATCAATCTCTGTTCCGCTGGACGCCGCGCCGGTTTCGGTTTTGACGATCTCGTAAGTCTCCTTGATGCTTTGCAGCTTCCCGTCCGCCACGCCGCAGATGCCGCGCGTCACGCCGCCGTTGTCGGACAGCGTGTTTTTGAGCACATAGCCCACCAGGCCATAGCCGCCGGTTTTCAAAAACGCCGCGGCCTTTTTGAAGCCCTCGATGCCGTAATAGTCGTCGGCGTTGATCACGGCGAAAGGCTCGTTGAGCAGTCCGTCGCAGGCCAGCACGGCATGGCCCGTGCCCCAGGGCTTCACGCGGCCCTCCGGCAGCGGGATGGGGATATTGCGGATGTCCTGGTAAGCGTAGGCGATTTCCACGCCCAGCGGCGCGGCGACGGCCTCGATGCGGCTGCCGATGCGCTCCCGGAAATCCGCTTCAATGTCCCGCCGGATGATGAAGACGATTTTGTCAAAGCCCGCGGCGATGGCGTCGTGGATGGAGTAGTCAATGATGATATGCCCTGCCTGGTCGATGGGCTCCAGCTGCTTGATGCCGCCGCCGAAGCGCGAACCGATGCCTGCCGCCAGAATGACAAGCGTTGTTTTCATGAACTTCAAATCCTTTCTGCCTCAATCCTGTATGCAAATCAGCAAACGCGCGCGCTCCGCCGCCCGCCGCGGTCGGCGGGACGCGCTCTCGCTTTTCCAATCACGTTCGATTGATTTTCGCTTTGCTTTCCCAGTATATCAGAAAAACGCTTTCTGTTCAATAAGAAAAAAAGAAATCCGCCGGGCAATCGCTTACAAACAATGTGAGACCTGTAATTAACAACCATGCAATTGTAGGGGTGGATATCATCCGCCCGCATCCTGTAAATCATTCATTTATGCCAATTTGGTGTCGATGATTTTGCCCGGTCATGCGGGCGGATGATATCCGCCCCTACATTTGTTCTCTAAATTGAAACAGATTTGTAACTTAATTGCAATAAGCGATTACCCTGAGAAATCCGCCGGGCGAACGCATGAGCGGCAAACATGATTTTTTCAAGGACGCATCCTTACGAGCGTCGCGGCGGCGACTTCCGTCACTGTTTGATTCCATGAACAATGAAAGGAACTGCGCGGAAAGGGCGGCATCCTCTCTGCGCAGTTCCTTGATTCCGCTATGAGTTTGTAACGAATATCAAACCGTTATTTCTGATCCGGGTCGGCGGGGCGGGGGCCGAAGTAGGAAATCATCTGCTGATCGGTCAGCTTGAACTGCTCCTGCACCATGCCCCACAGACGGAAGGGACGGTACACCATGACGGTGTTGCGAAGCCTGTCCACGCGCTGCTGCCAGTAGCGGAGGGAGCCGGAGGCGGTGGTGGGGGAGTCGATGTTCATGATCTTGGTGTCGGGGTCGCCCGCCCATTTCTGATAGTGCTTGTTGAGCTCCGGCTCGATCAGGGCGGTGCACTCGTCCAGCTCCTGCTGCATCACTTCGGTGGTCAGGGTTTGGAAAATATCGCCCAGGCGGCGCAGGAACTTGTCGCGCAGTTCATCCGATTCAATGATCTTCTTGAAGATCGTATTGTTGATGTTCTGCTGGCCCATGCCCTTGTCTTTCAGGTAAGAACGCGGGCTGTTGAAGCTGGAATCGAACAGGCCGTAGTCCGTATCGAACAGCAGGCACTTCCATTTCGCGCCTTCGGTGGGCAGCTTGTAGAACATGATGTTGCCGGGGTCGGAATCGCCAAAGAACATTTTCACCGCGAACCAGTCGATGTAGCTGTCCACGTCCACGTTGTCCTTGAGGTATTGCAGGTGGGCGGGGTTGGTGTTGGGGCTCATGTCCTTGAGTTCCTTGATCATGGCCAGGTATTCCTTGTTGCTCCCCTGCACCACGCTGGAATTGCCTTTCAGGATGGTGATGTTCTCCAGAATCTCCTTGTCCGTTTCCAGGTCGAGGCCCTCAAACTGGCCGATGGAGAAACGGTCCTTGCGCTCGCGCAGGTTGTAATGGCCCCAGTATTCGCCGTTCAGGTACACCACCACGGGCTTCCAGGCTAAGGTAGGCATGTTGGGATGCACGTACTTGTCCACCAGCCGGGTCTGCACGCCGTCGGCCACGCGGGTCCAGACGGCGTCGTTGCCGGAGTTTCGCAGGGTCAGGGATTTATAGAAGGTGTAGTCCCGTTCCTCAAACAGGGGATAATTAAAATATTTGTCGCCAAGCGCCGCCTGGGCGCGGAGCTTAAAGGACTTCTGCGGCATGTCCAGGGAGTACGCGCCCAGCAAGTCCATCTTGATGCCCTGGGACAGAATGACTTCGCCGGTGGTATGGTCGAAGTATTCAAAGTATCCCTGCCGGTCGTCCTTGCCGTAGGTGCGGTACACGGGGGTCTGGAAGGGCAGGATGCGCTCGCCCTGGTCGTTGTACTTGCGAACCTCGGCGTCCTCCGGGTTCTTGCGGTTGCGGGAGGAATGGTCGTTCTCGCGGCTGAGCAGGCCGGTGGCGGGGTCCCACAGTTCCTGCGGGTCGCACACCAGCGACACCACGTCCAGCGTGTGGTAGAGTTCCATGAAATAGCTGGCTGTGGCGGTTTCGGAGGGCTGGCGTCCCTCCTGGAAGCATCGGGCGCGGATAACCTGGGTGCCGAAAATCTCGATGGGTTCGGTGTACACCTGGCTGTTTTCCAGGGTGGGAATCGCGCCGTCGGTGGTGTAACGGATGGTCACGCCGGGGTCGGCGGACAGGGCGACCTTGAGTTCGCCATAGTAAATGCCGCTGGGATGGTCAAACACCGGCCGTGCGGCAAAGCCCGCGAAGCCCATGCCGTTTTCCGCGCCGGGGGTCGGCGTGTCATAATAAAAAAAGCCGTTCCTCCCCAGCGTCCTGCCATAGGAAACATCCGTGGGGATTTCCGGCAGATACAGCCTGTCCAGCACCGTTCCATCCGCGTTGGACAGGGTGAGCATTTCTCCGCCTGTCCTGGACAGCTTGAACGTCGTGCGCAGGTGATTGCCCTGGTTGGTTCCCGTCCCGTCCAGCAGGATCACCTTGTATTCCCCCGGCGCGATGGACGTTCCCTGAGGGAACGTCCATTTCCGGGGCCAGTTGACGTTGTCGCTCAGGCCCCAGCCGCTCATGTCCCAATACTGGTCGGAGCCGTTGTACAGCTCCGCGTAGTCGGAGGTGGAGGCGTCGGAAAAGGGCTTGGTCAGGTTGGCGGAGGACACCACTTCGGAAATAATGACGCCGGTGGGGTTCAGGGCGCGGATGTACTGGTCGGCCCGGCCCGCGCCGTATTCGTTGTTGGGCGCGCCGGGAGTCGGCAGGGTGAACACCTTCCAGTTGCCGCCGTCGTCGCGGCCGTAGCTCATGTCCCGCCCGACGCCCGTCACCACCACGCGATCCACCAGTTCGCCCAGGAGGGTGGAGAGCACGATGGTTTCCTGCTCGTTGTTCAGGCTGAAATTGGTGTGGGGATAGCGGGTGTCCTGCTCCACCTTATTTTTCCCGGAGCAGAACACGATGTAATACCCGCCCGCCGGAATGACCGCGTCCTTGGGGAAGGGCCACTTGACGGGCTTGGTTTCGTTGTCGCTCAGGGCGTAGTTGCCCAGCTTGATATCCTTCGTCCCGGCGTTATAGAGTTCAATCCAGTCGGAAAGCTCGCCGTCCTCGTCCCGCAGGCCGGAACGCGGCGAAGGCACCACTTCGTTGATCATCAGCGCGCCCGGATGCACGGCGTAGGCGGCCAGGTAGCTCTCGTACCCCTCCTGGGTGTTGGGATAGCCGGGAGAATAAGCGCCGGTCTTTTCCCAGTTGCCCTCGCTGTTCCGCTCGTAGCTTTCGTCGGCGTTCAGGGTAGGCACCTTCACGCTGTCGATGGCGGTGCCGTTGGCATCAAAAAGATACACGTAATCGCCCAGGGAGCTCAGTTTAAACTTGGCGTGGAACTCCCCGTGGGGGTCGTCCTTGTTGATGCTGTCGCAGAACACCACCACCCGCCCCTGGGCATTCAGCGTCACGTCCGGGAAAAGGAACTTGATTCGGTCGGAACGGTCAGACAAGCCCACGCCCTTGATATTGACGGGCGTGTCCAGCGTGTTTTCGATCTCCACCCAGTCGCCGAATTTGCCACTCTCGTCCGGCAGGGCGGAAGCGTTGTCGCTCATCACCTCGCTGATGCGCAATCCCGCGTGGGTGCTCACCGTGCCGTCGGCGGTCACGTTCAGGGCTTTGGGAATGGGATTCTTGGGCATCACCAGCACAAAGAACACCAGCGCGACAGCCAACACAAACAAAAGCAGGGGACGGATGTCCCGCCGGTTGGCCCTGCGGCGGCTGGGTTTTCGCCGGGAGTTTGCCATAGAGCGTTTCCTCCTTGTGTATGCGTGAATCGGCAGGAGCGTCCGCGCCGCCGATTTCCACGGAATCCATTATAGCATATTTTCTCGTCATGGAAAAGACATAAAATCAAAACAATTCATTCGCTCACTTCGTCCACGTTAACTTTTCCAGCACAGAAAAGAAATCCTCCTCGGTGGCCTGCGGCGCGTAGATGGCGTAGGCCGCTTCCGCGTCGGTCAGGTACACGCACCGGGCGTCGCCCTTTTCCGCCAGCAGGGCGGGCAGGTGCAGAATGGACAGGTCGCCGCGCAGGCTCACGGACAATTCTCCGTGCAGCAAAAGCGGCGCGGCGGCGGCAGGCCGCACGGCGGTGATGGTGACGCCGCTGTATTGCAGCGTGACGACCCGGGCGACCGTGCCTTCAAAATTGGCGTTCGTTCCTTCGCCGCGCATCACATAGCCCGGCAGATGGAGCAGCGGCGCGCCGAACAGTTCGGACAGCGCCTGGGCGTCGTTCATGGCGGCGGGCTGCATCCGGATGAGCGGTTCCTGTTCCGCTGACATGAGGCCGCTGTTCTGATCCTCCGGCATTTGCAGCAGAATGGCCGCCACATACACGATCGCCATCAAAAGCACCGTGCCCAGGAAGAGAAATATCCTGCCGACAAAACTCGCTTTTCTATCGTTTCTGATTTCTTCCGCCATGGGATTTCTTTTTCTCCGTTTCCGTTTTCTCCGTTTCCGTTCGTTTGGTCCATTCCTGCCCCGCCACGCACGCGACCAGCGACAAAAGCATACACACGAAGCACAGCCAGCCAGGCGCCGCCGAAAAGATCAGCGCCGCGCCGCCCAGGGGAAAGAACGCCGCGAAGGGATGCACGCCGCCCCTGCCCGCCCAGAAGGGCAGGAGAATGGAAAGAACAGGCAGCAGGACGTAAAGCTGCAAAATCAGCAGCAGCGCGCCGCCGTCGCCGGGAACGCCCAGCGAAACGCGCAAAAGGATTTGCAGCGCCGCCGCGGCAAAAATCAAGATCGCAAACCTGCCGATCGGACGGCGCATTCCCTGCTTCATCAAAGCCTTACCTCGTGCTGCTTCAAATTGGTCTGATACCACTGTGAAGTATACCACACTCCAGCCCGCCGGAACAAGGCGGCCCATGCGATTGTTACAATTTCTTTTCATTTTTGTGTGGAAAACGCGGGGGAGGTATGGTATAATGATGAGCGCACGGGCGAAGCCGTGGCGCGTGTCGGCGGCTCCCGAAGGGAAAGACGCCGACCATCATGATTATAATCAACGGGTAAACCGAAGGCGGTTTGCATCCGATTTGCGCAATTATTGAAACGGAGTGATTTTTCTTTGGACACCCCCATAGGCGGTCTATTGCTGATCCAGGTTTTCCTGATCGCTGTGAACGCTTTCTTCGCGGCGGCGGAAATTGCCGTGGTTTCCTTAAGCGAAACCAAGCTGCGCCACAAAGCCGAGGAAGGCGATAAAAAATCCCAAAAGCTGCTGAACATGGTGCTGGAGCCCTCGGGTTTCCTGTCCACCATCCAGATCGCCATCACGTTGGCTGGGTTCCTGGGCAGCGCTTTCGCGGCGGACAACTTCGCCGCGCCGCTGGTGAGCCTGATTCGGGACAAATGGGGCTTTACCCTCATTTCCAGAGGCACGCTCAATACCCTCTGCGTGGTGCTGATTACCCTGATCCTTTCCTATTTTACTCTGGTCTTTGGCGAACTGGTGCCCAAGCGGGTGGCGATGAAGGAGCCGGAGAAGGTGGCGCGCGGCGTGGCGGACATCATCGACGGCGTGGCGAAATTCATGAAGCCCGTCGTCTGGCTGCTCACCAAGTCTGTCAACGGCGTGCTGCGGCTCTTCGGCATCGACCCCGCCGCCAACGAGGAGGAGGTCACCGAGGACGAGATCCGCATGATGGTGGACATGGGCGAGGAAAAGGGCGCGATCGAGGGCAACGAGCGCGACATGATCGAGAACATTTTCGAGTTCAACAACATGACCGCCGCCGACTGCATGACCCACCGCACCGACGTGACCGCGCTCCAGGTGGACGCGGGGAACAAGGAAATCATGAAAACCATCCTGGACAGCGGCCTGTCCCGCTTTCCGGTGTACGGCGAGGATTTGGACGACGTGCTGGGCACCTTCACCACCCGCGACTACCTGCTGGCCCTGTCTACAGGCGGCAAGAAAACCCTGCGGGAGATTCTGCGGCCCGCGTATTTCGTTCCTGAGTCCGTGCGTACGGACGTGCTGTTCAGGGACATGCAGAAGAACAAAACCCACATTGCCATCGTGGTGGACGAATACGGCGGCACCAGCGGCCTGATTACCATGGAGGATTTGCTGGAAGAAATCGTCGGCAACATCTACGACGAGTACGACAAGCCCCTGCCCCAGGAGATCCAGAAGATCGGCGACAACCAGTACCGCATCGCGGGCGGCGCGCTGATCGAGGTGATCAACGACGCGCTGGATTTGAAGCTGCCCACCGGCGCGGGGTTTGAAAGCTTAGGCGGGCTGATTTTCAGCCGCATGATGACCATTCCCAAGGATGGCTCCCACCCGGTGGTGGAGTGCTACGGCCTGCGCATCCGGGCGGAGGAGATCGTGGACCGCCGCGTGGAATGGGCCACCGTGACCATTCTGAACCCGCCGAAGGAAAACGAAAAAGAAGAATCGCCTACCGGGGCGAACCCGGATTTGGAAGAAGCATAAGGAGGGATACCGATGAAGATGAAGAAACTATCCGCGCTGCTCCTGGCCCTGTGCCTGATCGTTTCCGCTTATCCCGCGCTGGCCGCGCCCACCCGGGAAGCGCGGGCGGTGGAAGTGACCGTGGATGAAAAGCTGACAATGCTTACCGAACTCGTCGTAAACGCCGCGATTTTGCAGGGCACCCCCGCGGAGCCCGGCACCGCGCTGACGGTTCCTGATTTTAACAGGGACGAAACGCCTTCCGATCTCCTGGTCAGCTGCGCGCTGGCCTGGGGCATCAACGCCGGATACCTGCCCTATGACGATGAAATCAGCGGCAGGGAAACGATTGCGCTCAAGAAGGAACAGGCGGAAGACCTGTATGGGCGTGTGTTCACCAGCGCGGCGTATCATTTCGAGTATCCGTCCACCGAGAACGCGGAGAGCGCCAAAGCGGATGAAAAGTACCGCACCTGGTTCATCCGCGGGGAACTGAACATGGCGTTCGCGTCCGCCTGCAATTACGGCGTGCACATTTATTCCGCCGAGTTTGACGGAACGGATGTGGACGTGCTGTGCGACGTGTTTACCACCACCGAGCCGGAAATGAAGCAGAAGGCGGACGACGTGCCGGAGGACGCGCTCATCTGGCAGTGCGGCGCGCGCGTCTCGCTGCGCGAAGCGCCGGAAACGGCTTTCGGATACACGCTGAACGGCTTCTCCTTTACGCCCTTCTATCAGGACGGCGACCTGAGCGCCTGGCAGGAATTTGAAAACACGGAGATGGAATACTCCCTGAATCTCCCCGCCTCCCTGGGTGTGGCGGACGACGCGGCCGATCACCGCGTGTGGCAGAGCGCGGACGGCAAAGTGACCCTGATCATCGAAGCGAAGGATGAGGAAACGAATTATGAGGAAGCGCTGGCCAAGTATCTGGCCGCGAATCCCGGCAGCAATATCATCCAGGAACGGGAATTTGACCGGTTCAGCGTTACCACGGAGGGCAGCTACACCCTCGTGATCGCGTCCGAGGAAATGCCGCGCGTCTATACCATCACCCTCACCTTCCCCGCGGAGCGGCAGGCGGAATATACGTTCTACGGCGAAATCATCCGCAATTCCCTGAATGTGTGGGGCGTTTCCAATGGTTAAACGCATAGCGCTGCTGGCGCTGGCGCTGTGGCTGGGCATTGCCCCCGCGCTGGCGGAACTGACGGTGGAGCGGAACGCGGGGGAGAGGTACTTCCCGAACGAAAAAAACTGGGTGTACCATTTCACCTACGCTTATCCCCATGTCGCAGGGGAGGATTATACCGCCGCCCTCATCAACGACACCTACCAGATGGCCCTGGACGAAATGACCCAGCTGGTGCTGCCCATGTTCGCCAACACGCCGGACATGCGCTTCGATGGAAAAAACGAAGTCAAGCATGACTTTGAGGTGTACTGCAACGACGGCAGGCTCCTGTCCATCGTGCAGACGCGGTCCCAGTCCATGGGGGAGGAAACGGTCTATTCCCTGGAGCCGCTGACCTTCGACGTGAGCGGCATGTACGCGGGCGAAGCATTGACCCTGCGCGGCGTTATCCTCGTTCAGGCGGGCGTTGACCCGGAGCGGCTGGAGGATGTGCGCGCGGAGGATTATCCCGAAATCGCCCATATCATCCAGGGCTCGTCCGATTCCATCGCGGAGGCGCTGCTGCCAACGCTGTATGATCTGTTCCACGCACATCCGAATTTATGGGATTCAGAAAAGCCTTCCCTGGAAGATTTTGAAATTGAGTTTTCTCCGGCCCGGGATTTCGCCGCGTACAAAGAGGGCGAGTATATCGCCTTTTATTACCCGCCCATGCTGGCCCCGGAAGCGTACCGGTATGATACTTTCGTCCTTCTTTCTCCCGCCGAAATCGAAGCCATCGCCGCCGCCGCGCAGACCGAGGCGGAATAACCGCTCGGCGCTTTCCCCTTTCCCGCCTCAGAAAAAAGCGTGAACCTCTCGCAGCTCACGCTTTTTTGTTGCACAAAAAACGCGTGACCGGATTCGGTCACGCGGGGGAAAACAGATGAAATGAATTAGTTGCCTTCGGTCTGCGTTTCTTCGACAGGAGCTTCTTCGGCAGGAGCTTCTTCCGTGGGGGTTTCCTCGGCGGGAGCCTGCTCTTCCTCGGCAGCCTGTTCAGCGGCTTCCTCAGCGGGCGCGGCTTCCTCGGCGGTTTCTTCAACAGCGGCTTCTTCGGCGGGAGCGGAATTCAGGCCGTACTGGATGATGGGTTCGCCCGCGGCGTTGTACAGCACGATCACGATGGATTCGCCGGGCTGCAGGTCGGCCAGCACCAGTTCGGAAATGTCCTCATATTCGCGCACGATTTTGCCCTCGGCGTCGCATACGACCGCGCCAGCCTTGGCAACCTTCACGCCCTCGGCCACATTCTGCATGTCGGCAATCTGGGCGGCGGCGCTTTCCAGGGAGGCTTTCAGCTCGTCGCGTTCGCTGGCAACGGCAGCCAGAGTGTCCTGGGCCTGGGCCAGCTCCATGGCCGCCTGATCGTAGGCTTCCACATAAGCGGCCAACTGGGCCTTGGTTTCAGAAAGCTCATCCTCGGTGGGGCCGATGAGGGCTTCCAGCGCGGTCTGGGCCTGACGGATGCCGGTGGTCAGCTGTTCGGCGGCTTCGGCGGCGCTGGATTGCAGCGCGTCGCGCTCCGTGGTCACAGTGGTCAGCTGATCCGCGACTTCCTGAACCTTGCTCTCATAGACGGACGCTTTGTTCTCGGCTTCAAAAACCTTGCTTTCCGCTTCGGCAATTTTGCTTTCCGCTTCCTGCAGCTTGGTGGTCAGCTCAGCGGCCTGCGCTTCGACGGCTTCCATGGCGCCGATATTGGCGGCGGCGTCATCCAGCTGCTTGCTCAGGCTGGCTTTGTCGGATTCCAGCTGCGCGATCTGCGCGGAGAGGGTGTTGCGCTGTCCGGCGAACACGGCGACCAGGACGATGGCGATGATAATAATGGGCAGGACGATCCAGATTGATTTCTTCATACAGATTTCTCCTTTGCTTTCCTGTTGAAATATCGGTCAGAGGGGAATGGGCCGTTGGTGGGAAAGGCTTCTGACACAGACGGACAAGTCTGTGGGTCATCTGGAGAATAGGAAAACCATCCTGCGGACGCAGGAGAAAAGGGAAGAAATTATTCTTCCTCTTCCTCCTCCTTCTGCGCGCTCTCGATGATCTTCTTGGCGGCGTCGGCGGGCATTTCCTCATAGCGCTCAAAGGCCATGGTGAAGGAGCCGCGGGCCTGGGTCATGGAGCGCAGGTCGGTGGCGTACTTGAACATTTCGCCCATGGGCGCTTCGGCGGTCACGCGCTGCATACCGTCCACCTGGTCCATACCCATGATGCGGCCGCGACGCTTGTTCATGTCGCCCATGATGTCGCCCATGTACTCGTCGGGAACGAACACTTCCACGTGCATGATGGGCTCCAGCAGC
>CADAKE010000039.1 GCA_902788445.1 uncultured Eubacteriales bacterium
TTCTTCGGGTTCAGCGCCTTTTTCGGCCCACTTGATCAGCAGGCGGTCAACGGGCTTGCTCAGGGTGATGGTGTAGATGCGGTTGGATTCATCATACTTTACCTTCATGGTGGCGAAGGAGTTGATGTTGGGGGTAGCATGGGTTTCGGCGATGGCCACGACGCTGGTCATCAGCAGAGCGATAGCCAGAACCAAAGTAACGATTTTCTTCATGGTTTGTACTCTCCTTAATTTTTTTGCACCCTGTTTCGGTGACAGGCATATAATAGCGCAATTAAGAATTCTTGTCAAGGGGTTTTTGGATATTTTGTAAACTTTTTGTGAAATAAAATTCCCGGCGCTCAGCACACGCGCCGGGAAGCGTTGATTCGCCTGAATTCTGACGGGTCGCGCGCCCGCTCTTTCCGCTCACGCGGGCGAAGAAATTTCCAGATTCAGATAGCGGCATTCATCATCGGTGAGCTTCAAAGAGAGCGCCGCGAGGTTTTCCTGAATCCGGGCGGGGGAGGACATGGTGACGATGGCGAAGGTGTTCAGCGGCTGGCAGTAGATCCACGCCATGGCGATCTGCGCCACGGAGCAGCCTTTCTTTTGCGCCAGTTCCTCGCAGCGGGCCAGGCGAACGAAGTTATCCTGGCAGCCATAGCCCTTCATGGCGAACGTATCCAGCACTTTCGCGGCCTGTTTTGCGTCGCCGCTTTTCAGCTTGCCGCTCAGCAGGCCCCGGCCCAGGCTGGAATAGGCGAACACGGGGGTTCGCGTTTCCGCGTACCATTGCCTTGCCGCCGCGTTTTCATCCCCAGTGAGGGACACGCACCCGCCGCCGTAGGGGTCGGCCTGCTGGCGGGCCAGGCTGAAATGCGGGCTGGAAACGGAGAAGGGAACCAGGCCGTGCTTTTCCGCGTATTCCTGGGCCTGGCGGAACCGCTCATACGTCCAGTTGGACGCGCCGAAAGCGTCGATCTTGCCCTCCGCTTTCAGGCTGTTCATGATCTCGATCAGGGCCCCCGGCTCCACGGAGGGATGGTCGCGGTGCAAAAGATACAGGTCAATGCGGTCGGTGTCCAGTTCCCGCAGGGAGGTTTCGCAGTCCTTACGGATGTCCCTTTCCGTCAGCCGCATGGGATGCAAGAGCGAGGGATGGGCGCACTTGGTGACGACCACCACTTGTTCCCTGTGCGTTCCCAGCCACTTCCCGATCACGCGCTCGGACTGGGCGTACACCCGGGCGGTATCCAGCGTGTTGATGCCCGCGGCCAGCGCGGCGTCCAGCAGGGCGCTCTGGTCCCTGCCGCCGTTGAAGCCGTCCGAGGCGCAGCCCATGACGATCCTGGATACAGGCAGACGAACCTGGGGGATGGAGCGGTATTCCATCTTTAACCTCCAAAGCATTGTTCAGCAGGATATGGGAAGGAGACGATCAACAGATAGGAGTTAGAAGATAGGAGAGAGGAGATTGATATAGTGGGATACAAAACGAAAGCCGCAACACCCGCCAAACATCATAAACCACATAAATCTCCTATCTCCTATCTTCTACCTTCTATCTGCCTATCGTCTCCATTCATGCCGCTGCCGGAACGGCAATTCTCCATCATCAGAAGTTCCGGGTCAGATCGTACTTTTCGTAAAACTCTTTCCGGTAATCCAGGAATCGGTCCTCAGCGATGGCCTGGCGGATTTCCTCCATCATGCGGATGAGGAAGCGCAGGTTGTGGATGGAGGCCAGCCGCCCGCCGGTGATTTCGTCGGCCTTGAGCAGATGGCGCACGTAGGCGCGGGTGAAGTGCTGGCAGGCGTAGCAGTCGCAGCCCTCTTCGATGGGGGTGAAGTCCCGGGCATAGGTGGCGTTGCGGACAACTAATCTGCCGTTGCGGGTAAAGCAGGTGCCGTTCCGGGCGATGCGCGTCGCCAGCACGCAGTCGAACATGTCCACGCCCCGCAGAATGCCTTCCAGGAAGCAGTCCGGCGTGCCGACGCCCATGAGGTAGCGCGGCTTGTTTTTGGGCAAATGCGGCTCGATCTTTTCCAGCATTTCGTACATGATGGGCTTGGGCTCGCCCACGGACAGCCCGCCGATGCCATAGCCGGGGAAGTCCATGTCGGCCAGGGCCTTGGCGGATTCGACGCGCAAATCCTCATAGAACGCGCCCTGCACGATGCCAAACAGCGCCTGGTCGGAGCGGGTGTGGTGCTTCTTGCAGCGGGCCGCCCAGCGGTGGGTGCGGTGCATGGCTTCCTCGGCGGTCTTGTGGTCGCAGGGATAGGCGGAGCAGACGTCGAACGCCATGGCGATATCCGCGCCCAGCGCCTCCTGTATGTCCATGGAAATCTCCGGGCTGATGAACTGCTTGCTGCCGTCCAGGTGGCTGCGGAACGCCGCGCCCTCTTCGGTGATCTTGCGCAGCTCGGAGAGCGAAAACACCTGGAACCCGCCGCTGTCCGTCAGGATGGGGTGGTGCCAGTCCATGAAATCATGCAGCCCACCCGCCTCACGGATAATATCCTCGCCGGGGCGCAGGTGCAAATGATAGGTATTGGAAAGAATGATCTTGGCGCTGATCTCCTCCATCTCCCGGGGCGTCATGGCTTTGACGGTCGCCTGGGTGCCCACGGGCATATAAATGGGCGTCGGGATATCGCCGTGGGGCGTGTGCAGCACGCCCAGCCGGGCCCCGGACTGCTTGCAGGTGTGGAGGAGTTCAAAAGTGACGGGATTGTTCATGTTCGTCTATATCTCCAAATTGATTGATAGGAGGAACAGTGCAGAGTACAGAGTTCAGAGTGCAGAGTTCAGATATAGTTAGTCAGCCAATATCGGCTTCCTCAAAGGAAAATCTATACAATCTGTACTCTGAACTCTGCACTCTGAACTCTCTTTTATGCTTCCTGCATCGCGGGCTTGATCTGGGGCCAGATGGTTTCCAGGCCCTTGAGCTCGCGCTCAAAGAACAGCCAGGGCTTTTCCTCGGGCGTCGGGGCGATGAACAGCATTTGATCCTTGGTGATGGGGTGGGCGAAGGAAAGGCGCATCCCCCACAGGGCGATCTGCTCCTTGCCCTTGCCGTTGCCGTAGCGGTGGTCGCCCCAGAGGGGATAGCCCGCGTGCTGCATCTGCACGCGAATCTGGTGCGCCCGGCCCGTTTCCAATTGGATGGCAACTAAACTCAGCCCGTCGCGGCGCGCCACGGTGCGGCCATGAAGGATGGCCTCCTTGCCCTGCAATTTGAGATAGGGTGGCAGCACGGTGACCATGTTCTTTTCCGGGTCTTTCGTCAGATAGTCCACGTAGGTGAAGCGGTCGGGGGTTTCGCCCTCCACGATCGCCACGTACTGGCGATTCAGCTCGTGTACCTTCACCTGCTCGGAAAGCCTGGCCGCCGCTTTGCTCGTCCGGGCAAACACCAGCAGCCCGCCCACGGGCCTGTCCATCCGGTGCACCAGACCGATGTACGCTTCGCCGGGCTTGTTGTAGGTTTCCTTCACGTATTCCTTGATCTGATCCAACAGGTTTTCGTTCCCCGTTTCGTCCCCCTGGGTCAGCAGGTTCTGGGGCTTCACCGCCACGATCACGTGGTTGTCCTCATAAAGAATGGTAGGCTTGTCCATCCTGTATCCCTCCGAAATATTCCGTAGATGATATGAGTGTGCAGAGTACAGAGTGCAGAGTTCAGAGATTTTAGATGATCAATCGTCAGTACAAAATGAAAAGGTAAATCCTCTGCACTCTGTACTCTGCACTCTGAACACTGAAAAAGCGTGTCAGCGCTGATTTGCGATCCATCTTCCCGTCGCGCCGCAGGGCAGCACGCCGCCGGAGCGGACGGGCAGGCACAATTCCTGGGAGTCGATTTTCCCGCCGTACTTGCGGGCGACGGTCTTTTCCAGGATGTTTTGCAGCACGGCGGGCTGGAAGCCGGTGGTGTAGCTGTTGATGAAGAAGAACAGCGGGGCGTCGGACAGCACCCCGGCGCAGGTGGAAACCAGGTTGAACAGCTCGTTTTCCAGCTTCCACACCTCGCCCGTCGGCCCGCGGCCATAACTGGGCGGGTCCATCACCACGCCGTCGTACTTGCTGCCCCGGCGAATCTCGCGCTTCACAAAGGCCAGGGCGTCCTCGATGATAAAGCGGAAGCTCGTTTCCGGCAGGCCGGACAGTTCCCGGTTTTCCTTCGCCCAGAGCACCATGCCCTTTGCCGCGTCCACGTGGGTCACGTGCGCCCCCGCCGCCGCGCAGGCCAGCGACGCGCCGCCCGTGTAGGCGAACAGGTTCAGCACCTTCGCGCCGGGGCGCTTGGAAAGCAGCGCGGCCATGGCGTCCCAGTTGGCGGCCTGCTCGGGGAACAGGCCGGTGTGTTTAAAGCCCGTGGGCCGCACATAGAATTTCAAGTCCCGGTAGGAGATCACCCACCTGTCCGGCAGCTTTTCTTTGAAGTCCCAGGCCCCGCCACCGCGTTCGCTGCGGGTGTAATGCGCCTGGGCTTTCTGCCAGAGCCGGTCATTCTCCCGGGGCCAGATCACCTGCGGGTCGGGCCGGGCCAAAAGATAGTCCCCCCAGCGCTCCAGCTTTTCCCCTTCGCCGGTATCCAGTACTTCAAAATCCTTCCATCCGTTGGCAATAAACATGCGTTCCATCCTCATTTCAGGGGCAAAAACCCATTTTTGATTATAGCATGAAAAAGCCCGCCTTACAAGAATAAAAAAGAAGCCTTTTTCAGACTTCTTTTTCAGCCGCGCCGCGGGTCCTATCGTTTTAATTTTTTCTTCCGCTTCATCTGGTACAGCTTTTCGTCGGCCGCGGCGATGAATTCGTCCAGGCTTTGGCCCGGCTGGTGGGCGGCGTACCCGGCGCTGATCATGAAGTGATAGGGCGGCTGTTCCCGCTGGTTGTACTGCTCAAAGCTGTCCATCAGGTTCCGGATGAAAGCGTCCGCTTCGGCGTCCTCCCGGAAAAACCCCAGGATCAGGAACTCGTCGCCGCCGACCCGGGCCACCATGGCCTTTCGCCCGTCCACGCTCTGAAGGAACAGCTTGGAGGCCGCCGCCAGCGCCTGGTCGCCGACGGGATGGCCCAGCGTGTCGTTGATTTTCTTGAAGTCGTCCAGGTCCATCATGAACAGGTACAGCCGCGATTCATTCGTTTCCTGCCGCTGGTAATCGGAAAACACATTGCCCAGCATCTTGCGGTTGTTGAGCCCGGTCAGGCTGTCGCGCACGATTTCCTCGTCCTGGGAGTCCAGGTAGATCAGGATGATCGAAACCGCCGCGCACGTCCAGGTGCCCGGCATTCCGGCGAAGGGCACGGACAGCAGGGTGCCGACCACGGGAATGATGTAAAACTGGAGCAGCTTGACCACTTCCCGCTTGGGCGTCCGATGATTGCCTGTATTCAGCAGGCGGAAAAAAATATGGAAAAAAGACACCAGGAGCGTTGCGATGGCAACGAACATTTGGATGCCGAAATACGGGCCGCGGATGTATTCGTTGTTTTCCGTGATCCCAAAAGTCCAGCCCGTTTTCATGGAGATAAAGTTCAGCGCGGTCAGCGCGATGCCGGGCGACAGGACGAGCAGGCCCAGCTTCCTGGTGATTTCATACCCCAGCGTTTCCAGCACGTACAGGTACCACAGCCCCGCGATCACGACGCCTGAGCCCAGGATGGCGGCGTTGACCAGCTTGTTGAGGAAAACGGCCCCGGGGAACAGCTTCCCGTCGATCAGCATCCAAAGCGTATCCAGCGCCAGATTGCACATGATGCCGTACACCGTCCAGCGGAACAAGACGCGGCTCATCTGCTGGCTCACGTTTTTCACGCTCTGGTGCGCGATCACAAACAAAATCAGAAAGAAAAGAACGTCTATCTCAATATGAATGGCAGTCGCCATAATCAGTCCACCTCGGATATTATTATGATGGCAGGCGCTATTATACCAAAAATCCCGCCGGATGGCAAGGCCGACGGCAGCGCGAAATCTTCCGGCACTTGACATACAGCGGTCTGCGGCGTTACAATGCTGATGAAAGTTTATGCGGAATCGGCCCGGCAGGCCGGAGAGGCGGAGGATACACGGTTGCAAAGACGGCGTTTGCCTCGGAAACGCGGGATCATATGTTCGCTGGTCGTCGCGGCCGCTGCTTTGGCGCTGCTGTTTGCGAGGCTGCAATGGCTGGACGGACGGAGCCAAAAGCCGGAAACGCGGGGCGACCTGAGCGCGCGGTACGAAGAAACCCAAGTGGAGTTCCAGGGCGAAACCTATCGCCTGCGGTCGAACCTGACGGCGATTCTTTTTCTTGGAATCGACCAGGCGGCCCGTGAACCGGGCGAGGCGGACGGCCGCAGCGGGGGAAACGCGGATTTCCTGCGCCTGGTCGTGGTGGATTCAAATGAAAAAACCGTTTCCCAAATTCAAATTGACCGGGACACTGTGGCGATGGCGCCGACGCTGAACCTGATCGGACAGCGGACGGATGCCCAGCCGATGCAGATCGCCCTGTCCCATAGTTATGGCGACGGGAAAAACGAAAGCTGTGAACTGACCGTGGAAGCGGTCAGCGGGCTGCTGCTGGATATTCCCATTCCGTATTACGCCGCGCTGAACCTGGACGGGATCGAAGCGCTGAACGATTTTGTGGGCGGCGTGACTGTAACCGTCGAGGATGATTTCAGCGGGATTGACCCAGCCATGGTTCAGGGAACATCAATGCGATTGATCGGCAAGCAGGCGGAAACCTTTGTCCGCAACCGCAGGGATTTGCCCGTCGGTACCAATGAAGCGCGGATGGCAAGGCAGCAGGCGTACCTGACGGGTCTGATAGAAATCATTCAGGAAAACCTGAAACAGGACAAGGAATACATCGGCAGGCTGTTTGACGCGCTTTCGCCGTATCTTGTCACAAACTTGTCCCGCGCGCAAATGGTCAACACGGCGTGGAAAGCGCGGGATTACGGGCAGCAGCCCCTCCGGGTGATTCCCGGCTCGCGCCGGATCGGCGGCACGGGCTATGCGGAGTTTATCCCGGATGAAGAGGCGCTGAGGCAAATCATTCTCAGCGTGTTTTATCGAAAGCTGTAGTCCGCACGAAAGCGGAAGGAGGGATTCGTTCCCGTGAAAGCGAAGCGCGTTCTGATTCTGGCATTGGCCCTGTGCCTCTGCGCCGCTTCCGCGCAGGCGGTGAGTTCGCCCATGCTGGAAAACTTTTCGGGCAGCGGTATCCGGAAAAAGGAGCCCGCCGGAAAGCTGCAAACGACGATTCTTTCCGCGATGCGGGCTGCCGGAAGCGTCCGGCTTCTGGATATTATCACTGACCGGGACACAACGGTGGACAAATATGGAAAGTCGGCGGCGTTCCAGGACGGCGAAATCAAAACCCTGTTCACGCCCGACGTGTACCAGGTGAAGAAGGACGGAACCGCTGATTTGAAAATGCTGCTGGCCGACCTGAGAGACTTTAAGTCAGGCTCCGTTTCGGTCGTCGTCGGCATTCCTCAGGGAAACTCGGACAGCGCGGGCGTCAAATATATTGAAATCAAAGCCGAAGCAAAGAACGGAAAAATAGAAGCCGCCTTTCCTGCCTGGGTCGTAACCGAAATGCGGCGTTCCATCACAGCCGGATGGAACTGCGTGTGCATGATCGTGATACGGAAAGCGCAGGAAGCGCCGGGCGGTTTCCTGTTTGAAATCCCCGCGGGGGAAAACTCCGTATCCATCTGACCGCAAAAAAACAGAGCATGGGGGCGTGAACCATGTCAGAACAGCACAAAACGCGCGCGGACACGTTTGCGGACGCGGACGCTTCCGGCAGCGGGAAAATGGTCGACCTGGCGGACTTGTTTTACCGTCTGCTGGACAGCTGGAAAATCATCCTGTGCGCCGCGGTGGTATGCGCGGTCGTCGCCGGGGTGTACACGGTGTATTTTGTTACGCCCATGTACCAGGCCACGTCCATCCTGTACGTGCTGAGCCCGGAATCCATCCTCAACATTTCCTCCCTCCAGCTGGGCACCGCGCTGACCAGCGACTATATCAAGGTCTTTGATATGTGGGAGGTGCACGAGACGGTTCTTACCAACCTGAACCTGGATTACACGTACACGGAAATGCAGAAAAATCTTTCCGTCACGAACAGCGCGGGCACCCGGATGCTGGATATTTCCTTCACTTCTCCCTCTCCTGCCGAAGCCGCCGCCATCGCCAATGAATACGCGAAGGTGGCCAGCGAGTACATCCAGGAAACCATGTCCACCGACAAGCCGAACATCATGTCCCAGGCGCTGGAACCGGCCAATCCCGTCAGCCCCAACCGCGTCCAGAACGTCCTGATCGGCTTTGGCCTGGGCGGCGTGCTGGCGGCCTGCGTGGTGACGATCCGGTTCCTGACGGACGACAAAATCAAAACCAGCGAGGAGATCCGCGACTGCACTGGGCTGGTCACGCTGGCGGTGGTGCCGCTGGACGAAAGCGCGGCGCCTCCGGCTGAAAAGGAAATGAACAAGCGCAAAAGGAGGAAAACGTGATGAACAAACTGATCATCAGCCAATTTCCTTCTTTATCGTTTCCCTGCGGCGAAGCGGTCAACATGCTCTGCACCAATCTTTCCTTCTCCGGTGAAAACGTGAAGCGGGTGATGATTACCAGCTGCCACGCCTCCGAAGGGAAAAGCTACCTGTCCATGAATGTTCTGCGCACCATGGCGAGGCTGGGCAGGCGTGTGGTGATGGTGGACTGTGACCTGCGCCGCTCCTCCATTGTGGAGCACTACGACATCCAGTTCCCCGGGCAGGAAGAGCCGAAAGGGCTGTCGCATTTCCTGGCCGGCATGGCGGAGGAAACCGACGTGATTTATGAAACCGACCTGCCCGGCGCGTTCCTGGTGCCGTCCGGCCGGAACGTGAGCAATTCCCTGCCGCTGCTCAACTCCGCGCGGTTTCAGACGCTGATGCGCGACCTGGGCGAACAGTTCGATTACGCGATCATTGACGCCCCGCCCATCGGCCTGGTGATCGACGCGGCGCAAATCGCCAAGTATTGCGACGGCACCCTGCTTGTGGTCGGCTACAACACGGTACGGCGGCAGGAGATCCTGGACGCTAAAGCCCAAATCGACCAGACCGGTTGCCCTATCCTGGGCACGGTCATCAACATGGCGGAGTACGACGGCTACCTGAGCCGGAAATACGCTTACAAATCCTACTATTCCCAATACGGTTTCTACTCAAAAAAGAGCAATGAAAAAGACGCGGGCGCTATACGAAAATGACGCCCGCGTCTTTTTCAGATTTTTACAGCATTTTGACCAGCATGTTTTTCTGCTCGTCCATTTCCAGGGCCAGCAGGTGTTCCTTTTCCATCTGCTTGAGTACGTCGGAGAAGCGCTTGAAGCCGATGGAGCGCTCGGAGAAATCGGGATACGCGGCCTGGATGTCCGCCTTTAATATGGAAGGATTGATGCGCTCGAAGCCGTCGTCCTTATAGCGCTGCAGCTGCTCGGTGAACGCGGAGCGCCAGGTATCGGCGTTCAGTTTCTTGGCGCTCGCTTCCTCCGGCGCGTCGGCGTTGAGCGACACCAGCACGTTGTAGTTGTCGTTCTTTACCCGGATGGTGCCGAACTTCGCGGCCAGCTTGTTCAGCAATTTTCCGAAGGACGCGCAGCCGAAGGATTTTTCGTTGAAGTCCGGCCGCAGGCGCAACAGCACGCCCTTGAGTTCGCTGGCGTACATTTCGTCCTCGTCCGTCTGCTCGCTGAGGATGCCCTCCAGCAACTTGTTCAGCCCCGCGTCGTCCAGGGGTTCGTCCTTGCTCTGCGCCTTGCGGGTGCGCTTGTCCCGGCTGACGGAGGACACGGATTCCAGAAACTGGAACTCATTGCAGGCGTTGATGAAAATACTGCTGGCCACCTCGCTGCGGCTGATGCCCAGCACAAACTTGCCCATGCTCTTTAACCGCCCCACCAGCGGCGTGTAGTCGCTGTCGCCGGACACGATGCAGAAGGAGTCGATCAGCGGGTTGGTGTAGGCCACCTCCAGCGCGTCGATCACCAACATAATGTCCGCGTTGTTCTTCTGCGCGAAGCCGTAGCGGATGGACGGCACCACGGTGAAGGTGTTGGACAAAAGCACCTCTTTCAGGTCGCTGAACCGGTCGGTGTAGCCGTACACCTTGCCCAACAAAATATCACCGCGAATCTTCACCTTGTCCAAAATATTGTTCAGCGTGGCCGCCTTGGCCCCGCAGTTTTCCAAATCCACAAATAACGCGAAACGGGATGTGCTCAAAAAACGAAAACCTCCTTTTTATTTTGTGGGGGAAACCATTCTTTGCTGCCCGGGGCCTTCCGGCCCGGCCTACGCTGAAAACCAGCCCAAGGGCAGGTTTTCCGGGCGCTTCGGCCCCAAAGAATGGTTTCCCCCACACCCCTTTCCAAGAAAGCCATAAAGGGTTTTACAAAATCGCTATGCTTGTAGGAACAGTTACAGGACTACCTGTTTCATCATTCCAATTCATCTTCTTGTAAGGATGGCCTGTCAGGCATGGCCGCGTTGTATCTTTCAATCAGCTTCGCCATTCCCGTGTAATCAAATACCAATAAACGGTCTTCAAATTCCGCCGACCATTGCCATTTGGAACCGTCGCTATAATGATCATCGAAGGTATAAACTCCGTTTTCCACACTGGCCATCCAATCCTGACCGTTTGAAATGTATGTCAGCCGCCAGTCGTCCTCCACATATTCAAAGGTCATAAACCAGCTTTCCCCGGCTAACTCATCCCAAGCATCTGGGTTTTGCGCCATTTCCGCGTAGTGATGGATCAGGATAGCGTCACCGTCGTGGTAGGTATCCAGAAAGCAGAAAGGCGGAAGCGGCGGGCAGGTAAACACCCGCTTCTCCTCATCGTTCATGGTGATGCGGAGGAAGGTCAATCCATTGTCCCCATAACGGAATTCCAGCGTCCTGAAATCGCTATCGCCCGCGTCATTTTTCAGTGGCTCTTCCGTTGTCTCCGTGTCAAAGGGCGGTCTGTCCGGTGCTTTGCATACTGTACAGGGCAACAGGTTTTGATATGCTTCGCTGTTGATTTCGGCAAAGGGAACAGGTGTAAGTGGCTGCCACATCGGGGACACAGTAGGGCACTCCGGGTCAGCGTGATAGAATCGTCCGCCTCCGTTATTATAATTGTAATAAACGTAAGTGGTTTCACTTTCTTCCACGGAAGCATTTAATTCTGTTTCTGCCAGGGCAGCGCTGCACAACGTGAGCATCAACGTCGCAATCAGCACAGTCATTAAGATTCGTTTCGTTAGGAATACCTCCATTCCCTGTAAACCTGTCTAATTCTGTTTCAAGAAACTATGAATCATCCAAGTTACACTGTCATCCTGACCGAAGCGGAGGCGAGAGCCGCAGCGAAGTGGAAGGATCTGTAAGCTGGATCTTATGTTGATTGGTCTATAACTCTGCTTTGAGATCCTTCGACTCCGTTCCGCTCTCGCTCCACTCCGCTCAGGATGACAGTTTCGCTTGATGTCATGGAAGTTTCTATGCTACAATAAAAACTTCTTATGTTGTTCACGATAACACATGATCCCCTTTTTTCTCGGAAGGGGGTGCGGGGGAAACCGCTCTTTGGGCCACAAAGAGCGGTTTCCCCCGGAAAAACGTTCTTACACGTTGAACCGGAACAGCGTCACGTCGCCGTCCTGCATCACGTAGTCCTTGCCTTCACTTCTCACCAGGCCCTTTTCCTTGCAGGCGTTCATACTGCCCAGTTCATGCAGGGTTTCAAAGGGCACGATCTCGGCGCGGATGAAGCCGCGCTCAAAGTCGGTGTGGATTTTGCCCGCGGCCTGGGGGGCCTTGGTGCCTTTGGTGATCGTCCAGGCGCGGCACTCGTCCTCGCCTGCGGTGAGGAAGGAGATGAGGCCCAGCAGGTGGTAACACTTCCGGATCAGCCGGTCCAGGCCGCTCTGGCCGATGCCCAGTTCCTGCAAAAACTCTTCCTTTTCCGCCGGGTCCATCTGAGCGATTTCTTCCTCGATGCGGGCGGAAATCACCAACACCTCGGCCTGCTCCTCAGCGGCGATGGCCTTCACCTGCTTCACGAAGTCAATGCTGTCCTCGTCCTCGGCCACCATGTCCTCGGCGATGTTGGCGGCGTAGATCACGGGCTTGGTGGTCAGCAGGAACCAACCCTTGACGATTTCCTTTTCCTCGTCGGTCAGCGGGCAGGTGCGGGCGGGCTTGCCCGCTTCCAGGTGCTTCAAGACCCGCGCGGCCAGGTCGGCTTCCTCGCCGTACTTCTTTTCCCCGGTCTTGATCAGCTTCCGGGCCTTGTCCTCACGCTTGGCGACGGTTTCCATGTCGGCGAAGATCAACTCCAGGTTGATGGTTTCAATGTCCCGGGCGGGGTTCACACTGCCGTCCACATGGATGATGTTTTCATCCTCAAAGCAGCGCACCACGTGCACGATGGCCTCGCACTCCCGGATGTGGGACAGGAACTTGTTCCCCAGGCCCTCGCCCTTGCTGGCGCCCTTCACCAGCCCGGCGATGTCCACAAACTCCACCGTGGCGGGCGTCACCTTCTTGGGATGGTACATCTCCGCCAGCGCGGTCACCCGGCTGTCCGGCACCGCCACGATGCCCGCGTTGGGCTCGATGGTGCAGAAAGGATAGTTGGCCGCCTGGGCTCCCGCCCCGGTGATGGCGTTAAATAAGGTGCTTTTTCCCACGTTCGGAAGTCCGACCACGCCCAGTTTCATCGTATAAAATCCCCTTTGCTTCTTACTTTTCAGGTGCCTTGCGGCGTGCTTATTATACGCCATCGCGCCTTTGATTGCAAGCGTTCGGCGGAATCGGCGCGGAAAATGTAAAATTTCCCTGAACAGATTTGCCAATTCTCAATTTCGTGGTATACTGTACAGTGACTTACCGGGCGCTGCCCGGCGAGCCTTCACCGACGAGACACGGAGGACTGAAAAACGTGAAATTCAAACGGGTTATTTTATTCGCTCTGGTCCTGGTGCTGCTGATTTCCGGCGCGCAGGCCGCCGAAAGCAAAAAAGCGAACCAGACGATTTACAACGGCATCATTACCCGCCGGTTCGCCAACAGCTACACCAACGTCTACGAGAAAATGGATTCCGACAGCAAGGTCGTCAAGACCATGAGCCCCGGGAACAAAATCGAGATCGTGGAGCTCACCCCCGGCTGGGTGGGCATCAAGGTGGGTTCCGGCGTGGGCTATGTGCTGCGCCACCGCATCGACGTGACCGACAATCCCAACCCCGGCACAGTGCCTGATTATCCCGTCACGCCCCAGGAATACTATGTCGAGATCGACCGGACGGTGGAGGTCAAGGCCGACAAGAGCGCCGACAGCGAAACCCTGTCCACCTTGACAGAAGGCGCGCGCGTGTCCGTCTGCGGCATCGAGGATGGCTGGGCGAAGGTCATTCACAAGCGCGTGTACGGCTATATCGACACCAACGACCTGACCGAGCTTCTGCCCATCGCCGACAGCGTGGAAACGGCGGACAGCGAAACCCCGATTTCCGTGTTCTGCTCTTTCTATTCCGATAACCCTGACCGCATCGTGAACCTGGCCCGGTGCTGCGAACTGATCAGCAAGGTGCTCCAGCCCGGCGAAAGCATGAACTTCAACAACGTGGTCAGCCCCTTCAGCGCGGCCAACGGCTACCGCCTGGCCCCGGTGCTGAAAGACGGCGAAACCAAGATGGGCTATGGCGGCGGCTCTTGCCAGGTGAGTTCCACCCTGTGGGATTCCCTTATGCAGCTGCCCGGCATCACCGTGCTGCGCCGCAATCCCCACGGCGCGAACGCGGCCTCCTATCTGCCCCACGGCATGGACGCCGCCTCCGGCACCAACACCCAGAACTTTATTTTCCGCAACGATTTTGATTTCCCCATCCGCATCGACGCGAGCACCCATGACCTGGCGCTGTTCGTGGCGATTTATAAGGAGACTTGACCATGAAACGCATCCTGGCGCTGCTGCTTTTGGCGGCCCTGCTTCTGCCCCTCACCGGGGCTTTTTGCTATGCGGAGAACAAGCCCGACACCTCCGCGCGGCTGTACTATGCCCGCACGCGGCTGGCTTGTAAATTCTTTTCCGACTGGGAAACCACCAACGGCGTGAACCAACTGGGCGTCATCCCGGAAAACGTGCGCGTGGTGGTGCACGCGCTGAACCCCTCCTTCGCGCTGGTCACCTATGAGGCCGACCACAAGACGGGGTACGTGAAGCGCGTGTGCCTGGAAAACCCAACCACCATCAACGACACCACCACCCCGCCTTACGGCGTGGACTTTAACCATTATCTGGTCACCGTCGACGCGCAGGACGCGCCGGTGTGGAGCGCGCCGGGCGGGGGAGAGGCGCTCATCACCCTGCACCAGGGCGCGAGGGTGAGCCTGATCGGGTTTGAGGAAGGCTACGGCAAGGTGATTTACCATCGTCAGTACGGCTACATCGACTCCCGGCTGCTCAGCGACGTGACGCCTGTGTATGACATCGCAGAAGAAGCGGGCACCGATGCGCCGATTGCCTCTTATACTTCCTTTTATAAAATCACCACCGACGAAAGCAACCTGAACCGCATCAACAACATCCACGTGGCCTGCGACAAAATGAACATGTTCCCCTTCTTCGCGGGCACCGAACTGAACTTTAACCGCGACATGGGGCCGTACAGCGCGAAAAACGGGTATCTGCCCGCGGGCGTGCTGGCGGACGGCGGCCTGAACCTGGGCTACGGCGGCGGCACCTGTCAGGTGAGTTCCACGCTGTACAACGTGGTGCTGCAATTGCCTGGACTGACCGTGCTCCAGCGCCGCGCCCACGGCGATAACGGAGCCAGTTACTTACCAATTGGCGTGGACGCCGCCGTCGGCAACAGTGCGCTCAACTTCCGCTTCCGCAACGATTACCCCTTCCCCATCCGTATCGACGCCTCCGCCCAGGACGGCGCGCTGACCAT
>CADAKE010000040.1 GCA_902788445.1 uncultured Eubacteriales bacterium
TGCAAGGCGGTCATGCTGTAATCGGGGGCCATGCCGCTGTGGTAGCCCGGCGCGTCGTCGGAAAGGCCCGTGATCGCCAGCGCGGCGGAAAGCTCCTGGCTGGTGGGCAGGGGGTTCAGCGCCTCCGCCATCGCGTCCAGGGGCAGAGCCAGCCACAGGAACATGCAGGCCAGCAGGATAGAAATGATTTTTTTCATAGGTGCCTCCTGTTGGAATAAAATGTATATTTTCAGCGCTTCCGCGCGTTTTGCAAGAGTGCGGAGAGGGCTTCTTCCGTTTCCCTCTCCCGCAGTCTTCGCGCCGCCACCACCCGGCGGCTTTCCTCCGTTCCTTCGCAGGTGACGAGCAAAAGAAGCTGGTCGTCAGGCGAAACGGCAATGGGGGAAGAAATGAGGGAATACGCTTGCAGATTTTGGATGCAGTCCGCCCGCGCTTTCTCCTCCATGCCGGGAAGCTGCATGAACGGCGCATAATGCTTCATGCCCTGCACCGTGTCCACGTCCGCAATGGAAAACACCACGTATTGACCGTCCTCATACAGCGCGTTGAAATCAATCACCGCGTGGCGGCGGTAGTAGCCCACGTCCTCATATAGCCGCAGGGAGCCGAACATATCGCCGGTTTTCATGTTGTGGCCGAAAATGATGTAGGTGTCCGGCCGGGTTTTGAGGCTGATGCTTTCCTCCAAAAACAGCGCGCCGTTCGCGTTGTGGTAGCCCAGATAATCCCGCTTCAGATAATAGGTATTGTCCCGCTGAACCACGGCCTGGGCCAGCATCTCCGGGATGGACAGCCAGCCCACGATGTCCTTGTTCTGGCGCTGGAGTTTTTTGAGCTGGGTCGATACCGTCATACTGGGATTGCCTGGCCAATCGCTGACCTTGGGCGGGGCTGTCGGGTCGATGCTCTCCGCGTTCGCCTTGGAAAATACCACTTCATACTGCCGGATGATTGGGCCGCTCCGTGTCTGGGGTTCTGTGGGGCTTTCGTACATCTCCTGAAACGTCTGGCTGATCCGCGCCGAGCGCCAGGCATTCACCCCATAGCGAACCAGTCCAAACACGCATACGCCCAACAGCAGCCCACTGCCAAGCAACAACCACTTTCCCCGGAATTCCCTCCGCCTTCGCCGCTTCCGGCTGGGATAAAATCTCACGCGCATGAGCCGATACCTCATTTGTTGATGATCATGCTTATGTCCCAACCTCCTGTTCACAAATGTGTCATGAAGGAGAACTTTCAAGCTTGATACCTTTACGTTATAGATATATCAAGGTCTGTCCAACAAATGTCCAATAAAAGAGAAGGGATCAGTGAAAAAGCAGGAAAAAATCAGGAAATAATATTTTTACTGGACATTTGTTGGACAATGGGCGCTATACTTATTCGATAGGCGTTCAATCTGGAACGAGCGGCTGTGATGGAACATGTGGGAAATGCTTCTCACGTTCAAAGGAGGAAACGCTATGAAAAAATTGTTCTCTCTGCTCCTTATCCTGGCGATGCTGTTCACCTGTGCCTTCTCCTCCCTGGCGGAAACCGCGGAGAGCAATGACGCGCTCAAGCAAGCGGAGATGGAAGCCCTGATGCAGTGGCTGTCCGCCCAGATCACGGAAGAGGAAACGGAGCAAGTGCTCACCTGGGATCGGGATACCATCCTGAAGAAACTGGATGGGTACGGCCAGCCGCTTACGTACATCACAAAAGAAGAAGCCGCGGATCAGCTCATGCAGGGTTTGAGCATGTTCACCCTTTTCTCCGGAATCGCTGAAAGCGAGGACGGCGGAGAAGCCATTATGGGCTTGCTGGGCGGCCTGATGAGCGGCGCGGCAGGCGAGGACAGCGAAGGATTGGAAGGCTTGCTGGGCCTGTTTGGCGGCCTGATGGGCGGTGAAGCCGGGTTTACCGGCGCGGATTATGGCGAATCGGATGCCAATGACGGCTATTGGGTTGATTTGACCTTTGACGGCACCTACTGGGAAAGCGGCGAAACGAAGCTGGAAACCGTATTCCAGGATGGGTATTACAAAATCCTTGTGACGGAGAATGATACGGAGTTCGTTTACCTGTGCGAGTATGAGGAGTTGGAGCAGGATGAACAGCTCCTGATCCGCCTGAACGGAATCGGCACCGGGGACGATGAACTGACCGCGCAGCAGCCGGATCACGGCGTGACCGCCTTTGTGTATAACCCCTTCGAGGCAACCTTGACCTGGCAGCGGGCGGACGGCTCCGAGCTTGTTTTCACGCAGATCATTGATCCTTTGGACGGCATTCAGTATTTCAACGGCGCAAATACGCTGACCATCCGCTGGCTGGGAGAAACGAACTACCAGGTGAATATTGAAAACTGGGTGGATTACCGGTCCTGGAGCTATGAGTGCGTGCTGGATGAAGAAGCCGACGTGCTGACCGGAACGGGCTCCAAGAGCAGCTTCCGCGGCGAAGGTTTTGAAGAGGATCATGCCACCTTTGCCTTCCAGAACGCCAGGAATCAGCTGGTCTGGACCAGTGAAAAGGAAGAAAGCGCAAAGGATGGTTTCTCCTTTGAACACATCGAGCAGGATTTGATGGATGCTTACTGGTGGAATGAACAAGGCTATTCGGTTTCCATTGGATGGGTGACCTGTTACTACCTTGTTCAGGTTTACGACGCCGCGGAGAACACCTACTGCTACCTGTGCACCTATGACCGAGATCAGAGCGCGTTCATTTCTGTCGACGTAGCGCCCCTTGATTTTGAGTCCATCAATCTGTTCCTGGAAAAGGACGAATTCTCCAAGGACGGCGCCTTCACCCTGGAGGACGACGATCATCTGGTCTGGCAGGACGATGCTGTTACGCCCGCCGAGGGCATCGTGCTGAATCGCGGCTGATCATTGCGCATGAAAAAAAGGCCGGCTTCTCAATTTGGGGAAGCCGGTCTTTTCGTACACGGATGGATTATCTGTTCTGTCACCCCAGATACCCTTCGGTGAATACAGCCCAGGAATGAATGGTTTTTATGATAAAATTTTCTTGTTTCAATTACAGATTGCAGAGACGGCCATCGCCTTCCACCTGCTGTCCCCTGTAACCCTTATTATAGAGTTCGCCGCCCTTGCTTACCGCACCCCATATTGCGCAGCCAACGGCAAGAGAAAAGATAGAAACCACCGTTTCCCCAGCGGTTGTTGCGTTGCACTCTCCCCCGGCGGCATTCTCCAGATGATCCAGGGACAGGGGTTTATCCTCCTTCTGCTTGGTTTCCAGGAACGTTTTCACTTCCTCCAGGGTGGCGTCGCAGCCATGCTCCTTCAAAAACGCTTCCTGTTTGCCCGCCTTGGCGGCTTCGATGAACTGGACTTTCAGTTCCTGATTCGCCATGATCTCGTTGTACAATTCCTGAATGGTTTTCATTGTAAACAGCTTCTCCTTCATCAGCCGTTGCATATCTGGCTGTCGCCATCTTCCCATTTACCAGTGTTTCCGGCGCTTGCGGCGGCAAAGATCGCGCACCCCAAACCAACGCCGACAATGGAGCAAAGGATGTCCACGTTTTTTCCGGAGCACACTCCCCCAGCGGCGTTGTCCAGCTCGTTCAGGGACAGGGCTGCGTCCTCGTTTTGCTTCGCTTCCAGAAACGCCTTTACCTCCTCCAGGGTCGCTTCGCAGCCTTGTTCTTTCAGGAATTCTTACTGCTTGCCGGCCTTGGCTGCTTCGATGAACTGCGCTTTCAGCTCCTGGTTCGCCACGATTTCGTTGTACAGTTCCTGAATGGTTTTCATGAGATGATCCTCCTTCTGTTTATTTATTGCACAGACGGCTGTCGCTTTCTTTTTGCTGGCCTACGTAACCGCCCGCGGCGCTGGCAATTGCCTTCACGACACAGCCTATGCCAAGCAAGCCGATGGAAATGGCTACTTCTTTTCCGGTTTTCTTGTTGCATCCCCCGCCCGCGGCGTTATCCAGCTCGTCCAGGGACAGCGGCGCGTCCTCCTCGCTCTTGGCTTTCAGGAACGCCTCCACTTCTTCCAGCGTGGCTTCACAGCCCTGGGCTTTCAGAAGTTCTTCCAGCTTGCCCGCGTTGGCGGCTTCGATGATTTGGGTTTTCAGTTCCTGGTTGTTCATGGCCTCGTTGTACAGTTCCTGGATGGTTTTCATGTTCGTTTCCTCCTTTTATTTATTTGCTTCGCAGAAATAGCCTTCCGATTCGTTTTGCCGCCCGACGTGATGGGTGTCCAGGGATGCGCTGACGATAGCGGTTATGCCGCAGCCTACGCCGACAGTGACCACCGACATAAAGATTTCCCCGCCCGACTGCCTGCTGCATCCACCGCCCGCGGACTTTTCCAGCTCGCCCATGGACAGGGGCGCGTCCTGCCTGTTCTTGGCAATCAGAAACTGGGCCACATCATCCAGCGTGGCGTAGCAGCCGTGGCCCCGCAGGAAGGCTTCCTGCTGCCCGGCCTTGGCGGCTGCCAAAAATTCCTTTTTCAGTTCCTCGCTGTTTATGACCTCGTCGTACAGTTCCTGAATGGATTTCATTTCCTTTCCTCCTTTTTATCCTCACAGCAGATGCCGCCATGATTCCCCCGGATGTTTCCGCTTTTCGTTTGTTTATACGAATGAAAACGGAAAATTGGGCAAGGTTTTTTTATTTTTTTCAAAAATGTAAAAAGGCTGGCAACTGTTCAATCGACTCATGATAGAACAATTTACGCCGTAAAACCACGTAACCGTAGGGGCGGATATCATCCGCCCGCGTCCCCACGTACATCGCCGATGGGTCAATGAATCGCCGTTCGTGATTTCCCGTAAATACGGGCGGATGATATCCGCCCCTACGGTTGCTCCCATTCCGCTTCATCGGCAAATCCCAGTTCCGAAGCGGGCACATTACTGTAGGGCTTGGCGGACAGGATGATGAAGCGCGTGGTTTAGACGCTCGGGCCTTACGCCCTTACCGTTATGGGTGTTTTCCAGATTGTCAAACTCCTATTTTGCTCCTTTGTTTTATGCCCCGGTATCGCCAACGCCTGAACCAAACGCTTCATCCTTTATTCTTTTTTGTTTCCGACACAAAGCAGGCCACCAGACCGTAGGTGATGGTGGGGCGAATCCAGATTTCTGTGAGCAGATATTCAGTGTATTCGCTGACAGGTTCATGAACGATGTCGTAGTGGTAAAGCGCCGCAATCACCATATCAATGATGCAAATCATCCACAGGTTCCTCTTTGAGTATGTTTGCCACTCCTTGCGGGCGTAGAAGTAAGTGAGCATGAGAAGCAGCAGCACGGATAAGGCGTGGCACACAAGCTTGATCCAATAGATGGACAGCGGAGGGGCGAAAAGAATGTCCCGAAGCAGGATCGTTGCGCCCACGCACACAGAACACCAGTAATTGAACTGCATCGTGGTGATTCGGCACTTGAAAAAGTACATGCCCATCATGACCAGACAGGCGATGTAGAACAGGTTGAGCACCAGCTCCGGCCACGTTTCATTGAGCCCCAAATGCCACACGCCGTAGAGCACCGTTCCCACAGAGACAACGCCGCCGATGGCGGTGACCGCCACGTCGAAGATCTCTGATTTCTTTTTGAATCTTACGTTCATCAGCTTATTCGACCTCTTTTACGCCGCGTCGGCCATCTCTTCCGCCTCAGGTTCCGCCTCTCCCCCAGCCGGGATTCTGTCTTCCGCCAAATCCTCCAGCCAGTTGAAGGAGCCGGTCTTGACCACGTCCTCGCCGTAGATCGTCGTCCAGTCGTTCGCCATGGAAATCACGCTGAAGCCCGCGGCGTCCCACTTTTCCTTGAGATCCCGCGCCTTTTCGGGATTGCCGTAGTCCCGCACATCGTCGTCGGCCACCAGCATGAAGGCAGCGCTCTTATACGGATTGTTATAGAGGGCATAGTTGTGCATACTCACGTCGCCGCTGCTGTTGCCGAAGGACAGCACGGGCTGGCGGCCGATTTCCTGGGCGATCTGCAGCACCTTGTTGGTTTTCAGGTTCTTGATCAGCAGCCTGTCGGTGCGAACCAGCTGATCCGCGGCGGTGAATACGTAGTTCAGCCCGTCCGCGCCGCCCTGATTTGTCGCCTCCAGCGCCACGTCCATGCCGATGATGTTTTCATAGGGAATATCCAGCATCCCTTCGATGTAGGCGCGGCAGATGAAGCGGTCGGAGCCGGAGCAGACATAGCAGGTGAAGCCGTTGTCCTGCAAGTATTCCACCACTTCCGCCATGGGAATATAGAAGGCGGCGGCGTACGTCATGCCCTCAAAGCCGTCCGCTTCCCGAACGATCATCCGAGTGACGAAGTCCGCGAACTCTTGCAGGGTCATGCCCGCATAGGCTTTGGCGGCATAGGTGGCGTGCAGCAGATCCATCCCGTCAGGGAAGGACTTATCCAGCGCGTGATCCCGCAGCATCCGGCCAAATTCCAGGGTTTCCGCGTCCGGCTGGTAGGACGGGTCTTTCAGGATGCGCTGCGCCAGCAGGTAGTATTCCAGATAGGTGGGGTTCAGCTCCGCGCAGAGCGTGCCGTCCATATCGAAGGTGGCGATGCGGTCTTTCTCCGGGATGAAATCCGGGGAAGCCTCGTTTGTCACCGCTTCCACGTAATCAATGAGCGCGTTCAGCGCCGGGGCGTCCATGTTCCAATGCTCGAAATAGGTTTCATCTTCCCCTTCGAGTTCCTCCGCCAGAGCGAAGCCCGAAAAGCTGCCCAGCGTCAGTGCCAGTGCCAGCAGAAAAGCCAGCCATTTCATCCCGCTGTTTTTCATCGAAAAAGCCTCCTCGAATGATTTATTTTTCCGTCTCCCGCGACGGCTGCTTTCGGCTCAGGTTGCGCAAAGGGGTGGCCTTGCTGTTGTTAAAGTTTGAAACGGTTCCATCATCCTCGGTGATCTCTATGGTGCGGATACCCATATCTGTGACCACGCCGGTGATACTGCCCTTAAAATCTCCGACAATCACCCGGTCGCCCACATGGACGGTACCCTCCAGCATCATGAAAAAACCTGCGAGTAAGTCGGCGGCCATGCTCTGGGCGCCCATACCGACGGCGATGGAAATGATACCGGCGGAGGCCACCAAAGCTGTGGTGTTCACACCAAATTTGCTGAGGATGTAAAAGATCAGGAAGAATCCGGCAGCATAGAAGATCATGCTGTGCGCCAGTCGGGCGACCGTCCTGGCCTGGGGGCTGAGACGGTTTTCCAAATGGTTCAGCACGATCCTGATCATGAACAGGCAGAAGAACGTGACCGCCAGAATGAACAAGGCCGCCCAGACGGAGAACAGATGGACGCCGGGAGACCACTCCCCGCTGAACACATAGTAGAAGGAAGTCCACCATCCTTTGGCGGAGGCGACCAGGGCAAAGAGCGCAAAAAGCGACAGGAAAGCGGAATATCCGTTGATGAAGATCGTGATGGGGGTTCTCGTCCTGGCTTGAGGCGGAAGCTCCTCCTTTGCTTCCGCCATCGACCGCGCAATCAGCGCGCACACCATCGGATAATTCAGCATCGCCAGGAGCAGCAGAACAACCAGGACCAAGGGTGAATAAATTGCCTGCGCGTAGGAATCCCCTCGCTCGGGTACCATGAACAGGATCGTCCTTCCGTTGGCCGCGCGCGCGGATACACACATGCTCTCTCCATTGTAGGCCGTAAATCCCTCAAAGCTGCTGCCAGGCGCATAATCCGCAAGGAAGTCCGACGCTTTCTGGCCGATCATTTTGGGGTCGGTGTGAGCGATAAAACGGCCATCCCCGTCGCTGATGGCGGCGGCAATATAGCCTTCCCGTACAGCATGGCTGTTGACCGTGTTTTCATCGCTGATGCTCTCAAGCACCGCGTTCAGATCCCCGGTACTGTAAACAGCCAGAAGGAATCCGCTTGAACGCCCTTCCCCGTCTGTCATCAGGATTGCTGTGCCAAGCTGCGTCGCGCCCGTGTAGGGGTCCGCGGCCGGCCCCACGACAGCATAGGGATAACCGAGCAGCACCGCCTGATACTCCGAGCTTAAGTTTTCGCCCACGGAAAAACCTGTATAGCTGTTGCTGGAGACGATCTCCTGCCCGGCGCTGTCAAAGAGCATCAGGTAATCGGTCTTTGCGATCCGGCTGAGTTCCGAAAGGCTTTCCCGGGTCTGGGAATCCGGGTGCTCTGTCAGGAAGTCCGCCAGTATTTGCGAGCGTGTCCGGTAAGCGTCCGCGAGTGTGCTTTGGATCGCGCTCCTCTCCTTCTGACGCCAGTCGATCTCAGCCTCGATCTGCATCCGCTTGGTTTTGGCGATGAAGGATACATTGGTCCGGCTCTCCAGCAGCAGAAGCATGGAAGAAAAGACGATCGTGACCGTAAGCACAACCAGGATACCCTGCCATGTGGCCCGGATTGCCTGTCTGCCGGAGAATCTCTCCACCTCTTTTTCCGCCTTTTCCCGCAGAAGCCGACGAAAAACGTAGACCTGGATCAGTACGATTCCCAAGCCGATAATGGCCGAAATGGACGCGGCGATGTAGACGCCGTTTCTGACGACGTTTTTCAGTGTAATCGTCAGCAGAATCTCCGTATCTTCCTGCGGTTCCTGCGGATAATTCGTCAATACCGCAAGGTAACGCCTGCCCAGCAGGGTGATGATCTTGCTGACGCTTCCCTTCTCTGTGCTCCGGACGCTGCCGCTTTCCTGGAAAATTTTCGTCAGTTCCTCATAAAGCTGGGAGTTCTCTTCAGGGGAGAAACCGTTCAACGGATATTGCTCCAGCTTATCGCCTGTTTTGGCATAGGCGGCGACGTCTCCCTCGGAGAGGATGCGCTCAAGCACTTCCGCCCAATTGCTGAGGCCATTGTACATTTCCAGCAGCTCGCCGCAGGAAAATTCAAACGCCAGGCTGCGCTCCGTGTTTCCCGACAGGGGAAGCCGAACAAAGAGTCTGCCGTCTTTATCTCCCGTCTCCTGCCCGTCTCCGGCGAGGGCGGGGTAGAGCTCCAAATGCGCCTGGCGCGGCTCAAGGCTCTGGACGCAGGCGTTGAAAGCCTCCTCGGGACTTACAGGGCCGGTGGTGGAAAAAAGTCTCCCCTGCCCGTCCAGCAGCGAAACGCTGTCGGCGGAAACCGCGGCGCGCACCCGCTCCAGCTTTTCCGCTTCCGAAAGCGCGTCCTCTTCCTGATAGAGCTTTAGCCCAAGCTCCGCGCGTGATAAAACGTCGTCTTCGTAAACGCGGCTGCCTAAGCGCCATTCGTTCATGCGGCTGTCGATGATTTCCGGAATCGCCCAGAGATACTCATCCATCAGCTTCAGCTGGATATTCTCGCAGAGCTTAAAGGTCGCAAAGAACACCAACGCGGTGATAAGCAAAAAGGCGGCCACGGAAAAAGCGGCAAGCCTTTTTCCGCTCTTTTCCCGCAGAAGGGCCCTGATCTCCTGGAAAGTATTCATCATCAATCACCTAAATCTTTCTTACTGGAAGTTATTGAGTTGAAGCCGGGCCGGTCAGCCGTAAATCGTAAAGAGTCAATTCACCATCGCGTACACCCAGCACATATTCATGCCCATGCAGGTGACCATATGCGCAGCCCCAGCATCTCCCGGTCCCGCATCGGCCGCTTCCCACGCGGGCCATGACATTTCCCAGCTGCTCTATTTCCGCCGCGCGCAATTTCACCATCCCTTCCCACGGCTCCCGATCCGGTCAAGCACCCTCCCCTTTTGTCTATCGACAAAAACCAACATTATTTTACAGATACCGCTCCGCCGCGGTCAAGGGGGGTTTCCAGATTGTCAAATCCTGATTTTTCCCGTGCGCTTGAGTTTATGCGTGCACCGGGTTATCATGAAAGGGAAAAAGGCGGAATGTATGCGCATGAACTTGCTGTTTGCGGAAACCCTGAGAAAACTGAGGATCGAAAAGGGGCGGGTCTCTGCGCTGACACAGAGCCCCACCCCTTTTTTGCCTCCATCCTATGCCGTCACCTTCAAGGCTTCAGCGGCTGCTTTGAACGCTTCCACGGTCATTCCCATCTTCTTAGCCGCCTGTTCAATCGTCATGACGCCATCATGAACCAATTCAGCAAGCGTGGCGATTTTTCCTTCTCCGCGGCCCTCGGCGCGGCCTTCGTCGCGGCCCTCCGACCGCATCCTGTTCCCATACCGCTTTACGGCTTCTTCCTGTTCAAAAAGCATGATCATGCTGTTGATAACCTCCTTTTCGTGGGCTTCAAGGTATTCCCTCAATACGCCTCTGTCCTTGCAGATTCGGAGGGTCTCTTACAGGAACAGGAAACTGCATGATCACGATGCTGTCGCATTCAAGGCTTCAGCGGCTGCTTTGAACGCTTCCACGGTCATTCCCATCTTCTTAGCCGCCTGTTCAATCGTCATGACGCCATCTGTGACCAATTCAGCAAGCGTGGCGATTTTTCCTTCTCCGCGGCCCTCCGACCGCATCCTGTTCCCATAACGCTTTACGGCTTCTTCCTGTTCAAAAAGCATGATCATGCTGTTGATAACCTCCTTCTCGTGGGCTTCAAGGTATTCCCTCAATACGCCTCTGTCCTTACAAATCCTGACGGTTTCCTCCGCCGCTTTGCGGTCGCGTCCGTAGAGCTTCACCTGCCGGTCATACACGTGGGCGAAGATGATGTACTGCCCGATGATATCCCTCGTGCTTTCCGTGCTGATCACGCGCGCTTCCAGATCAATTGACGCCGCCTCGTCGTTGAAGAAATCCTTCCGCAGACTGATCCGTTCAGGGACGTTCCGCTTTTCCCCCGTGTAGATCACATAGAACTCGGGGACAGGAAGCGGCAGCTTCCCAGTATTGTGGATGTCCCAGCTTTCGTGCTCCTTTATAATGCCCAGGAGTGTATCGGCGAAGTACAGCAGCAGCCTGACGAGGATATTGTATGACCAGGTGGACTGCGCTTCCACCAGCACAAGAAGTTTATCCCTCACCGTAAAACCCAGGTCATTGTAGGGCTTATCAACGATCACATGACTGATGGTGATATTCTGGATATCCGCTTCGGTGATATCCGTAGCCTCCGGGTGCAGCGCGTTGAACAGTTCCAGGCAATACTTCGGCTGGTTAAATATATCGACAAACACATGATCCTTTGCCTGGCGGCTTGGTATCGGTTCCATGATCCATCACCTCTCACGCTATCCTGCTGCCTTTATTTTATCGTAAATAAAGAGGAATTGCAAGCCGAAAAAAGGGCGGGCAGAAAAACAGCGCCTCCTCCGATGAAGAGACGCTGTGGGTCGAAATGGCTTTTACTTCGCGCTGTTCAGATAAGCCACAACACGCTCGGCTATTCGCCCTGATCGTATATCCGTATTCTTCCGTGATCCGCTGTAAGGGATATCGTCACCTCCGGGAGAAAAATGTACTGGTAAGTCAGGTAAAGTGATGAAAGCAATCAGGATGGGACAATTGTGGTTTGACATTCTGGAAACCCCCTTGTATTCAAGGAAAAACCATGTTATAAAAAATAATAGCCATGAAAACGGGAAATTCCGCGGCGCTCGTTTTCATCCCCGGTAGTGCCGGCTGCCGCGCCGACATGGAGAATATCAGAAATAGGAGGATATTCGCATGAAAAAAACATGGATCGGAATTCTGCTGATCGTTGCCTTATGCTTCTTTGCGGCTCTGCCAGCCTTGGCGGAGAGGGAAACCATTGACAACTGGGCGGCGGATTCGCCAGCCATGCAGTCCATCGTGGACTTCGTCGCCGCCTCCGTGGACGAAACCTCGGACGGCTACATTCCCAAGGCCGACCGCATCGCCGTGTTCGATATGGATGGCACCCTGTACGGCGAGCGGTTCCCCACCTATTTCAACGACTGGCTGTACATCCAGCGGGCCCTGTATGACGATGCCTACGAAGCGCCGGAGGAATTGAAGGCATTTGCCCAGGCGTGGGAGGACAAGGTGCTGCGGGGCGTTCCCATCGAGGATTTCGACCCCAAGGAACGGGAGCTTGGCCCCCAGCTTTACGAGGGCCTGACCGCCGATGAATACGCGGAGGTGGTGCGCAAGTTCAAAGCCATGCCCGTCTGGGGCTTTGAAGGCATGACCTACGGGGAAGCCTATTTCCAGCCCATGGTATCTCTGATCGAATACCTGTGCGGCCACGATTATACCGTTTACATCGTCAGCGCCACCTACCGGGACGCTGTGCGCGTAATGACCGAGGGCGTGCTGGACGAATACATCCCCGCGGGCCATGTGATCGGCACGGACCTGCTGTATGTGGCTTCCGGGGACGGAAATGAAGACAGTATGTTCTACGAATTGACCCCCGAGGACGAACTGGTCATTGCGGGCCGCCTGTTCCTCAAGAACCAGAAGACGAACAAGGCCGTCATGATCCAGCAGGAAATCGGCAAGGTGCCCGTGCTGGCCTTCGGCAATTCCACCGGCGATTTCTCCATGGCCACCTACACCCTCCAGAACAAAAAGTACGGCGGCAGGGCGTATATGCTGCTCTGCGACGATACGGAGCGGGACTACGGCGACTCGGACGCGGCGGCGTCCTTCCAGGCGAAATGCGATGCCAACGGCTTTTACACCGTATCCATGAAGGATGAGTTTGAAATCCTCTATCCCGAGGGCGTCCATAAGGCGGGGCAGCGTGACGTTGCCCTGGTCTCCGAATACTGGACGGAGGGTTCCCAGGCGGCGGAGAGCATCAACAGCTATCTGCGGGCGATCACGAACGAGTTCTCCCCGGATTATATTCCAGTGGAAGATCGGATCGCCGTGTTCGACCTGGATGGCACGCTGATGTGCGAAACCTATCCCTTCTGCTTTGAATACATGGTCTTCGCGGATTACGCCCTGAACAGCGGCAGCGATACCATTACGGATGAAGTGCGGGCCGTGGCCCAGGAAATCATGGACGCGGCGGACAGGAAGAAGCCCGACGGCATGAGCACTCGTCAGGCCAGCGCCGGAGCCATTGCCTACCGGGGCATGACCATGGAGGAATTGGCCGAAATCGTATACCGCTTTAAGGACAGCGAAGCCTTGGGCTTTACAGGCATGACCCGCGGCGAAGCCTTTTACCTGCCCATGGTGGAGCTTTTCGATACGCTGCTGGAAAACGATTTCACCGTCTATATCGTTACGGCCACGGAGCGCAATATCGTCAGAGCGGTCATTCAGGGCACGCTCAATATTCCCCCCTCCCACGTGATCGGCACGGAATACGGCTACACCGCCACGGGCCAGGGCGATATCGCCGACGGGGATTACACCTTCAAAAGCACGGACAAGGTGGTGTTCGACGGAAACTATTATGGTGAGAACGCGAAAATGTCCAAGGTGGACGCCATCGTTCGGGAGATCGGCCAGCAGCCGGTGCTGGCTTTCGGCAACAGCAGCGGGGACGTGGCGATGTGCGAATACGTTTTGACGGATAATCCTTTCCCTGCCCTTGCTTATATCGTCCTTGCCGACGACGAAGCGCGGGAATGGGGCAGCTATGAAAGCGCCCTGGCCAAGATCGCGGACTATAACGAGCAGGGTATCGGCACGATTTCTATGCGGGATGATTTTGCCACCATCTATGGGAACGGCGTGGAAAAAGACATGATTGCTCCACTCTCTCCGGAGGGAGCTGAGTGAAGTCGCAAGGAAAATAAAAGGAGAAGGATACGCTTATGCTGAAGAACAAACCTGAGGAATTGCTGGATGAGGCTTTGGATTTAGACGAGCTTGACAGCGCGGCGGGCGGCGCCGGAGCAAACAAGGATGCGACCATAGCGGATGGCACAGTGGTCGCGGCCCTGGGCAACGGCATGTTTCGTGTGGACATCGGCGGACAAACGGTCGAAGCTCAAATATCTGGAAAGCTGAGGATGAATTACGTCTCGATCAGGCCCGACGACAGGGTACGGGTGGAAGGCAACCGGATCACGTATCGTTACAAGTAAGCTGTGAAATGCGCAGAAGGCGTCCCTCTCTGAACAGGGTGGCGCCTTTTGCTGTGGTCTTGATAAAAAAGATTGTTGATAGAAACCCAACAAGGGGTTACGCTGGGCGCTGCGCGCGCCCAGACCTGCGCCAAAGGGCTTCGCTCTCTGGACTCCAATAGGCGAAATAACACCGTTGGGGTAGAACAACAAGCTTCGCCTGCCGCGCTGGGGTTGCGGAAAGTTTGAGGGCTTCTGGCCCAAGAAAGCCCGGGAAAATCCGAGGGGGAAAGCTCGCTTTCCCCTGCGGATTATTCCCTGGCTTTCCCGGATGCT
>CADAKE010000041.1 GCA_902788445.1 uncultured Eubacteriales bacterium
GCTCAGCAGGTCGCGGATTTCCATTTCGACCAGTTCCAGCAGTTCCTCGTCGTCCATCAGGTCGATCTTGTTCAGGAACACCACGATGTAGGGCACGCCTACCTGACGGGCCAGCAGGATGTGTTCACGGGTCTGGGGCATGGGGCCGTCGGGAGCGGACACCAGCAAGATCGCGCCGTCCATCTGGGCAGCGCCGGTGATCATGTTCTTCACGTAGTCGGCGTGGCCGGGGCAGTCCACATGCGCATAGTGGCGGGTTTCGGTTTCGTATTCCACGTGCGCGGTGTTGATGGTGATGCCGCGGGCCTTTTCTTCGGGGGCCTTGTCGATTTCGTCGTACTTCATGGCCTGGGCATGGCCGCCGGCGCGGTCAGGGTGGTCTTGCCGTGGTCAACGTGGCCGATCGTGCCGATGTTTACGTGCGGCTTATTGCGCTCAAATTTTTCCTTTGCCATGGGAATCTCCTCCGTTTCTGAATGAAAAGTTGATGCCGGGCTAACAGCCGGGCGAACCTGGGAAAGCCGGCATATCCAGCCGGTGGGTCTCCTCCATGCCTTGGAAATCAGGCATAGCAGTGGAGCGGGTGATGGGAATCGAACCCACGTGGTCAGCTTGGGAAGCTGAAGTTCTGCCATTGAACTACACCCGCACGCAGTAAATATTGTAACCAATTTTTCCTTTCTTGTCAACACTTCCGGCAAAAAATTCACAGATTATGAGCATACCTTCGCGCCGTCTGCTTCCCGCAGGTTTTACAACTTCTTTACACCGCTCCTTTTCCTTTCATGATATACTGTTTCCGGGTGATAAAAGATGGCGACGATCATGCTGGTGGACGACGAACAGAGCATCCGGGACATGCTCGATCTGTATTTAAGGCTGTCCGGCCATACCATGGCGCTGGCGGCGGACGGGCGGGAAGCGCGGGAAAAGCTGAAAACCACGCCCGTGGACATTGCGCTGCTGGACATCATGATGCCGGGCGAGGACGGCTTTTCCCTGGCGCGGGCGTTTCTGGATAAGCAGATTCCCGTCCTGTTTCTGACGGCGAAAACCGCGCTTCCCGACCGGGTGCGGGGTCTGCGGATGGGCGCGGAGGATTATATCCTGAAGCCCTTTGAGCCGGAAGAATTGCTGGCGCGGATCGACGTGATCCTGCGCCGCTTCCAGCCGAGGGTGTTTTCCCAGGACGGCATCACGGTAGACTACGACGCCCGCGCGGTGTTCCTGGACGGGGAGCCGGTGACGCTCACCGCCATGGAATTTGATTTGCTCTCCCTGCTCACGAAAAACGCCGGGGCCGCCCTCAGCCGGGAAAAGATGCTGGCCGCCGTGTGGGGCTGGGAGTTCATGGGCGAAACCCGCACGGTGGACGTGCACGTGCAGCGCCTGCGGGCCAAGCTGGGCGCGGAGACCATCGAAACGGTGTACAAGTACGGCTACCGCTGGATCGGGAGGCAGGGCGCATGAAGAAAAAATTGTTCCTGCTGATTCTGATTATGGCGGTGCCGCTCCTGTTCGCCACGGCCTGGTACATGAGCGAGCAGAGCTTCCAGCTGTCGCTGAATCAGGAAAAGCAGCGGGCGCAATGGACGGAGAGCATCATCTTCCAGGAGGTGCAGCCGAACATGAACAAGCTGTCCTTCTCCCAGGCGTCGGCGGCGGCGAAGCAGTACCGGAACGCTTACGCCGCCCAGGGGGTGGAGCTGATGTTCTGCTGGAACATAACGCCGCTTGCGGACGCTTCCCTGCCCACCCGGTACTACGAAGGGCTTTTGCAGGGGAACCGCGCCGCGCTCCTGGACACGCTCAGCGCGCCCCAGCGCTACGCCGTGGCGGAGCCGATCAACGACCGGCTGACCCTGATTTTCCTGCGGGACGTGAGCGGCCTGTTCACCCTGCGGAACCAGTTCAGAATCACGGCTTTGGCGGCAGCTTTGGCCGCGTCGCTGCTGCTTGCCCTGCTGGGGCTGCTGGCGGCGGGGTTCTTTACCCGTCCCCTGCGCAGGCTCACCGAGGCTTCCCACCAGCTTTCCCAGGACAGCGGCGCGGATTTGTCCCTGCCCACGGAACGGAAAGACGAAATCGGCGAACTGGCCTCCGCTTTCTCCCGGATGCGCCAGGCGGTGAAAAGCCGGGAGGACGCGCTCCGCGAGGAAAGCGACAGCCGCCAGATGCTGCTGGACGCCCTGGCCCACGAAATGCGCACGCCGCTGACTTCGCTGCTGGGCAACGCGCGGCTTATGCAGCGGGACGTTTCTTCGGATGCGCGGAAAGAAATTGGGGAAAGCATGGTAAAGGAAATCCGGCGGCTCAGCGACATGGATCAGCAGTTGATGAAGCTGACGCAATTGCGGCATGAGGCGCTGGAGGTGTCGGAGGTATCCGTCCTTCCCTTATTAAAGGATACGGCGTCGCGGCTTGCGAGCGAAGAGCATCCGATAGCCGTTGAAGGAGAAGATGTTATTCTTCGGGGCGACGCGGCGCTTTTGTCGCTGCTCATGGACAACCTGACGGTGAACGCCATCCGCGCCTCCGAGCCGGGGCAGGAGATCGTTTTGGCCGCTTTGCCGGATGGTTTTTCCGTCACCGACCACGGCATCGGCATGACGGAGGAACAGATCGCCCACGCCTGCGAACCCTTCTGGAGAGCGGACAAGGCCCGCACCCGCAGCCTGGGCGGCGCGGGGCTGGGTCTCAGCCTGTGCAGGAGAATTGCGGATTTGCATGGCGGGGAATTGGTTTTTTCGTCTGAATGTGGAAAAGGAACGGTGGTTCAATTCATGATAAATGATAAAAGATCGGACAATGAAGGAATCCGCCAAAAGCCTTCCCCTGGCAGGGGAAGGTGTCAGGCGCGGAACCAACAAGGATCATGAGAACCTGTAGCTTCGCGCCTGACGGATGAGGTGCTCTCTTTAAGAACAATTTGACTTTGCAGCGGGAGGGTTCACCTCATCCGAGCCGCGCGAAGAAACTTACTTTCTTTCTCCAACTTGGCTCCGCGCGGCCCACCTTCCCCTGCCAGGGGAAGGCTTTTGGCCGCTTCCATCAAAGCTACTATCGAATTTCTTGACTTGACAACATTCCCCTCAAGGGAAATGTCATCAATTAAGAAAACACTTTCCAACATTAACAAAGTAACATTTTTCAACGCTCCTCCATTGTCATCCCGACCGAAGCGGAGGCGAGAGCCGCAGCGCAGTGGAGGGACCTGAAAGCTGGGCAGTATGCGGCTTGATTGACAATGCTGCTCCCAGGTCCCTCGACTACGGCTCGCGTCCCGCTCACCTCCGCTCGGGATGACAAAGTTTGTTTCTCATATCTGAATCACTTGGCAGAGATTGTTATGCTTATAATTGACAACACGATCCCAAAAGGGAAAACCCCATCTTTACAACTCCGTTACATCCCGTTGCTGACTCTGTTACATCTTTTGTGCGATAATCGAGGCGTTCCAGGGAGACGCCGTCCGGAAGGCGAAGGCCCGGAACAGAAGGAGGAAACACCATGAAACGCTTGCTTGCCTTGGGGCTTTCCCTGGCGCTGCTTGTGCCCGGCATGGCCCTGGCGGAAAACACGGTGGAGATTCTGCCCACCACGCCGCCCGCGCCGGTGATCGTGCTGCCGGAGGAAAACCCCTACGCCTTTGCCGATTTGGAGCCCTACTTCCAGGACGCCATCGCCCAGGGCTACACCACCGACGGAAAGTTCAACTACGAACTGACCCACTTTTCACCCGAGGAACTGGAAAAGCTGCCGGAGATTCAGGCAAAGTACGACGCCGGGGAGCGGCCCGCGGAAAGCATCCTCAACAAAACCGAGGACGTGCACGCGGCCCTCATCACCCTGCCGCCCGAGCAGTACGAGGGCGAAAGCTGGTTCCTGATTCTGCCCAACCGCTGCATGACGGAGGAAGAACTGCTCCAGGTGGTGGACGCCTTCGCCCAAGAACCCCGACGCCCTGACCTGGCACAACTGTATGCGGATGCCAGTGGATGAAACCCCCACCCGGGGATTCACCGATGACGAACGGGAGCGCTGGCAATCCATTCGTGAGCTGTTCACCCGGGGTGGGCTGCGTCCCGAAACCCCCTTCACCCGCGTGCCCGACGACGACGGCGTGGGCTGCATCGGCCTGTATGAGGAGGACTTCAACGGTCTGGACGAAATCCGTTTTCTTCCCGCCCGCCGCCTGACGGACGAAGAGCTGCTGCAGTTCTATCAGTTCACCTTCGGCGAGCCCGACGCCCCCGCCAACGAAATGGCGGGCTACGAAGCCAAGCTGCGGAACCTGATGAACCAACAGATGGGCATGCCGCTCACCGCCAAGCGCACAGGGGAAGGCATCCGAAAAGCAAACGAAGGCAACGTATACGGCGACACCCGCGCCTGCTATTCCTGCACCTTCAAGGAAGTGGGCAGCCAGGAGCGCGAATGGATGGGCTACCTGGACTTGGCCAGCGGCAGGCTGCTGGCCGGTGAGCATCAGATGTATTCCGACGTGCGCCTCGACCCGTTCCAGCAGGTGTGGGCTGACCGGGCGAAAGCCTATATCGCCGCCATGCTGCCAGAGGGGGACGCGAACATCGACCGGGTGGAGCTTCGCGGAGAAACCACCCATAACATGCTCTACGCCGCCAATGTGCGCGTGTGGATGAAGGACGGCGGCTGTTACGAGCTTTCATTCCTGTATGCCATTGACAACGTGGGGTATCTGGATTATAGCGACGCGGAATTTATCCAGCATTTGGATACCTACTACCTGGAAACGATGCCGCGGCTGATGATGGAGGAACGGGGCAATGAATAAGATATTGAGAATCACGCTCTGCGCGGCGCTGGCGCTGTGCCTGCTGTGTACAGCGGCGCTGGCGGAGGAACAGCTTTTAGCCCAATACCGGGTGAAGGAGAGGACTTTCCCCGAGGACGTGCTCTGCGAAATCTGCTTTTCCGGCTTTGACGGGAAAGTGGAGGAACAGAATAATCGGGCCGACAAACAGCGCGGCTGGGTGCTGAAGGGTTCCTCCGGCGCGCCCTTCTGCGGCACGGGCCCCATTACGGACAGGGCGGAAGGGATTCAGGGAGAGTTCCGCATCTTCCGGGTGAACGACGAGGGCGAACGGTATTACTGGTACAACTTCAACAGCTGGAACACCATCGCGGAGGAAAGCGGCTTTGACGCGCCGATGGCGGAGAACACGATCAGGCAAGCCCGCATCCTGCTGGAACGGCTGGGCGTCACCGACGTGGAGCCCGTGTTCTTCAGCACCATGGGCTCCATGGAAGGGGCCACCAAATGCTATAAGGCGGTGCTGCGCCAGACCCTCAACGGCCTGCCCGTGTACTGGGGCCAGAGCGTGATGGTGGAAGTCAATTACGGAGACTTCAACATCGCCGAGGGCTGCGAAGCCACCGTGATTTATTCCAACGAGGACGGCCTGCTGAAAGCCAGCGGATATTTCTGCGACTTTAAACCCATCGGGCCGCAGGTCGGGTCTGTCACCCAGGCCGAAGCCGCCGCGAAATTCGCGGAAGTGGGGCTGACCACCTCCGCGCCGGAGCATTGCTACCTGCTGAGCCTGGACGGGAACCTGGCCACCGCCACCCTTGCCTGGCGCGTCGCCAATACCTACCTCAGCGCCGTGACGGGAGAATGGCTGCAATTGGGCAATTGACAATAGAATAGGTTTACAACAGCCCGGAACTGTGAAAGCGGTTCCGGGCTGTTTCGCGCGCATCTATTCGTATACGACAAGCAATCCGATTCTTTCGGGCGGATAATATCCGCCCCTACAATGATCGCAAGTCCTTCTTGACTTCGTAATCATTTTGTCACAGAATTGCAATAAGTGATTGCCTTGAGCCGAATGCTTCTTAAAAAATGATAACTGGCCAGTCGCTGTTGTTGAAGGAAACTTTAAGTCATTAAGATAGGAGTTAGAAGAGAGGAGATAGGAGATAAATATCATCCTCAGGAAGGTTGCCGTCCCAAAAGCCTTCCCCTTGAGGGGGGAGGTGGCCTGCGCGGAACCAACTTCATCGAAGGAATCAAGCACCTTCGCGCAGGTCGGATGAGGTGATTTGCTGGACTTCATGAAAGCCGCTTCGTCCAAGGCAAGCATCACCTCAGAACGCTTCGCTACGCCTTCGGCCGCAGTCAGGCGCGAATTGGCTTGAGCGCTCTCTCATGCTCAGTTCCGCGCCTGACAGCTTCCCCTCAAGGGGAAGCCTTTTGGGACGCCATTTTTACGAAGGGCTATATTTATCTCCTCTCTCCTAACTCCTATCTTAAAGACTTAAATTGTTCTATGAATGAAACGACTGAACAATTACAAAACCTGCTTCCTCATCTGGTCCGCGTCGTAACGCGCCTGCTCATAAAGCCGGGCAAAGGCGTCGGCGGTGGAGCGGGACAGCCGCGCGTCCTTTTGCAGCGCTTCCCGCACGGTCGCGCCCTGGGCTTCCGGCCTGCGCCGGATGTACTGCCGGTACAGGCTGCGCACGCGCTCCCGTCCGTTCAGTTCCTCCCATCGGGGCTGTTTGGGAGCCCGGCGCATTCTTTCCTTCATCCAGTCCTGGATGGACTGGGTTTTTTCCTCCCAGTTGAGGGTGCTTTCCGCTTCGTCCACATAATCCTCGCTGGACGCGGCGGCGTACAGGCGCAGGCGTTCCGAAAGACGGACCCAAAGCTGACGCAGCTTTTTCACAAGCGCCCGCAGGGCGAAGAACAGGAGCACCGCCAGGAGGATGAACGCCAGCACGCGGAATACTTTTTCCATGAAAAGCGCAAAGGCGCTGGGCTCCGCCGCCTCCGCGGCCGCGCCGAAGCCCTCCATGCCCATGCCCTGTCCGCCTTGGGAAGCCTCGTTGACGGGCAGCAGGGACATGAAAAACAAAATCACATATCCGACGCCGAGCCGGATGTAATACCACGCCGTGCCAAGCCATTGCGCCAGCGCGCCCCACGCCGACGCCAGCGCGGCGACCAGAAACACGAGGAACACCAGCGCGGTGTTGCGGCGGCGAATCGGCGCCGGGGCTTTCTCCGCGCCGTGCATCCCGTCCCGGATGCCGCTTCGGTTGAGAGACAGGAGCAGCAGGAAAGCATACAGCAGGAAAACAATCATCAGCAGCGGATTCACGCCGGAAAACGCGGGGCGGGAAGCGAACGCCTGCCCCGCCAATTGCAGCCCCGCGTCGGCGATCCACAGGCCCGGCGACCATTCCTCCCATACCGCGCGCGCCCAGGCGGGCGGCAGCAGCCACAGATAGACCACGCAGGGAACGGCGGGCAGGAGGTTTTGAAGCCGGAAGGGACTGGGATATAAGGCGAAGAACAGGACGGATAACACGCTCCCCAGAACCGTCCAGGGAACCCGTCCTTTCTTCGGCAGCAGATACCCGCCCGCGCCCCAAAGGAATGAGAACAGCATCGGCAGTCCCCACAGCGCCCGGCTTTCCGGAAACAGCCACCGGCCCAAAATCACGCTTACCGGAAACATGCCGCACGCCAGCGCGAACGCGGCCAGGGCTTTCATGGGCCAGATGCGCAGCCTGCGATTCACGCGGCTTTCTCCTCCTTTTCCAGCAAATGAAGCGTGACGGTGTTGCCGAGCGCCCGCAGCAGCGCGGCTTTTTCTTCGATGGCCTCGCTGGTGTAGGCGGAGAGAATCAGGATATCCGTTCCCCGGAGGAAGGAAAGATCGTCCAGGAAGGAAAGGAAATTCCGGCACCGCAGGATTTTGAGCCGCGCGAAGGCGGCCAGCAGTTCTTCCTCCCGGGCGCTGTGATTTTCAGGGGGCAATAGGGCGGGGGGTTCCCCGTCCTCCAGGGGCATGTTCGCGGCAAAGCCCGCCGCGACCCCGGCGGAAAGCACCCGCAGGCATACCGTCGCCGCGATGGAGATGGCTCGCTCGATCATGTCCTGCTCGTAGTCCATGAGCTCGCCCCACTGGCTTTCGCTCATCTGCGCGTTGATCACGACCAGCAATTTGGTGTCGGCAGTATAGTCATGCGTCTTGACCTGCAAGCCCCCCATCCGCGCGGACGCGGGCCAGTGAATATCCCGGATGGGGTCGCCGGGCCGGTAGCCCCGGATGCCGTTGACCAGGAACGGGTCGGTCAGGTAATGGCGGCGCACGATCAAGTCCCCCTGCAGGCGGGAGACGGGAAGCGGAAGATCTTTTTCTTCCAATAATTTCGGATACACCAGGATGCGGGCCGGGGCGTAAAGATCAAGGCCCTTCCCGCCAAAGCCGAACAGGTCGCCCGCCGTCAGGGCCACGTTGCCCACGTCGTACTCCCCGCGCTTGAGCAGGCGCACCCGGTGCCGCCGCGTGATCTGCTGGAAGGGGCGCAGGGTAAAGATGCTTTTGTGGTAGCGTTCGCCGCTGACGGCTAAATTGTCCTGCTTCCCCAGGCGCAGGAAGGGGGAGATGCGGCTCTCCGCCCGCAGCCAGGGGATGAAGAACAGCCGGTCGTTGCGGATGACCTCGATCATTTCCGCTTCCTCGCCCGCCCAGGCGGCTTTTTTGGAAAAGCGGCGGGTGTAGGACAGGCCCTTGAGCCCGAACGTATTCAGCAGCCAGCGCTGCAAAATCGCAATGACTGCCAGCGCCAGCGTCAGCACCCAGCCGTTCATGCCACCGTCTCCGTCGGCGCGGGGATTTTGTCCAGCAGTTCCCGGATGAAACGCTCGTTTTCGCCCGCCTTGCCGTACAGGCCGCGCAGAATCACCCGGTGCGCCATCACGGGCACAGCCAGCCTTTTCACGTCGTCGGGAATCACGTAGTCCCGGCCCTGGATGGCGGCGTAAGCCTGGCTCACGCGGAGCAGCGCCAGCATCCCCCTGGGAGAGACGCCCAGCAGCGCGCGCTCTTTATCCCGCGTCGCTTCGCACAGCGCGGCGATATAACCCATCACCGGCTCGGATACCCGGCACTGGCTGAACGTATCCTGCGCCGCGAGGATTTCCTCCCGCTCCGCCACGGGCCGCAAATCGCTGAGCGGATTGCCGCGGATGAAACGCTCCATGATTTGCAGGGCTTCTTTTCCGTCCGGGTATCCCATGGACAGCTTCAGCAGAAACCTGTCCAGCTGCGCTTCCGGCAGGGGAAAGGTGCCCTGGGTTTCCACCGGGTTTTGGGTGGCGATCACCAGGAACGGGCGTTCCAGCTTGCGGGTCACGCCGCCCTCCGTCACCTGTTTTTCCTCCATGCATTCCAATAGCGCGGACTGGGTGCGCGGCGTGGCGCGGTTGATTTCATCGGCCAAAAGGACGTGGGTGAACACCGGGCCGGGCACGAAGGAAAACGTGCCGTCGCTGGGCTTGAATACGCTCATGCCCGTAATGTCGGCGGGCAGGAGGTCGGGGGTAAATTGCAGGCGGGAAAAGCCGCAGCGCATGGACGCGGCGATGCTGCGGGCCATGACCGTTTTCCCCGTGCCCGGCACGTCCTCCAATAAGACGTGCCCGCCCGCGATGACGGCGGAAAAAATGAGGTCGAATTGCTGTTCCTTTCCGATAATGACTTTGCCGACATTGTTCCGGACTTTCCCGGCTAAAACCGCGATATCCTGATACGCCATGATGCTCTCCTTTGCGGATAACAATTCTGTTTCTGGAAAAAATTATACCATACCTCCGGCTGCTCCCGCAAGGTGAAAACAGCCAAAAAACCAATTGCTTTCCGGCTGTTTCCATGTTATACTCAAATGCGGATTTTACCACCGGGAGGTGTTGCTTTTATGGCGGCTTTTGTTGACCGTGCGCCCTTTATCGCCAAGGCGGGCAACGGCGGGAACGGGTGCGTTTCCTTTCATCGGGAGAAGTTTGTTCAGAACGGCGGCCCGGACGGCGGCGACGGCGGACGCGGCGGCGACGTGGTGCTGCTTGCCGATGAAAATATGCATACGCTTTTGGACTTCCGTTTCCGCAGCAAGTACGAGGCCGAGGCCGGGGCCGACGGCTCCAGCGGACGCCGCCAGGGAAAGCGAGGGGAAGAACTGATCGTGAAGGTGCCCGTGGGCACGGTGGTGCGCGAGAAGGAAAGCGGCGTCGTGGTGGCCGATATGTACGAGGCCGGGCGGCGCAAGGTGCTGCTTCGCGGCGGGCGCGGCGGCTGGGGCAACAGCCACTTTGCCACGCCCACCCGGCAGGCCCCCAACTTCGCCAAGCCGGGCATCAAGACCGAGCGGCATGAATTTGTGCTGGAGCTCAAGTCCATCGCGGACGTGGGCCTGGTGGGCTTCCCGAACGTGGGCAAGAGCACCATCCTGTCCGTGGTTACGGCGGCCAAGCCCAAGATCGCCAATTATCATTTCACCACCCTGACCCCCAATCTGGGCATGGTGCGGCATCACGGCCAGGACTTCGTGATGGCGGATATCCCCGGCTTGGTGGAGGGCGCCAGCGAGGGCGCGGGCCTGGGGCATGACTTCCTGCGGCATGTGGAACGTACTCGGCTGCTGCTGCACGTGATCGACGCGGCGGGCAGCGAGGGCAGGCACCCGGTGGAGGATTACGAGCAGATCAATGAGGAGCTTTTGAAGTACGGCGACCTGGCCGACCGCCCCCAGATCATCGCCGCCAACAAGATGGACTTGCCCGACGGCGAAACGGGCTATCAGATGCTCAAGGAGCACATCGGGGACAAGTATCCCGTGTTCCCCGTCAGCGCCGCCACCCGGCAGGGCTTTGAGGAACTCATGAACTGCGTGGCGAATACCCTGGCCGCGCTTCCGCCCATGGAGCCCTTCACAGAGGAAGAAATGCTGCCTGAAATGCTGGAGAACAGTTCCTTTGAAGTCAGCAAGGACGGCCATGTGTTCGTGGTGTCCGGCAGCGCGGTGGTGCAGTTGATCGACAGCGTGAACTTCTCCGACGAGGAATCCCTCAACTGGTTCCATCGCACCCTGCGCCGCGCGGGCATCATCGACGCCCTGCGGGAAGCCGGGGCGCAGGAGGGAAGCACCGTGCGCATCGAGGATATGGAATTTGATTTTGTCGAATAAATTTGAGCGGCAGGGAACAGGAGTACAGAGTTCAGAGTACAGAGTGCAGAGATTTTTGTCATTTGCACAGAACGGCTGAATTGGTCATCTATCATCTCTGAACTCTGTACTCTGCACACTTTGATCAACAGGAATTTTGGGAGGAACAAAAAGATGACGTTAGAGATTACCAGCAAGCAGCGGGCGTATCTGCGCTCCATGTGCAACACCCTGCCCGCGATTCTGTATATTGGAAAAGAAGGCATCACGGAGGGCACCGTGAAGGAAGCCTGGGACGCGCTGGAAGCGCGGGAACTGATCAAGTGCTCCGTGCAGCGGGAAGCGCCGCTCTCCGCCCGGGAAGCGTGCCAGGAGCTTTGCGAAAAGGTGCACGCCGCGCCTGTGCAGTGCATCGGCGGCAAGTTTTCCATCTACCGCCCGCGCAGGAAGGACCCCACGATTCAGCTGCCGTGAGGGGGGTCAGGGAGTAGGGAATAGGGAGTAGGGATTAGGCAATAGAACAGAGAGAAGGGAATCGTGCCAATATCAGACGCCTGCCCGCGCTAAACAATGCCATACAAGCCGTGGAAATGTTGATTGCCGCCATCCGATTCTTTCGGCTGATGGTATCCGCCTTTGCAATACTCTCTCAATTCTGTAACTTTTTTGTCACAGAATTGCAACAAATGATTACCCTGAAATTCTGATTTTTTGCTATTGACAAAGGCGCTTTGGAGTGCTATAATACATCCTGTTCTTAGGTCATGTACAAACACTTGACAGTCAAGAAGTTGGAGAGTTGGGTGTTTGAATGGTCATGGAACATCGTGGTAAGTAACTGGGTGTAGCGCAGCTTGGTAGCGTGCTTGAATGGGGTTCAAGAGGCCGAGAGTTCAAATCTCTCCACCCAGACTTAACTACGAGCCCGGAAGGCCAAAAAGATGGCTTTCCGGGCTTCTTTTTTGCATTTTGAGGCTGAATTCTGACTTAGTTACGAACGCACATAACGCATCAAATGCACCTAAAAAATTATAGTGTGTAGTCAAAATGTAGTCAGGCCCAAAAGGGCATTTACGACGCCGTGGGTACGAGCGTCGAACCAATGCCAAACATCGAACCTGTCTGTTCCTTTCGTAAAGTCGAGAAAATCTTCCTCGATCTCATCCTGGTCATTGATCGGGACATCACCGAACAGCGTCCAGAGAATTTTCAGTTCCTTCTGCGTGAACCGCATGTCGCAGTGAAGCAAGTTGAAGTTCCCTGCCTTTTGACATTTCGGGCAGAAGCCGGGGATGGTTATTTCTGTTTCCGCTCCGATCCAGCGGCAGCCGGTGCATGACATTCGCTCATCTTTATCACCTACCAAATGGATCATCTATCTTATCTCCATTCCGTGCGCCGATCGGACGCCAGCCGTCCAGCCCTGACCGCTTCCTCTTCATCGCCACCGTTTGCCGCCGCTCCTGCCCAGCCGCCGCGCCGCTACCCCCGGCCCCCGTCTCTCTCGTCTGTTCTGAGCCTATATTCCACACGGCTCCACGTCCCGGAAGTTTAATAAGCGGAAGCAAAAGTTTCGGAAAAAAACTTGAAATTTTCTGAAAAGGGGACTTGGCACGACGGAAACGGTGTGCCATTCAAAATCTCAAAAAATTTTGAAAAAGGGGTTGACATGGGTGTACATCCATGCTATACTAAGCACGTCGCAAGGAACAACCAAGCGGCGAGGGTGAAGCGGTGAGCGGCCTCCAGGTACGAAAGGAGGCAATCCAATGACCTTAACGGAAGTTTTAGCGTTGTTGGACTTAATCGCAACAGTTACTTTGGTAGTTGTTACTGCAATGAAAAAGTAACCGCCCCCAGCAAGGATAACGGTTACTCATTCGGATAATCTCCGTGAAGGGCCGCACTCCTGACCGCAACAGGAAGCCGCTTCACCTGTTGCCATCATACCACAAGCAATGGGAAAAGTCAAGGAAGGAGGAAAAGAGATGCCGCCAAGCGCGTTAGAAATCCTGTTAGCTCAAAAGGCAATGGCTTTTGACCTTCAGAAAATCCTTGAACAGAACAAGGACAAGACTTACACGGTCGAAGAACTCAAAGCCTTGATAAACGCCTACATTGAAGGCGCGGAGCAACGTTGACCAACCGACAGCGGGCCGGGCAAAACCGGCCCCAAATGAGGGAAATATGCCGGACAGTGAAGCGAAGAAAGCCTGGGTTAAGGAACACACGACCAGAATTGTCATGAATCTTAACCACAACACCGACGCGGATATACTACAGCAGCTTTCCAAAGTTGAAAGCAAGCAAGGCTATATTAAACAGCTCATCCGCAAAGAGATTGAAGCCAACGCCGGTCCGCATAGAACGCTTGACGATCTATTCTCCGGTTATCGGGACAATTATCACCCGGAAGAATTTGACACCGGTGCGGATGTGGGCCTAGAGGCGAGGTGTAATAAATGACCATCGGCGAAATCATCCAGCAGAAGCGCAAGGCGGCACACATCACACAAAAGCAACTGGGAAAAATGGTTGGTTATTCTGACGCCAGCGCTGAGCGCATGATCCAACACTGGGAACGTGGGACCCGTCGGCCAGAGGTTGACGAGCTTCGCCCCCTCTGCCGCGCCCTGCACTGCACCCTTGAGGAGCTCATCCCTCTGGATTGAGGTACAAAAATAGAGCCTGTCTTGATTCTAATTCAGAGTCTTGCCAGGCTCTATTTTTGCCCGATTTTAGAAGGAGGTGATGACCAAATGAAGCAGCTTCGCGTCCCGGTGCCCATCCGTGCCGTGAATCTATTTCACTGAATACATTTTATCACTTGTCAATACTCGCATTCAATATACATTTCAAATTTTCTCAAGTTTTTTGATGTTTTAAATCGTGCTGTATTGCCCATTTTTTACATATCGCTCATTTTGTCCATTACTCGTTGCGCGGCGGCCAGTGCCCAGCCATGGACGCGGTAGGCGGATTGCACGTTGCTGTAGTCCATCTCGTCGGCTGTACTCCGCCAACTCAGGTCCAGGATATAACGGCAATTCAGCACCTCTCTGTAGCGCTGGGTTTTAATCTCCCGGATCACGCGGTCCGCCTTTTCGGACAAATCCGCGTATCTTTCCGCCGTGTCGGCCAATTCGTCCTTGATTTCGATCAGCCGCAGGGCCGCGCTTACTTCGTTTCTTGTTCAAAGAGCAATTTATTATTTCGTTTACTACGACGCTGTCATCCCGCTCACCTTCGCTCGAGATGGCAATGTAGGGTGTTGATTGGAAAGTTTCTTATACTATTCTCAGATGTTGTTAAGGATGAACCCCCGTCTTATTCGTAATATCATGAAATGCGCTTTCACCGCCTGGCAGGTGGTGCGTAAGCCTGATACTGTGATCTGATAAAATAATAAATACCCCGGCACGGTTTGGAAGTGATGCCGGGGGTACGCTGATATTGCCGCGTTGGAGATATTATTTGACAATCACCGTTCTGCTCTGCTCACGGCTGATCGCCACGGCCCGGGAGAGGTTGGAGCCGATGAAGATCATATTGAAGCCAGATTCAATAAAGTAGAAGCTGATCAGGATGCCCAGGCTGACGGCAAGCAGCGCGGGATGCGCCACGGAGTAAACGCCCAGAATCAGTTCCAGCGCGCCCAGCAGGATGCCAATCACCATCAAAGCGACGCCCGCGCCTTCCTTCCGGCTCCTGATGGCGGCGACGATCGTCAGGACGCCGTGGAGAATGAACCAGGCGGCGGCCATATAGAGCAGGACGGAATTATTCAAATCAGCGATGCCGGGAACCGTAAAGCCCACGACGCCCAGGATCAGGCTGAGAATGGAAAGGAAGAAATCCTTGCCGTAGCGCTTTTCCATGATTGCCCGGACAATGCCGGTAACGCCGTTGACGAAGAAAAGCATGATGATGCAGTACCCGGCGCCCACGAAAGTGAGCAGCGGCGTGGCAAGCAGGGAAATGCCGCCGATGATCGTGAGAATGCCCAGAACCGTGAACAGAACCGTCAGGCTGTTGCCGCCTTTGCAGGCGGCCATTCCCATGGCGATAACGCTGAAGCCGGACTCAATATAGTAGAAGCCGATCAGGAGGCCCAGGCTGACGGCAAGCATGGTGGGATGGAATATGGAATAGACGCCCAGGATCAGCTCCACCACGCCCAGGACAATCGCCAGCACCATCCCGCCGACACCGTCCTGTTCTTCCCGGTTCACGATGGCGGAGGCGATAGACAGGATGCTGTGGAGGATTATCCAGCCCGCGGCCATATAGAGCAGCACATAATTGTTCATGGCAGCCGCGCCCGGCACGACGAAGCCGACGACGCCCAGAATGAGGCTGAGGATCGAGAAGAAAAAATCCTTGTTGTAACGTTTTTCCTGGATTCCCCGGACGATGCCAAAGATACCGGAAATGAAAAAGAGGATGATGATGTAGTAGCCCGCGCCCATAAAGTTCATGAGCGGCGTGGCCAGCAGGGCGATGCCCCCAAGAATCATCAGTACGCCCAGAATCACAATCAAGGTAAATGCCGTCATGCGGATTCCTCCAATTCAAGTAATAATCAGCCCATTTGCCGCGGCCGATTCAGCCGTCGGCGGGCAGGCAGCGAATCGCTGCCCATATATTTACAGTACATATATGAATTTTGACTTTCTGTCAAGAGAATGTTCCAGATTGTCAAATCCAATTTTTACCAGCCGCATTTTTTATCCCCATCGGAAAATATGGATGCGATGCCTGGCCCGATCGGGAACCAAACAGTATCCTCCTCTTTTTATTTTCCACACGGTTCAGGCTGTGCCCGCTGAAATAAGTGAATAAACCCTATTGTCAGGCTTTTCGATCCGGCGCTTCCGTAGCAAGTTTTCCTCCACGGATTCAACCGTGATCGGCACCTTCAGTTTTTCCAGCTTTCGCACGATGCTGTCGAGGCTCTTGACCCTCGATTTGATGGATTCGATGGGGTTATGCTCCCCCTGGATGGACAGCCGGTTGTTGAGTAAATTGAATTTTGTTTCCACTTCCATCACGGCGCATTGGAAGTTCATCAGCAAGCTGTAGACGGGATCATAATCCGCGTGAAGCTGTGCCAGATATTCATCGACGCTCATGCTGTTTTCCGCCCGCATGAGTTCATTCTGTGCATGAGAATTGGACATTTTTTCTTTCTCCCTTCTTATTCCGCATGAATCAGATGGACAGCGTCATTATATCCGCATCTCTCCGTCCCGTTCAAGAGGGGTTTCCAGAATGTCAAATCCTGTTTTTTTCCCGCGTCGTTGAAAAAAAGTATTGTTCATTGTTCAGTTGACTCACGATGGAACAATTTCAGCCGCGAATCCTCGTAACCGTAGGAGCGGATATCATCCGCCCGTATCCTATAAATCGTCCATTTGAGTCCAAAAAAGCTGTTCGTTATTCTCCAACAGGGACGGGCGGATCATATCCGCCCCTACAGGGCAATGTCGTCAAATTAAGAAAACACTTTCCAATAATAACCAAGTGACATTTTTCAACCATCCCCCATTGTCATCCTGACGCTCGCGAAGCGAGCAGGAAGGATCTCCCTCGTCGTCCTCCCTGACGCGGCTTACTGAAAAAATGACAGGATGGGAGATTCTTCGTTCACGCTTCGCGTGACTCAGAATGACACCGAAAGGCCGTTTCTTCTTTGCTGCGTTCCCAAAAAGAAGTTATTCTTGCCGTTCACGATAGAACTTAGAACTTTGAACTCTCCTGACCGCGATTGAATCATTACCAATTCATAAAATTGGAATTTGACAATCTGGAAACCCCCCTTGTATTCCTGAAAATAAATGATATATAGAAAGGGGGACAGTCCGGCACAACCAGCGTATTGGACTTGATGGCACATAAAAAACGAAAGAGGAATCGGCATGAACAAGAACATTCTTCTCACATCCCTGGACGCCCTGGAGAGCGAGCGGCCGCTGCGTTACTATTCCGCGCGGAACGAATTTGGCTATGACTACTGTGAAGCAATGCAGAGCATGGAAGCGAGCGCCAAATATATCCTGGCCCGGTTCCCCATTGATGAAATACTCGTCATCGGTGAGGAAGCGTCCTCTGGCGGCGGGGACGCGCCCAAGCCCATCCGCCTGCGGGACGCGGGGTCCCTTTTCGCCGCGGAGCCGGGGTCTCTCTCCGCGTTCGATCTGTACCGCGCCCGGATTGCGCAGTATATTGATGAGATCAGTCTGGAGCAGCAGGCTTATGACGCGCTGCTGCCCGAGGAGGAGCGCGGAAAGCTCATCGACTTTATCGGCAGCTTCCAGGAAAAGTATTCGCAGCGGGAGACAAAGCGGCTCAACCGCCTGTTTGACGAACTGGCGTGCAGCCCAGCCCTGTATGAGCAATTCAAGGACGCGCTTTTTTCCGCCTTCCCTGACGCCCGCAAGGATTCCCGGCTGACCATGAAGTGGGTCAAGAATTATCTGTACACGCAGTTGAAGCCCTCCGCCAAGCTGGAGATTCTTCCGATCAACGAAAACGTCCGGGCCCGTTATATCCCGGCGGACATGCTGGGGAAACGGGAGTATTGGGTCAGCAGCATCCTGGAGGCGGACCCGGAAGCGGACGGAAACCAGGATGAAATCAACCTCTTTGTTTCTCTGGGCAGCAATTCCGTGGTGGACGAGCATCTGATCCTGAATATCCTGGATATTCTGATCTCCACGCCGGGAAGCACTGTTCATCTGAAAAAGGTTTACAAGGTGAACGAGCTCTCCGGGAATCTGACGGGCTTTATTGACGACAGCACCGCCGTTTCCCTTTCCACGTATCTGGTGGTCGCTGCGCACGCTTTCCTGAATTACAGCAAGACGGATATGCTGGTGGACTTCTGGGAAAAAAGCGGAGAGCGCAACGAGCGGATCAGCAGCCTGATCTATGCCGCGCGGCATGTGGACGTGGGCATATCCATGTGCAACCTCTCCGAGGTGCAGGAGGGCATCAGCCAACTGCGCGGATTGTTCAGAGACGCCCGTTTGTGGACGGATACGGGGGATTACGGGCTGCTGTTCGGCGTGATCGCCGGGTGTATCCAGGCGGATTACGGCCCCCTGCTGGAGTGCGACGGCAATGTCCTCTTTATCGAACTGATCAAATGGGCCTATCGGCATCAGCTGTATCAGCAGGTTCTGACCCTGATCGAAACCTTTGCGCCGACCATCCTGGTGCAGTCCGGCATCTTCTACTACTGCGCCGATGAAACGCGCAAACCCGAGGTCACAAACCTGCTGGCGTTGCAGCGGCTGGAATTGAAGCCCTATGAATACTATAAGATGGATGATATCGACCACTATTTTGTCAAGAACTATGACCGGGGCAGCGTCAAGCTGAACGGCTCCAAAGGGGAGGACAGGAATCTCGCGTATGCCGCCCTGCGGGCGCAGTCCACGCAGAACCAGGACCCCGCAAAGATCAGCGGCCATTCCGCGTGCGGCAGTATCGCCACGCTGCAAAACGTCCTGTACGCCTATTTCCACCTGGGCGAGGTGCGAAACAAAATCAGCCATGCCGACGCGGACGCAATGGCCGAGCGGCGCCTGATCGTGTCCCAAAGCGACGTCAGCTATGCCATGCTGCTGATGAAGGAAAGCATTGAATTCTTCATCTCGAGCTATGAAAAAGCCATCGGGGAGGTGCAGGGCAAAAATCCGAAGATCATTGCCATCTCCTCCAATGAAGTCCGGAACGCCGCGGACCGCATCTGGCGGGAGCGCGGCCCGGAGGACAGGTACCGTTCCTCCAATAAAAAATAAGCGCGAAAACGGGAAATTCTGCGGCGCTCGTTTTCCTTTCCGGCTTGCCGGCTGCCGCGCCGGTATGGAGAATATTATGAAGAGAACGATTTCCCTGGTTCTGGCAGTTCTGATGCTTCTGTGCCTGTCCATCACAGCTTATGCGGAATCGAGCACCACCGCTGAGAACACCATTTCCGCAATCATGCATCCTCTCGTGGAGCTTCTCAAGGCCAATCCCCGCAGGCTCGTATTTACCGAGGGCACCGACGCCCGCATCCTCGAAGCCGCCGCGCGGCTGAAGCAGGAAGGCTTCCTCACGCCCGTGCTGATCGGCAACGCGGACGAGGTCATGGCGGCCGCCGCCGAGGGCGGCTTCGACATTGAGGGGCTGGAGATCATCGACCCCGCCTCCTATCCCGACATGGAGCGGCTTGTGGAGGATTTTGTGGCGCTGCGCAAGGGCAAGGCCACCGAAGAGCAGGCCCGTGAAATGCTCCTCCGGCCCAACTATTTCGGCACCATGCTGGTCAAGGAGGGCCTGGCCGACGCCCTGCTCGGCGGCGCGACCTACTCCACGGCCGACACCGTGCGTCCCGCGCTCCAGCTGGTCAAGACCCGGGAAGGGGCAAACCTCGTGTCCTCCTGCATGATTCTCATTCGCGGCGATGAAATGCTCGCCATGGGCGACTGCGCCATCAACGTTTCCTATGCGGACAAACTGGACGATCAGGGCAACGTCATTCTGAGCGCCGCCCAGCAGGTGGCGGAGGTCGCCGTCGAAACCGCGCGAACCGCCAGGCTCTTTGGCATCGACCCCAAAATTGCCATGCTGTCCTATTCCACCAACGGCTCCGCCAGCGGTTCCGGCCCGGAGCTGATGCGCGAGGCGACGGCCATCGTCAAGCAATCTCACCCCGAGCTTCCTTGCGATGGGGAAATGCAGTTTGACGCCGCCTTCGTTCCCGAGGTGGGCCAGCTCAAGTTCCCCGGCAGTCCGGTGGCGGGCTATGCCAACACCTTTATTTTCCCGGAGATTCAGTCCGGCAATATCGGCTACAAGATCGCCCAGCGCCTCGGCGGCTTCCTGGCCATCGGCCCCATTCTCCAGGGCCTCAACGCCCCCATCAACGACCTCTCCCGCGGCTGCAACGCCGAAGAAGTTTACCTGATGAGCATCATCACCGCCGCCCAAGGCATCGAATAATACGATTCTTCTTCTAACTGTCATATTCCCAAGGATAAAAACGCACGGAAAATGTAGCGAGGAGAACGCTGGGGCTATGCGCCCCAGACCCGCACCAGGGCGGTGACCGCCC